>NZ_JBIIAY010000005.1:0-54357 GCF_044239655.1 Brevundimonas sp.
TAGCCGAGCCCCGCCGCCGTACCATTGACCGCACAGATGATCGGCTGGGGCATCGAACGCATCAGGATCGGGATCTGACCCAGCAGTCGCATCGTGTATTTGCCGGACTGGATACGGCCCAGGCCTGGCCTGACCCAGGCCGGCTTCGATCCTGCCCGCACATCATGTCCGGCGCAGAAGGCGCGCCCTTCTCCCGTCAGGATGATCACCCTGACGTCCGGATCATCGCGCAGCCCCTCGAATGCGACCGTCAGCGCCTCGTACATGTCGAAGGTGAAGCTGTTCAGCGCCTCCGGCCGATTCAGGGTGATCCGGGCCACGCCCTCGGCGGGGGTGTCGATCAGGATGTTGTGTTCGGTGTCGCTCATGAGGGACCTTACCGCGGCAGACCGAGCGCGCGCTCGGCAATCACGGTCTTGAGGATTTCATTGGCCCCGCCCGAAATAGTCCAGGCGTAGCTCAGAACGAAGTCGTGCATGACATTCCCCGTCTGGTGCCCGCCGCCGAACACGATGGGTGCCTTGATCTGTCCGTCCAGCCCGGCCAGGCGCACCCTGAAATCGGTGTAGCGGCGAAGAAGCTCCGAAAAATGGACCTTGATATAGGTCGGCATCGTCGGAGAGACCGTGTGCGGATCGGCTTCGACCTCTTCCATCATCGCCCGGATCATCAGACGCAGCGCGATCATATCGCTATAGGCCTTTGTAAATTCTCGCCTCAGCTGATCATCCTTCAACCAGGCCGCATCAGTGCGTTTCGCCTCCGCCAGATCGGCGTCCAGCGTTCTCGCCATCCGCTCCGACAGCTCGAAGATGATCAAACCTCGCTCGGCCGAGAGTGTCGACTGGGCGATGGTCCAGCCCGCATTCTCCTCGCCGATCAGGTCCGCAACGGGGATTTCGACATTGTCGAGGAAGACCTCGCAGAACTCGGCCTGGCCGGTCGCCTGACGGATCGGGCGCACGGTCACGCCCGTGGCCTTCATGTCGAGGATGAAGTACGAGATCCCCTGCTGCTTCTTGGGCGCATCCGGATTTGTCCGGGCCAGCAGCAGGCAATAGTCGGCGAAGGCTCCGTACGACGACCAAACCTTCTGGCCGTTGATCACATAGACGTCGCCCTTGCGCTCGGCACGGGTCCGCAGGGACGCCAGGTCGGATCCCGCTCCCGGCTCGGAAAACCCCTGACACCAGACCTCGCCCCGCTCCTTGACCCCCGTCAGATAGCGGTCGCGTTGGGCCTGCGAACCATGGCCGAACAGGGTCGCGGGCAGGTGATAGAGCGAAATCACAAACAGGTCAGGGTTCGGTGCCTGGGCCCGGGCGATCTCCTCGAAGATGATGATCTGGTGCCGGATGCCGATGTCGGCTCCACCCCAGTCGCGCGGCCAGTGCGGTGTCGCCAGACCCACCTTGCCCATCTCGGCGAACCACCAGCGCTGGAAGGCGACGTAGTCGGCCTCGGACGCGCCGCGCATCCGGTCATGCCAGTCGGCAGGCACAACGTCCTCGAGCCAGGCCCGGACCTCGGCGCGAAAGGCGTCCAGATCATCCTTGTGTGCCAGCGGATCGAACGAACCGTCGGTCGAAACGGGCGCGAGAACTGCGGTCATCGTCATCTCCGTCAAGCCGCCGCCAGCAGGCGATCCGAGACCGCGTCGAGCCACACCGTCGGCCCGCCGAACAGCTGCTCGTTCAGCTTGGCGCGCTTGAGATACAGATGGCAGGTGTGCTCCCAGGTATAGCCGATGCCGCCGTGCAACTGGACCGCATCCTGGGCGATCCGGGCATAGACCTCGCAGGCCAGGGCCTTGGCCGACAGGGCGTAGCGATAGGCGTCGGGTGTCCCGGCAGCGGCCCTGGCGACTGCCTCGGCAACCAGAGCGCTCGCCGCCACCAGAACGATCTTGTGATCGGCGCAACGGTGCTTCAGGGCCTGAAACGAACCGATCGGCTTTCCGAACTGCTGGCGCGTCTTCAAATATTCCAGCGTGATGTCGAGGATCGCTTCAGCACCGCCGATCGAGTCGGCTGCCAGGGCCAGACCCACATGCTGGATCAGGACGTCTGCGATGGTGCCCGCGTCTCCGGCCAGAACCCGCCCGACAGGTAGAGCGACACCCTCGAACACCGCCCGCCCCAGATGCCGGGTACGGTCCATCAGTTCGACCTTCTCAAGCCTCACACCATCCACGGCGGGTTCGACCAGAACCCAGCGCAGTGTGTTACCCTCCCGCGCTGGCAGCAGCAGGACACCCGCCGCCGCACCGTCCAGCAGAGTGTCCACGACGCCGTCCAACACCCAGCCTCCAGTGCCCTCCGACGACAGGGTCAAGGTCGTGGAGAACCCGGCGGCCGTGAGCAGCGGGACCGTGCCGACCAGATCCCCGGCCGCCAGACGTGGCAACCACGCGGTCTGCTGATCCGCATCGCCGCCCTGAATCAAGCCCTCGACGACCAGCAACGTCCCAAGCATCGGCAAGGGCGCGACCGCCCGGCCCAGCTCCTCGTACACCACCGACAGCTCGCGGGCGCCCAGCGCCAGGCCGCCGTGATCCTCGGGCACCAACAAGGCCAGCCACCCCAGCTCCGCTGAAAATCCCCACAGCGTCTGGTCCAACGTCCCTTGCCGGTCCGTGAAGGCTACGACCGCCTCGTGCGACGCCTGTACCGACAGCACCCCGCGCACGCCGTCGCGCAGAGCCTCCAGATCCATGCCGCTGTCGCTGTCGGTCATCGGCCGCTCCTCAGAACAGGACGTCGGTGGTGAAGTTGGCGGGGCGCTTCTCGACCATGGCCGCCATGGCCTCGGTCGCCTCGGCACCGAAGAAGTTGACGATCTCCAAGGCGGACGACAGCTCGAAGATCGCCGCGTTCTGGCGCAGCCAGTGATTCAGCACGTGCTTGGTCATTCGCACCGCCGTCGGCGCAGCCGCCGCCAGTTCCGATGCAACCTCGATCGACGTCGTCTCAAGCGCCTCGGCATCCACAGCCAGCGAGACGAGGTTGTTCCGTTCGGCCTCCTCGCCGGTCATCGTCCGGTTGGTCAGCAGATAGTATTTGGCTTTGGCCATGCCGCACAGCAGCGGCCAGACGATCGCTGCGTGATCCCCCGCCGTAACCCCTATGCGCACGTGGCCGTCCAGCAACTTGGCCGTCCTGGACGCGATCGAGATGTCGGCCAGCAGGGCCAGCGCCAGCCCGGCTCCGACCGCAGCCCCGTTGATGGCTGAAACGATCGGCTTTCGCGCGTCGATGATGTTCTTCACCAGCCGCGTCGCATTCCCGAAATCCAGAGAGAACTGCTGGCCCCGATCCAGCGCCCCTGTCTCGTCCGGCATGTCATCCAACGCGCCGCCGCCACAGAAAGCCCTGCCTTCACCGGTGATGATGGTCACGCGCGTCTCGGGATCGGCATCGATCGCCGCCCAGACCTGTTCGAGCTGATGATGCATTCGGGGCGTAATGGCGTTGGCCTTTCCCGGATTGCTCAGGGTCAGGCGCAGCACCCCGGGCGCGGGCCAGTCGAACTTCAGTCGGTCAAAGGCGGCGTAGCGGTCGGTCATCAGTCGATCTCGAACAGACCGGCGGCGCCCATGCCCCCGCCGATGCACATGGTCACGACGACCCGCTTCGCGCCTCGCCGCCGACCTTCGATAAGCGCATGTCCGGTCAGACGCGAGCCGCTCATGCCATAGGGGTGGCCGATGGCGATCGCGCCGCCGTCCACATTGAACTTTTCCGGGTCGATACCGAGCGTGTCCCGGCAATAGAGGACCTGAACCGCAAAGGCCTCGTTTAGCTCCCACAGGTCGATGTCGCCGACAGTCAGCCCATGTCGGGCCAGAAGTTTCGGTACGGCCACGACCGGACCGATACCCATTTCGTCCGGCTCGCAACCCGCGACGGCGAACCCCTTGAATCGTCCCAGCGGTGTGAGGCCACGCCGCCGGGCCTCGTCCGTCGACATGACCACACAGGCGCTGGCCCCGTCGGACAGCTGGGACGAATTCCCGGCGGTAATGAGGGCGTCCTCGCCCATGATCGGCTTCAGACCCGACAGGCCCTCCAGTGTCGTCTCCGGACGATTGCCCTCATCCCTGGTGAGCAACACGTCTTCCTCACCAGTGACCTGACCGGCTTTGTCGGTGAGTTGTTTCAAACTCTTCAGCGGCGCGATCTCGGTGTCGAAGCGGCCGGCGGCCTGGGCGGCGGCCGTGCGCTTCTGGCTCTCCAGCGAATAGGCGTCCTGCGCCTCACGGCTGATCCCGTAGCGTAGCGCGACCGTATCAGCCGTCACGATCATCGGCGCATAGATGTCGGCCTTGTGCTCCAGCAGCCAGTCGCTTCGGTTGCGGTGGCGATTGATGAAATGATGGGTCAGCGAAATGCTTTCGACCCCGCCGGCGACGAAGACGGCCCCCTCACCCGCGATGACGCGCTGGGCCGCCAAGGCGATGGCCTGAAGGCCCGACGAACATTTCCGGTCCAGGGTAAAGCCCGGCACCGACACCGGGCAGCCTGCGCTCAATGCGGATTGGCGCGCTATGTTGTTCCCGGTCGGCCCCTCAGGCGTGGCGCAGCCCAGGATCACGTCCTCAACGGCGGATGCCTCGACGCATGCCCGCTCCAGCGCCGCCGCGACGACGTGACCGCCCAGGTCGGCCCCATGGGTGTTGTTGAAGGCCCCGCGAAAGGCCCTCCCGATCGGCGTACGCGCGGTGGAGACGATGACGGCTTCAGGCATCGGGGAATCTCATCATGGTTATGCTGCGTCCGACCGCCGGGTCAGTTCGGGCCACAGGCCGTCGGGACCGAGCGCGGCGACCCGGCGGCCGAGACGCTCTGCCCAGAAGCGGTCGCCGCCGAACTCGCATCGCCAGCCGGTCAGGCGACGTGTCAGCAGGTGCAGTGGATATTCCAGCGTGAATCCGATCGCGCCGTGGACCTGGTGGGCCAGGGCCGCGCCATGCCCAGCCGCCGTATTGGCCCGCAGCTTGGCCGCGGCGAACTCCAGCCCGGCGTCGCCCGCGTCCGCCGCTCGCGCCGCAGCCTGTGCTGCCGAGTTTACCGCTGCTGCCTCGACGGCGAAGATCGCCAATGTCTGCTGGACCGTCTGGAACTTCGAGATCGGCTTGCCGAACTGGACCCTGTCGTTGGCATAGGCGATCGAGGCAGCCAGTGCGGCGTCCAGCGCGCCCGCGATCTGGGCCGTTCTGAGGAAGGCTCCGCAGGCGAACAGATCGATGTCGGTCGGCGCGCTTTCCACGAACGTCCTCTCGAAGGTCAGATCCGCGCGCGGCTCACCGGCGGGGCTGACCCGCGGCTCCACCGAGGCGTCGGCGGTCGACAGCCGAACCAGCATGCCTTTCAGCACCGCGACGACGACCTCGGCCTCAGCACCCCAGGGAACCCCGCTCAGGACGCCGCTAAACCGGTCCACGGCGATCTCGCCCTCGGCGCTGCCCGCAATCGTCGCTGCGCCTACCACCGGCGTCAGGCCCGCGCTGTCCAGTGCCCAGGTTGCCAGCGCCGCTTCTCCGATGGGTAGCGGCAGCGCGTGAAACCCGGCCAGACGCGCCACGGCGAAAAGATCGCCCCAATCACCCCCGAACCCGACCCTGTCCTCGGACAGCAACAGATTGGCGAACCCCGCCTCGGCGACAGCGGGCCAGAGCGCCTCGAAGCCGCCCTCGCGGCCTCCGGCGAGGTCGGCGAACAGTCGGTCGGCCATTTCGACCAGAAGGGTGCGAGCGTCGCTCATCTTAGGCCCAGCCCCCGCGCGATGATGCCGCGAAGGATCTCGCGTGTGCCGCCCCTCAACGAGAACGACGGCGACACCTGCAACAGCAGCGCCAGCACCCGCGCCAGATCATTGCCTGCCGACAGGTCCCCCGAGCCGTCCAGAGCCGCTTGGATCGCGCGCGGCACCTCCTGCTCGAAACTGTTGCCAAGGTCCTTGACGATCGCGGCCTCCAGCGCGGGGTCGTCGCCTGTCGCCAGCTTGGCAGCCGTCGACTGGCTCATCTGGCGCAGCGTCCACAACTCGGCCGTCAGCCGCCCGATCAGGCCAGCCAGCACCGGCTCCGGTTCCGGTCCGGCGAACCGGATGAGTTCAGTCAGGGCGGCATAGCTCGACAGGTACCGTTCCGGCCCCGACCGCTCAAGCGACAGCTCGGCCGTCACCTGCTTCCACCCGTTCCCCTCGTGCCCTACTCGCGCCGAATCCGGCACCAGGACGTTGTCGAGGAACACCTCGTTGAAGTCGTGCCCGCCGACCAGGTCGATGATCGGCCGTACGATGACGCCGGGCGTGTCCATCGGGACCAGGAACTGGGTCAGACCCTCGTTGCGCTGCGAATCCTCGACGGTGCGCACAAGGGCGATCATCAGATGGGCGTTGTGGGCGTTGGTCGTCCAGACCTTTTGGCCGTTGATCCGCCAACCGTCGCCTTCGCGCACGCCTGTCGTGCGGATGGCTGCCAGGTCCGATCCGGCACCCGGCTCGCTCATCCCGATACACACATAGGTCTCGCCGGCAGCGATCGACGGCAACCAGCGCTGCCGCTGTTCCTCGGTCCCGTATCGAAGCAACAGGGCCCCGCTCTGGCGATCGGCGATCCAGTGCATCCCCACAGGCGCGCCCGCCGCCAATAGTTCTTCCAGCACGACGTAGCGATGCAGGGGATGCCGCGCGCGGCCGCCGTATTCCTCGGGCCAGATCATCCCGATATAGCCTGCCCGACCCATGGCCCGGCTGAACCCGGCGTCGCAGACCGCCCATGAGTTCGCGCGACCCGCAGCGTCGCTCGCCGGGGCTTCGCGCGCAATGAACTCGCGCACTTCGCGACGAAGCGCGTCAACACCCGCAGGCGGATCGAAAGGATGAGCGTCAAAGGTCTGCACAGGGTCCAGATTGCCCGACCGCCCTCGCCCGACAAGATCGGCCCGGTCCCTATCGCAGCCGCGATATGGCCCCGTCGCCGGCCCCGCTTCGGCTCGTCATGACCGAGTAGCCGGTGCTAAGCCGATGCGCATTCAAGGAGTGAAATGACATGGCCATCGACCTGACGATCGAAGACGGCGTCGCGATCATCACCATCAACCGGCCGGAGCGGAAGAACGCCATCCTGCTGGCGATGCGCATCGACATCGAACAGGCCTTTCTGAAATGCCAGGACGACGACAGCGTTCGCGCCATCATCCTGACCGGGGCCGGATCGGACTTCAGCGCCGGTGCCGACGTGGGCGAAATGGGCGGCGGCGGGGTGCGGGGCTCGCTCTACCGCATGCGCCACATGCACCGGATGTCGCGCGCCATCGCCAGCACAAACAAGCCCGTGATCGCGGCCGTCGAGGGCGTCTGCATCGGCATGTCCTGGGCCATGGCCCTGTCGACCGACATGGTCGTGGCGGCCGAGAACGCGCGCTTCCAGTTCGCCTTCCGCCATATCGGCCTGGCCCCCGACGGCGGTGCCGCCTTCCTCCTGACCCGCTATGTCCCCATCCAGCGCGCCAAGGATATCATGTACTCGGGTCGCTTCGTCAGCGGCACCGAGGCGGCCCAGCTGGGTCTGGCCCTCCACGCCACTCCACCAGGTGAGGCCCTGGCGAAGGCAAAAGAGCTGGCGGCCAGCTTCGCCGTCGCCCCAACCATCGCCATCGGTATGGCCAAACGCCAGTTCGAGGCCGCCACCGCCCAGACCTTTGATCAGGCCCTGGACTTCGAGGCCAATATCCAGCCGCTGATGGTCCAGACCGAGGACTTCAAGGAGGGGACGACCTCCTTCAAGGAGAAGCGCAAAGCCGTCTTCGTGGCGAACTGATCCCGTGTCCGCCGACGCCCTTCCCGTTACCCATCCCGACATCGAGTTCCGCGCCTTCCTGGCCGAGGGCCGGTTCATGATCCAACGCTCCAGAAGTTCCGGCGTATCCGTCTTCTATCCCCGCGCCGTCGCTCCGGGCACGGGAGCGCGCGATCTGGAATGGGTCGAGGCGTCGGGCCGGGGTGTCGTCTATTCGACGACCGTGGTGCGCAAGAAGCCGCCTGAGCCCAACTACAACGTCGCCCTGATCGACCTGGCCGAAGGGCCGCGGATGATGAGCCGAGTCGACGGTCTCGATCCTACAGCCGTCAGAATCGGGTCAGCCGTGCAGGCCCGGATCATCAACCAGGAGGGCGAACCCGTCGTGGTCTTCGACCTGGTGGAGCAACCGGCATGAGCGACTTTCCGCGCGGCCGCACCGCCATCGTCGGGGCGGCTACCTTCGGCCAGGGCAAGGCCCCCGGCTACGAAGCGTCGGACCTCGCCGCCATCGCCAGTTCCATGGCGCTCGAAGATGCCGGCCTGTCCCTCGCCGACGTCGACGGCCTGTTCTTCTGCCACCCGACAGACACCATGGGCGGCCTGTCCTTCGCCCAGTACCTCGGCATCCAGCCCAGGGTCACCGACAACAATCGTACAGGTGGTTCGGCCTTTCAGACCTATGTCGAACACGCCGCCTATCTGCTGGATGCGGGTGCCATCGACTGCGCCCTGATCGCCTACGGCTCCAACCAGGCCACCTCGACCGGAAAGCTGGTCTCGACGGTTCTCCCGATGCGTTACGAAGCGCCCTACAAGCCGTTGAATCCGGTCAGTTCCTACGCCCTCGCCGCAGCCCGCTACATGCACCAGTACGGCGCGACCCGCGAGCAATTGGGGGCCGTCGCGGTCGCGGCACGTCAGTGGGCGATGCTGAATCCCGAAGCTTTCAAGCGCGAACCGCTGACCCTCGACGAGTACCTCGCATCGCGCTTGGTGTCGGATCCGCTGTCGGTCCTCGACTGCTGCCTGGTCACTGACGGGGCCGCCGCCGTGGTCATGACCCGGGCCGACCGTGCGCGCGATCTGAAGAAGACGCCCGTCGCCGTCCTCGGTGCCGCCGCCGAAACCCATCACCGAGAGATCGGCTGGCTCGACGACCTGACCGTCACCGCCGCCAGACGCTCTGGCGAACGCGCCTACGTCCGCGCCGGCCTGACGCCGGCCGACATCGACGTGGTGCAAGTCTATGACGCCTTCACCATCAACACGATCCTGTTCCTGGAAGACCTCGGCTTCTGCCCCAAGGGCGAGGGTGCCCATTTCGTTCAGGACGGCCGGATCGCCCCCGGCGGCCAGCTTCCCGTCAACACGAACGGCGGTGGCTTGTCCTGCTGTCACCCCGGCATGTACGGCCTGTTCCCCATCATCGAGGCGGTGCGCCAACTTCGCGGTGAGGCCGGAGACCGCCAGGTTGCCGACGCCGCCCATGCGATAGCCCACGGCAACGGTGGAGTCCTGTCCAGCCAGGCCACGGTGATCCTGGGCCGGGCATAGACCGAAAAAAAGGCCGCGCCTTTCGACGCGGCCCTGTGAAGGTTCAGGAGGAGTCGGTTCAGGCGAAGCGGCGCTGAGGCTCGGCATCGAGATTGAGCGGCTCGGCCAAGGGACGCGGTGCCGTCGGATTCGTCAGGCGCGCGATCGACCCCCGCGTCATCTGCAGCAGCCAGTCGCGGTTCTCGGCAAAGAAGGCCGCGTCGCCATGGATGGTCAGGACCAGCGGCGCAGCGTCGCGCGACAGCGAGACCAGCATCGACAGGCTGGCCAGATCATCTTCGACCGCCATGGCATAGCCCTGGATGCTGGCGGCACGCAGTTCGTCCGCCAGTTCAGTCGCACAGATACGCGGAGCCGACTCGTGAGCCTCAGCATTGATGCGGTGGACCAGCTTGCGGACCAGGTTGGGATCGAAGGTCGCCAGCAAGGCCTTGCCTGCGGATGACGACGCCAGACCAGTCGCCGTACCAACACCCGCAGGCGTAGCGTGACCGGCCGGGCGAACCAGGTGGATGTACTGCATCGACATCCCGACCTTGTGGGCCAAGGTCACCGCGACACCGGCCTCTTCGGCCAGGTGATCGAGGATCGCCAGGAGACGACCCTTGCGGAACAGGTCGGGCTGGACCGAGGATCCGATGACGGCGACACGCGCGGTGGGGCGATAGGTCCGGGCGTCACGATCACGGTCCAGATAGCCGAGGGCCACCAGGCAACCTAGCAGTTCGGACGTGCTGGACTGCGGGTAGTTCATGGAGCGCGCGATATCCATGACCGTGGCGGTCGGACGCTCGTCCGTGAAATACTCCAGCACCTCCAGGGCGCGTTGGGCGGACTTGATCTTTTTCGGGTCCAGAGACTTCACGACGACCTCCCTTGTTTCTTTCTTATGATGTCATGCTGTCATAACAAGTAGAGTCGCGCAATGGGTCGCACGGCAATTTTCATTTTTCTCGAATGGTGTTCAGTTATCGCGCCGCGATGGCAGCCGGTGTCAGGCGCGGCTATCGGCGTTGAACTCGATCACATAGCTGTAGCGTGACGGGTGATAACGAACGAACGCCGCCTCGATCACCTGACCGTTCGGCAGGAAGTAGGCGCGCGTGACCAGCAAGACAGGATCTGACGGCTGAAGTTCCAGGTGCGCGGCGGCGACTTCTCCGGCGACGCCCGATTCGATCTTCTGTTCGGCCCGGCTGACCCGCACGTTCAGGCGGCGCTCCACCGCCCTGATGATCGGCACCCCTGCGGTCTGGAAGTCTGTCTCTTCAAGCTGACGGCCCACTTCGTTCGGGAAATAGATTTCCAGATAGGCTGCCGGTTCGCCGCCGATCCGGCTGAGCAGCTTGACGCAGGTCAGTTGGGCGTCATCGGGCAGGTTCAGGATCGCCGCCGCAGTCGGGTTGCGCGCATCGCGCGTCAGGGAAAGGTGATCGGGCTCCATCACCCCGGCCCCCGACAGGAATTCATCCAGCGAGCCCTTCAAACGAATGGACCGTGCGCCGACGCGGGCTTCGGCGACGAAGGACCCGACTCCGCGTCGCTTGACGATAAGCCCTTGGGCAATCAGGGCGTCCAGCGCCCGGCGGACCGTGATCCGGCTGACGCCGTACTGCTCGCAGATTCGCTCTTCCGACGGCAACAGGTCGCCCGGTTGGAACTCGCTGCCGTTCACCCGGGCGCGCAGGTCCTGTTCCAGCTGGTGATATAGGGGAAGAGGCCCGGCCTGGAGCAGCATTCGATACCCGACGTGTCAGCGCCGATCAGGGCGTATCGACAACCTAACGTCCCTTTCGCCAGCATCAAACTATGGACGTTTCAAATCGCGCCCCTGATCGCTGCGATGCAGCATCAATCCTTGCGCAGGGATACGATTCCGTCGCCGAAAGGCGCGTCGCGATTGGTCAGCGCGGTCTTCAGGCCATGCTCGGCCATGTCGGCCTTAAAGCCCGTTCGGCGCGGCCCTTTGGACAGATGTGCGCGGGCGTCGTTCTCGGCCGCCAGCCTCTGGATCGTCCGGGCACCCATACCCTCAAGCGCCAGGTTGACGATCCGCTTGTGCGCGGAGAGCAACTCGTTATCCACGAACGACAGCCGTCGGGCTAGCTCGTCCACGGCCGCGTCCAGCTGATCGGCCGGTGCCGATTCGAGAGCCAGGCCTATGGTCACGGCGTCCTGCCCGCGAATGCTGTCGCCGGTCATCAGGATGCGCTTCGCCCACTGCGGCCCGCAATGATAGATCCACATATGGTTCGGCGGCGAGCCGTTGGCTCGGGTCGCCGGAAATCCGATCTTCGCCTCATCCGAAACGATGACAAAGTCGCACATCAGGGCCAGGTCGGTGCCTCCGGCCAGACAGTTGCCCTGCACCCGGGCAATGACCGGCTTGTGTAGGTCGAAGATGACCGTCGTCAGCGCCTGCTGTCGTTCCATGAACCATGCGTCGTCGTCATAGCTGCCGGACGAGCTGCGATAGGCGGAAGTGTCGATCTCGCTTTCGGCCCGCCGGCCGGCATAAACCCCCGCCAGATCGTAACCCGCGCAGAAGTCCTTGCCTGCGCCTTGGAGGATGATGACGTTGACGTCCAGCCGGTCGTCGGCCTCCAGCATGGCGTCGTGCATTTCCTGGAGGGTCAGCGGCGACAGGGCGTTGCGCTTGTCGGGCTTGTTCAGGGTGATGCGGGCGATCCGGTCGGAAACCTCGAAAAGGACCTCCTGGGGGTCGTTCAGCCATTTGCCGCGATAGGTCATCAGACGCGTCCGGTCACGGGGATCAGGGCGCCCGTCACCGCGCTGGCCGCATCGGAGCCCAGGAACAGGATCACCGATGCCAGCTCATCCGGGCTGACCCAGGTCGAAAAATCGGCGTCCGGCATGTCTGCGCGGTTCGCCGCCGTGTCGATGATCGACGGCAGGACGGCGTTGACGGTCGCCTTACCCTTGTACTCCTCGGCCAGGGCCTCGGTCAGGCGATGAACACCCGCCTTGGATGCCGCGTAGGCCCCCATGCCGGTCCCGGCCTTGACCGCGCCGTTCGCCCCGATGTTGACGATCCGTCCAGCCGCACTCTGGACCAGCAGCGGCATCGCCGCGCGACAGGCGTTCAAGGTTGTCATGACGTTCAGGCCGTGCAGTCTGTCCCAGGTCGCGACATCCCCCTCCCCGACCGTCTCCCAGGCGAAACCGCCAGCAATGTTGATCAGGACATCGACCCGCCCGGCTGAGGTGATCGCCGCCTGGGCGGCCATTGCGTCGGACAGATCGACTTCGCCCTTGATCAGCGCACCTTCACCCAGGGCCTCGACCAGGCCGGCCGGAGGCTCGGGCGCATAGTCGACGGCGACGACGAGCGCTCCCTCTGCAGCGGCTCGCGCCGCGACAGTCCGGCCCAGAGCGCCGAAGGCTCCGGTGATGACGACGATCTTGCCCTGCATGTCGACGGCTCCGGTCAGGCGCCGGTGAACGCCGGCTTGCGCTTTTCGGCAAAGGCGCGAATGCCTTCCTTGTAGTCCGAGGACGCATAGCAGGTCTGGAACATCTCCTCGCACTTGGCCAGATCACGATCCGCCGGATCCTTGAGGATGTTGGCCAGAGTGAACTTCACCTGCTTCGCGGTCAGGGGGGCTCCACCGGCGATCTGGACCGCCGTCTTCTTGATGAAGGCGTCGAACTCCTCGCCCTCGGCGACGACCCGACCGACCAGGCCCTTGGTCAGGGCTTCCTCGGCGGTGAATTGCAGCCCCCCTAGCAGCATGTCCTTGGACGCCGGCACACCGATGATGTCCACCAGCCGCGACAGGCTCTTGTAGCGATAGCCGATGCCGTAGCGCATGGCCGGCTGACCGAACTTCGACTTGGACGAGCAGTAGCGCAGGTCGCAGGACACGGCGACCGAGATGCCGCCGCCGATGCACCAGCCGTCGATGGCCGCGATCGTCACCTTCTCAGAGTTATAGACCGCCGACAGACCGCGTTCGCCCGTCTGGGCATAGTGTTCCTGGGCGTTCTCGCCCATCCGCTCTTCCTCGTATTTCGAGACGTCAGCACCGGCGATGAAGGACACGCCGCCGGCGCCCGAGATCACGATGACCCGGACCGAGGGGTCGCTTTCGAAGTCGGCCATGATCGTCGACATGCCTTCCCACATCTCCAGAGAGATGGCGTTCAGCTTGTCCGGATTGTTGAAGATCATGTGGCCGATCGCGCCGTCCTTGCGGCTGAGAATCTTGTCGGTCATGGCGGTGGTCCTTGAGGTGCAGTGGCGCGTACGCCGGGAGGGGTCAGACGGCGCGGGCGCGCCGAAGTGCCTGGATTTCGTCGGGCGAGTAACCCGCCCCGGCCAGAATTTCGTCGGTGTGCTGGCCGACGAGGGGCGGCGCGGAATAGTCCTCGATCGGAGTCTCGGACAGCCGGATCGGATTGCTTAGCACCTTCATGGAACCGGCGACCGGATGGGCAATCTCGCGCACCATCTCGCGGTGCTGGATCTGCGGATTGGCCAGGGCGTCGGCGATGTCGTTGACGATGCTGGACGGCACGTCGGCCGCGTCCAGGCGTTCCAGCCAGTCGGCCGCCGTCCGGGTCAGGAAGACCGCGTCCACGATGTCCAGCAGAGCGTCGCGGTTGCAGATCCGGCCGGCGGTACTGTCGAACCGGGGGTCGGCGATCAGGTCAGGTCGCTCCAGAACCCGACACAGGCGCGCGAACTGGGGATTGTTGCCCGCCGTCAGAAACAAGTCGCGGTCCGAGCAGCGGAAGGTCTGGGACGGGATCCCGCCGTATCCGCCGTTGCCGCGCCGTGTCGGGATGTCCCCCGACACCAGATAGCTCATGGCGAAGTGGCTCAGAGAGGCGACGCCGCAATCCAGTAGCGACAGATCGATGTGCTGTCCCGGGCCGTTCGACACATCCCGGTGATGCAGGGCCGCAAGGATCGCGCTCGACGCATAGAGGCTGGTCAGGATGTCGACCATGGAGATGCCGACCTTCATGGGGCCGCCGCCCGGCACGCCGTCGGGCAAGCCGGAGACGCTCATCATCCCGCCCATGGCCTGAAACACCCCGTCGTAGCCGGGCTTGTGAGACAGGGGCCCCGTCTGGCCGAACCCGGTGATCGAGCAATAGATCAGCTGCGGATTGACTGCCTTCAGGCCTTCGTAGTCGAGGCCGTACTTCTTCAGCGCCCCGGTCTTAAAGTTCTCGAGCACGACGTCGCTGTTCGCGGCCAGTCTCCGAATGACCTCCTGACCGTCGGCCGAGGCCAGATCGACCGTAAGCGAGCGTTTGTTGCGGTTGCAGCTCAGGTAGAAGGCGGCGTCGGTGGTCGGATTGCCGGCCTCGTCGGCCAGGAAGGGCGGGCCGTACTCGCGCGATTCGTCGCCGCCGCCGGGGCGTTCGACCTTGATGACCTCGGCGCCGAGGTCGGCCAGCATCTGGCTCGCCAGCGGCGCGGCGAGCACCCGGCTCAGATCCAGGATCCTGACACCCTGCAGGGTCTTGGACGACATAGGCGAAAACTCCTCCCTCACGCCCGCTGCCGAGCGCACCTCTCAGCCTCTCATGGTCGTGAAGTCGCCCCGGGAGACAAGGCGTGGCGGTGCGTCATCGTGTGACCGATATGTCTGGCCCGGATCGGACGTGGTGCTTGTGGCAGGATGCGTTTCCCGGTGGTTTGCCGCCACGCAACCCCGGCCTCCGGGAGGAAGACCTACGCCATGCGCGAACCCTTCGTTCTCTACGAAACCCGGGGCCGGATCGCCCTGCTGACCCTCAATCGACCCGACAGGCGCAATGCGATAGGCGAACATTCCGATTGCGCCGAACTGGTCGAGGCCGTGGAACGGGCCAATGCCGATCGCAACGTGTCCGTGCTCGTGCTCACCGGCGCAGGATCGGCCTTTTCCGCGGGCGGGAACCTTGAGGGCATGCGCGACCGCAACGGCATCGGCCCCCTGGCGACCCCCGCCGATACCCGCGACAACTACAAGAAGGGCGTCCAGAAGATCGCCCTGGCCTTTGCGGGGCTGGAGATCGCCTCCATCGCCGCGGTCAACGGCCACGCCATCGGCCTGGGCTGCGACATCGCCTGCCTGTGCGACATGCGGGTGGCGTCGGATGCTGCCAAGTTCGCGGCCAGCTTCGTCAAGATGGGCATCGTTCCCGGTGACGGCGGGGCCTGGATCCTGCCGCGCATCGTCGGCTATGCGAATGCCGCTGAGATGATCCTGACCGGCGATACATACACGGCCGCAGAGGCCAGGGGCATGGGCCTGGTCAACAAGGTGGTTCCCGCCGACCAGGTCATGGACGAGGCGTTCAAGCTGGCCGACCGGGTCGCCGCCAACCCTCCCCGGGCCGTGCGCATGGCCAAGAAGCTGCTGCGCGAGGGCCAGCATTCCCGCTTGCCCGACGTGCTCGAGCTTTCGGCCGCTTTCCAGGCCCTGGCCCACGAGACCGCCGATCACAAGGAAGCCGTCGAGGCCTTCCTCGACAAACGCCCGCCCAACTTCACCGGGGCCTGAGACCGACATGAGCCATACCGACCAGATCACGCCACTGACCGCCCGCCCGGCCCAGCCCTATATCCGCGTCGACGACAGCGGGGCCTGGGTCGAGGGGCGGCGCTGCACCGTCTGTGATGCCCGGACGGCCGCCGTCCACCTGGCCTGCCCCGCCTGTGGCGCCCGAGGATCCATCGAGACCTATCGCGCGCCCACGACCGGAAAGCTCCATGCCTATTCGATCGTGCGCCGGTCCTATCCCGGCGTGCCGGTTCCGTTCGTCTCGGCCATCATCGACCTGGACGACGGCCTGACGCTGAAGGGCAATCTGATCAATGTCGCGGCAGAGCCGGAGGCCCTGCCGGCCGGCCTGCCCGTCCGCATGGTGTTCGACGACGCCATGGGCCGCACCGACAAGGACGGCGCGTCCTATGTCGCCTTCTTCTTCGAACCCGCCTGAGGACCTGACATGAGCGAGACCGTCTACATCCTCGGCATCGACATGCTGAAGTTCGGCAAATATCCGGACCGCACCTTCGCCCAGCTGGGTGGCGAGGCGGCGCTTCTGGCCCTCGACGATGCGGGCCTGACCGTCCACGACGTCCAGGCCATGTATTGCGGCTCGGTATTCGGGGCCTATGACATGACCGGCCAGGCGATCATGCGCGAGATCGGCCAGACCGGCATCCCCGTCACCAACATCTCCAACGCCTGCGCGACCGGTGCCTCGGCGTTCCGCGAGGCCTGGATCGCCGTGAAATCAGGGCTCTATGACGTCGTCCTGGCGGTCGGGGTCGAGAAGATGCCGCGCGGCATGCTGGGCGCGGGCCACGAGACGGGCATCTCGCTGGAGGGCCTGTTCGGCTCGGCCTCCATGCCCGCCGTCTTCGCCGAATCCGGCATGGAGCATGCAGGGCTGTGGGGCACGACCTTCGAGCAGTTCGCCAAGGTGTCGGTGAAGAACCACCACCACTCCACCATGAATCCCAAGGCCGTCTATCAGAAGGAGACGCCTCTCGAAGAGGTCATGGCCTCTGAGATGATCGCCTATCCCAACACCAAGCTGATGTGTTCGGTGAACGTTGACGGGGCCGCGGCCGTGGTCGTGGTGTCCGAGAAGAAGGCGCGCGAGATGGGCCTGACCCGGGCGATCCGCGTCCTGGCCTCGGCTCTCGCGTCCGATCCGTGGAACCCGCGCAATCCCATCATGCCGGACGTCAACGGCTGTACGCAGCTGGCCGCGAAATCAGCCTATGAGCAGGCGGGCATTGGGCCGTCGGACGTCAGCCTGATCGAACTGCACGACTGTTTCGCCACGGCCGAACTGCTGCACTACGAGAACCTGGGCATCTGCGAGCCCGGTCAGGCGGGGCGGCTGATTGACGAGGGGGTCACCGCGCTCGGCGGCCGCGTGCCGGTCAATGTCTCGGGCGGGCTGCTGTCCAAGGGCCACCCGCTGGGCGCGACCGGGATCGCCAACATGTACGAGGTCGCCCTGCATCTGCGCGGCGAGGCGGGGGCCCGTCAGGTCGAGGGGGCCAGGGTCGGCCTGACCCACGTGGTCGGCCTGGGTACCGCGGCCGCCGTCCATCTGTTCGAGAAGGCCTGAGGCCGTGGCCGAGCCCAGGACGCCCCAGGACGAACGGCGTGGCGACTATCGCTGGTGGCTGGATATCCCGACCCGCTGGGCCGACGGCGACCCCTACGGCCACGCCAACAACATCATCTATTATAGCTGGTTCGACACGGCGGTGACGCGGATGCTGTTCGAGCGGAAGGTGATCTGGTTGCCGGACTCGCCCTCGATCGGCCTGTGCGTCGAGAGCCATTGCAATTTCCTGGCCCCCGTCGAGTTCCCCGAGATCGTTCAGGCGGGGGTCCGCATCGGCCGTCTCGGGGACAAGTCCCTGCGTTTCGAGATCGGCCTGTTCGGCGAGGGTCGCGAGGGCCCGGTGGCCGCCGGATACTTCGTCCACGTCTATGTCGATCGAGCAACCCGCAGACCCCTCTCGCTGACGGCGGAGCAGAAGGCCTCGGTCGCCGACCTGGTGGTCGGCTAGGTTGATCGACACACAGGTCGGATCGGGTGTTCACGGATGGCGGTGGCGGTCTTGAAAACAGGCCGCCAAAGCGCCAAACCGCCACGGTCGTACAAGCAAAAACAGTGACTTGGGCGGCAGGCCCGGAAACCACCGCCAGATTATGTGAAATCCGATGCTGTCGCGACTTCCTCCACGATCTGACTTTTCAAAAAATCGACAAGGCAGATGGTGGTGACAGATGCAGGACGCAAGGGCGAAGAAGGAATAAACTCCTCAAGCTGCTCGGATTGCCGTGAAGCCGCAGACATCCTGCCGGCCTGAGGCCTGGACCCGGGCGACATCGCAGGACCGATCCCCTGCGCCCGCGCTTGACATTCGAGGCTGAATACAGAAAACGGAACGTCATTCGACTTTTGATGCCGACCCTCGATCGGCTGGAGGCTGTTCATGTCCGCCCAGGACCTTTCCGACATCCAGAACGCCGGCTGGCGCTACAAGGGCCCGATCTTCGACGCCGACACCCATCTGTATGAAACGCCCGAGGCCTTCGACGTCTATGTGCCCGCCAAATACAAGGCCGACTGGGGCCTGAACTACAAGGTCGCGGACGACGGCCAGTTCGCCCTGCACGTCGGCAAGCGCAAGGTCGAGATCAGCGCCGACTATATGACCGAGGACTTCCTGATCCCGCCCCCCGGCAAGCTGCACGAATGGCTGCGGGCCCAGAAGGAAGGCAAGGCCGAGGTCGATCTGCGTGTGCCGATCACCCCCACCATGACCGACCCCGTCGAGCGCGAGAAGATCCTCGACAAATGGGATGTCCGCTCTTCGATGCTCTATTGCGGCAATTTCGTCTCGGCGATCAGCTATCTGGACGAGCCGGACCCGGCCTACGCCATCCTGAATGCCTATAATCGCTGGATGCTTGACCAGTGGAAGTTCAACTACAAGAACAAGATCTTCTCATGCCCCGTGGTGACCCTGGCTGACCTGCCCCAAGCAATCGAACAGGCGAAATGGGTCGTGGCCAACGGCGCGAAATTCGTCCTGATGCCGATGGGTCCCTACAACGGCAAGGCTCCGGCACACCCTGACCATGACCCCTTCTGGGCCATCCTTAACGAGGCCGGCATCGGCGTCGTCTTCCACGTGTCGGAGGCCATCTATCTTAAGGATCATATGGCCGTGTGGGGCGAGCCGATGCAGAAGTCCCGCCTGCGCCAGACCGCCTTCATGTGGATGCACGGCTATTCGGAACGGCCGGTAATCGAGACCCTGTCCAGTTTCATCCTGCTGAACTTCTTCGAGCGGTTCCCGAACATCACGCTGATTTCGGCCGAGAACGGCGCCGAATGGGTGCCGTCCATGCTGGTCAAGATGGACAAGGTCCGGGGCATGGCCAAGAACGGCTACTGGCCCGCCGGCCAGCTCAAGGAGCGGCCGTCGAAGATCTTCAAGCGGCACGTCAAGATCGTCGCCTATCCCGAAGACAACATCGGCGAAATCGTTCGCCAGACCGGCGACGCCGACTGGCTTCTGATGGGGTCCGACTATCCCCACTCCGAAGGGGTCGAGGAGCCGCGCATTTTCGCTGACGAGGCCTGCAAGGACCTGACCGACGCCGACACCGCCAAGGTCATGTACGGGAACGGGATGAAGATGGCCGGCCTGGCCGTCTGATCCCTCCGACGTCGCGGGAACCCGCAAGTTCCTCCGCGATCAGACGGCCGCCATGCCTCCCGAGGCATGCGCGGCCGTCTTGACGACCGCCGCCGTCAGGGCCTCCCGGTTGGCGACGAGCCGATCGGACGGCGCGCCCAGCGAAATGGCGGCCAGGATCGCACCGTCAGGTCCAAAAACCGGTGCCGCCACCGCGGCCGAATCCTCGACCGACTCGCCCAGGCTGACCCAGAGCCCCGTCTGTCGCACCTCTTCAAGCTGACGGCGCAGCACATCGCGGTCGGTGTTGGTTCGATCGGTCAAGGCGACCAGCTTCGCCTTGGCGATATAGTCGTCCTGATAGTCCGGCGTCTGATAGGCGAGCAGCACCCGACCCGCCGCCGTCGAATACAGGGGACCGCTCATCCCGAGCCGCATCGCGTACCGGACCGGCCGCGAACTCTCGATCACGTCGATATAGACGAAGCGGCGCATCTCCTGATCCAGCACGGCCAGACAGACCGATTCCTGCGTCTCTTCGGCCAGCGCACGCAGATAGCCCCGCACCATGCGCGGAAGATCATAGGCCGAGCCGATCGTCGCCGCGAGCCGGAACGCGCGCGGTCCCAGCCGGTAGAGGACGCCCTCGACCACCAGGAAGTCATCGACTACCAGCGGCCTGAGGCTGTTCAATAGAGTGCTCTTTGGAACCCCCAGCGCGACCGAGATGTCGGCCAGCGGCAGTCCCACCGGCGTGCGCGCCAGCAGCTCCAGCAGGGCCAGCACGCGGCCCATGGCGCGCGGCCCGCCGCTTTCACCCTTGTCAATTTCGTCCGCCACGGCGACTCCTTGTTCCGACGACAGGTTAAGCGAGGTCGCCGGTTCGCGACACCCGTCAGGACGCTCTCTGATCGCGCTCACGATCCTGTCGCCGCAAGCCTTCCCCGAACGCCGCCCCCGTGCTTTCGCAGGCGTCATGGATACGATCGAATGCGTGGTGATCGGGGCCGGGGTCGTCGGTCTCGCGGCGGCGCGCGCCCTGGCGATGGCGGGGCGCGAGGTCATCATCCTGGAGCGGGAAACGCACATCGGATCCGGCGTCAGCTCGCGCAATAGCGAGGTCATTCATGCCGGCATCTATTATCCGCAGGGCTCGCTCAAGGCCCGGCTGTGCGTCGAGGGCAGGCAGGCCCTCTATGACTATTGCGCCAGCCGCCACATCCCGCACCGCCGCTGTGGCAAGCTGATCGTGGCGACCCATGCCGATCAGATCCCGGAGCTACACCGAATCGCCGCAGCCGCCGCGGCCAACGGCGTCGATGACCTGACCTGGCTCACAGCCGAGCAGGCCCGGGCGATGGAGCCGGCCCTGGCCTGCGTTGCCGCCCTGCTCTCCCCGTCGACCGGCATCATTGATTCCCACGCCTATATGCTGTCCCTGCTCGGCGAGGCCGAGGCCGGGGGCGCGATGATCGCCTATGGCACGCCTGTCACGAGGCTGCGGCTGGATGCCGACGGCGTGGCCCTGACCACCGGCGAAGACGACGAGCCGCGCCTAAAGGCGCGGCTGGTGGTCAACAGTACGGGTCTCGACGCCCCCGACCTGGCCGATCGCGTCGAAGGCCTGACCCCGGATCACCAGGCGACCGCTCATTACGCCAAGGGCAGCTATTTCACCCTGTCGGGCCGTTCGCCGTTCAGCCGGCTGATCTATCCGACCCCCGAGCCCGGCGGACTGGGCGTCCACCTGACCCTCGACATGGGCGGTCAGGCCAAGTTCGGACCCGACGTCGAATGGGTCGCGGCCCCCGACTATGACGTCGATCCTGCCCGGGCGGACAAGTTCTACGGCGCGGTACGCAGATACTGGCCGGCCCTGGCCGATGATGCGCTGACCCCCGGATACGCGGGCGTGCGGCCCAAGATATCGGGGCCTGGCGAACCGGCCGCCGACTTTCGCATCGACGTCGCGCCGGGTGATCAGCGGACCGGGCTGATCAATCTGTTCGGCATCGAAAGCCCCGGCCTGACCTCATCGCTCGCCATCGCCGATGTCGTCGCGGCCCATGCGGCGGAGATCCTCGATGTCTGATCTGGGCGCCTTCGACTTCATCATCGTCGGGGCGGGTTCGGCGGGCTGCGTCCTGGCCAATCGGCTGAGCGCCGACGGCCGTCACACGGTGCTGCTGCTCGAGGCGGGCGGCGCAGACACCAATCCCTGGATCCATATCCCGCTGGGCTACGGCAAACTGTTCAACGACCCCAAGGTCAACTGGCTCTACAAAACCACGCCGCAACCCGGCCTGAACGACCGGATTATCAACCAGCCGCGCGGCAAGGTTCTGGGCGGGTCGAGCTCGATCAACGGCCTGGTCTATGTCCGGGGCCAGCACGAGGATTTCGATGGCTGGCGTCAGCAGGGCAATGTCGGCTGGGGCTTCGACGACGTCCTACCTTTCTTCAAGCGGGCAGAGGATCAGGCCCGGGGCACCGACGCCTGGCACGGTCAGGGCGGCCCTCTGCCCGTCTCGGACCAGTCCGAGCCCCACCCGCTGTGTGACGCCTTTATCACCGCCGCCGAACAGGCCGGCCATCCGCGCAACCCCGACTTCAACGGCGCGACCCAGGAAGGCGCAGGCTATTATCAGACGACCTCGCGCCACGGCCTGCGGGTCAGTTCGGCGGTGGCCTATCTGAATCCGGCCAAGCGTCGTCCGAACCTGACCATCGTCACCAAAGCCCATGCGGGGCGCATCCGCTTAGACGGCCGACGCGCCGCCGGTGTCGAGTGGACCGTCGAGGGGCGGCCCTTTCACGCCTCGGCTTCGCGCGAGGTCGTTCTCTCGGCCGGGGCCATCGGCTCGCCGCAACTGATGCAGTTGTCCGGCGTCGGCCCGGGCGCGCTGTTGCACGGCGTCGATATCCCGGTCATCCATGACCTGAAAGGCGTCGGTGACGATCTCCAGGACCATTTGCAGGTCCGAATGGTGATGCGCAGTACCCGCGCCTTCACCTTCAACGACGACATGCGTAATCCCTTCCGGATGGCGCTGGTCGGGCTGAAATTCGCCTTGCAGAGACGCGGCCCCCTGACGGTCAGCGCGGGCTATGCGGGAGCCTTTCTCAAGACCGATCCGGCCCTGAGCCTGGCCGACACCCAGATCCACTTCATCAACTTCTCGACCACCAAGATGGGCGACAGGCTGCATGACTTCTCGGGCTTCACCGCCTCGGCCTGCCAGTTGCGTCCCGAAAGCCGGGGCACGCTGAAGATCGTCAGCCGGGATCCGTCGGTCCAGCCCGCCATCGACCCCAACTATCTCGCCACCGAGACCGACCGGCGCGTCACGATCGGCGGCCTCAAGGTTTTGCGCGACATTCTTCGTCAGCCCACCATCGCCCCCTTTGTCGCGGCCGAGGTCGAGCCGGGTCTCGAATGCATGAGTGATGAGCAGTTGCTGGCCTATTGCCGGGCCTCGGGAAGCACCATCTATCATCCGACCTGCACGGCCCGGATGGGAGCCGATCCCGGCGCGGTCGTGGACGCCCGGCTGCGCGTCCATGGCCTGACGGGGCTGCGGGTCGCCGACGGCTCGATCATGCCGTCGGTCCTGTCCGGCAACACCCACGCCGGCATCGTCATGATCGCGGAAAAAGCCGCCGCCATGATCCTCGAAGACGCCCAGGCCTGAAGGCCCAGAAGGAGAGACCGATGGCTGACTATACGGCGCTCGCCCTGTTCATCGACGGCCGCTTCCGTTCCGGCGAAGGCCGCGCCAGCGAGCCTGTGTTCAACCCGGCCACCGCCGCATCCCTGGCCGACCTGCCCCACGCTTCGGCCGCCGATCTGGACGAGGCGCTGGCGGCCGCCCACCACGCCTTCCCCGCCTGGGCCATGACGACGGCGCTGGAGCGGTCCGCCGTCATGCGCCGCGCCGCCCAGCTGATCCGCGACCGCATCGAGGCGAGCGCGGTCATCATGACGCTTGAGCAGGGCAAACCGGTCGCCGAATCGCGAGGCGAACTGAACCACGCCGCCGACGTCATCGACTGGTATGCCGAGGAGGGTCGCCGCACCTATGGCCGGGTCGTCCCCAGCCGCGTGCCCGGCGTGCGCATGACCGTGACCCAGGAGCCGGTCGGCCCGGTCGCGGCCTTCACCCCCTGGAACTTCCCGGCCCTGACCCCGTGTCGCAAGATCGGCGGGGCGCTCGCGGCCGGCTGCACCATCGTGCTCAAGGCGTCCGAAGAGGTGCCCGGCACAGCCGTGGAGATCGCCCGCGCGTTTGCGGACGCAGGCCTGCCTGCGGGGGTGCTGAACCTGGTGTTCGGCGATCCGGCGACGGTATCGACCCACCTGATCGCCTCGCCCCTGATCCGCAAGGTGTCCTTCACCGGCTCCACCGCGATCGGCAAGCACCTGACCCGGCTCTGCGCCGACGATCTGAAGCGGACCACGATGGAGCTGGGCGGTCACGGCCCGGTCATCGTGTTCGACGACGTCGATGTCGATGCCGTCGCCGAGACCGCTGCTCTGGGCAAGTACCGCAACGCCGGACAGGTCTGCGTCTCGCCGACACGCTTTTTCGTGCAGGAGGCCGTCTACGACCGCTTTCTGGCCCGGTTCATCGAGGTCGCGCGCGGGATCAAGATCGGCAGCGGGCTGGACATCGGCGTTCAGATGGGGCCGCTGGCCAATCCGCGCCGGGTTGAGGCCATGGAGGCGCTGGTTCAGGACGCGGTCGATCGGGGCGGCGTGGTCGAGACGGGAGGCCAGCGGCGCGGCAACGTCGGCTGGTTCTATGAGCCGACCGTGCTGTCCGGACTGAACGACGACGCCACGATCATGACCGAGGAGCCATTCGGCCCCGTGGCCCCCATCGCGCCGTTCGCTGACTTCGACGAGGTCGTCACGCGCGCCAACAACCTGCCCTACGGTCTGGCCGGCTATGCCTTCACGACCTCGGCCCGGCGCGTGGCCGATATCGGGGCGGCGTTGAAATCGGGCATGGTCGGGATCAATACCTTCGCCATCTCCCAGCCCGAGACCCCGTTCGGCGGTGTGCTGGAGTCCGGCCATGGTTCAGAGGGCGGCACCGAGGGCCTTCAGGCTTATCTCGACACCAAACTGACCTCGGTCGGCTAAAGGGCGGTGTAATAGCCGCCGTCGACGTTGACCGTCTGGCCGGTCACGAACCGCCACAGGTCGCTGCACATGGCCACGGCCGCCGGGCCGATGTCGTCTCGCATGTCGCCCATCCGGCCCAGCGGAAAGCTCTTCATCGCCTGACGCGTCCGTTCGGGATCGTCCGCCAGATAGGCCGCGGCTGCGTTGGTCAGGGCGGCGGGGGCCAGGGCGTTCACGACGATGTCGTGCGGTCCCCATTCCCGGGCCAGCGCCTTGACAAAGCCCCGCTGTGCCGCCTTCAGCGCCGTATAGGCCGGGTTCATCGCCCCGCCGTGCTGGCCCTGCGCCGACGACAGCACCAGAAACCGCCCCCGTCCCGTGTCCCGCAGATACGGCAGGGCGGCATGGGCCAGATGATGCAGGGCATCCAGCGACACCCCCGCCTGTTCAGCCCAGTTCGCCTCGTCGAGATCCTCGAGCGCTGTCGACGTGGCCATGGTGCTGGCCGCGTTGTGGATCACGATGTCGAGCCGGCCGTACCGCTCCACCGTCGTCGCGACGGCACGCGTGACGGCTGCTGCATCTGAAACATCCGTCGCCACGAACAGGGCCTGGCCGCCGTCGCCGACGATCTGATCGACGGTCTCCTGACCGCCCGTCGGGCTGCGTGCTGCGACAACCACCATTGCGCCCGCCAGAGCCAGTGCCCGCGCCAGCCCCCGGCCCACGCCGCCGCTCGCACCCGTCACCAGCGCGACACGGCCGCCCAGCAGGCCCGACGCACCGGTCCAGTCCATCGCCCTTGATCCGGTCATGGCACCATCCATTCGCCGCCGTCGATCAACAGGGTGGCACCGGTCACGCTTCGGCCGGCCGGGCCTGCCAGCCAGGCCGCCATCCCGGCGATCTCGTCCGCACTGGGCCTTCGTCCGAGTGCCACAGGCACCGCGTCGCCTTTGGACGCCAGATCCGCGCCCTCGAAATGATCGGACAGGCCACGCGGCGCGGCCGCCAGCCAGTTCACCGTCACGCCCGAAGCCCCCCACTGCCGCGCCGTGGACTTCATCAGACCACGCTGACCTTCCAGCGCCGTACTCAGCCCAACCAGTCCTGCGCCGCCGACCAGCGACAGGGACGGGGCCACGAACACCACCGCCCCACGCCCCGACGGCTTCATCCGCCTGCCCAGCGCCGTCAGCACCCGCATGGCGATCCGGATCGGATCCGACGCCGCCTGCTTCCAGGTCTCCAGATTGGTCCCTTCCAGCGACGCGATCGCTGTCGCCTGTGGGGTCAGCAGGCTCAGCACCACCAAGGTCGGCATCGTCTCGCCCAACCCCGCAATCAGCGCGGCCTCGACCGCATCTACGGACATACCAAGCGCCGGATGCTCCAGCGTCACGACCGTCGCGCCGCGTGCCGTCAGCCCCTCAGCGATCCCGGCCAGCATCGGCAGGCCGAGCGAGATGATCAGGGCCGTCTCGCCGTCGAGGCGGGCGCTGTCGCGGCCCATCATCCGCGCTCCATCTCCAGATCAATCAGGGTCAGCTGCCGGAAGCCGCGCCCGACGGGATGTTCCTCGGTCACCCCGATGCCCCCATGCAGCTGCACCGCCGTTTGCGCCACCAGCCGGGCCGCCTTGCCGACCACCGATCGCACCTGGCTGGATGTCAGGGTCCGCGCCGCCGGATCATCTTCGTCGACAGACAGGGCCGCCAGCATGGCCATGGAGCGTGACTGTTCCAGCGCGATCAGCATCTCGGCGGCCTTGTGGCGCAGCGCCTGAAACGACGACAGGGTCTCGCCGAACTGACGCCGTGTCTTTAAGTGATCGATGGTTGCGTCCAGCATGGCCTGCATCAGTCCCACCGCCTCGGCCGCACGATAGGCGACGCGGTGCTCGCGCGCACGCCCGATCAGGACAGCGGCCGCGTCGCCCCGGGCCAGCACGGCCCCAACCGGCGCGTCGATGAACGTCACCTCCGCGACCGGCGTGCCGTCGAACAGTTTGTAGTCCCGGATGGCCAGGCCTGCCGCGCCGGGCCCGATCACCACCACGGTCGGCTCTCCGGCCAGGGTCGCGGTGACCACCAGCGATCCCTCCGGCGTCGCCCAGGCCACATCGGTCTTCACACCGGACACCGTCCAGCCGTCGCCCGCAGGTCGCACGACGGTGACGCGAGCGGCGTCGGGTCCGCGACCGGCTTCGTCATGCGCCCAGGCGATGACATCGTCTCCCGCCGCCAGGGCCGCGATCGTGTCGGACCGGCGCTCCGGCGCCAGCCGCAGGGCGGTTCCCGCCGTCGCGATCGAACCGGCATAGGCCGACACGACCTGGGCCCGACCGGCCGCCTCTCCGACGATCATGGTCTCGATCGGCCCCAGGCCGAGCCCGCCGTCCTCTTCCTCGAACGGCGCCGCCAGCAGGCCCATTTCGGCCATCCGCGCCCAGAGCCCGTCGCCCCCCTCAGCGAACAGTTTCTCGGCCGTGTCCTTCAGCATCGCCTGGTCTTCGGTCAGATCGAAATTCATCTCAAAGACCCAGGACGCTGGAGGCGATGATGTTCTTCTGCACCTCGGATGCCCCGCCATAGATCGACGCGGCCCGCAGGGTGAAATAGTTCGACGCCGCCTCGGATGGTGCCTCGCCGTCGCCTTCGTAGACGAAGGCGTAACCGGCCGGCCCGGTCGCGCGCAGCAACAGTTCCGACGCCGCCTGCCGAAGTTCGACGCCCTTGATCTTGAGGATCGAGGAACGGGGGTCAGCCTGCCCTGCCTGTTGAGCCGCCAGCACCCTGAGCTGGGTGATCTCCAGCGCCCTCAGATCGGCATGGATGACCCTGGCCTCGTGGACGAACCGCGCGCTTTCGGCGTCGGACCAACCGCTGTCGGCCGCCGCCAGCACCGTCTCGACCCGCGCCAGCACCCGCCGCGTCATGCCGATGCGCGCGATGCCGGTCCGCTCGTTGGACAACAGGTATTTGGCATAGGTCCAGCCCTGGTTCTCCTCGCCGATCCGGTCGCTGACCGGCACCCGTACATCTTCCAGGAAGACCTCGTTGACCTCATGGCGCCCGTCGATGGTGATGATCGGACGGATCGTGACGCCGGGAGATTTCAGGTCGACCAGCAGGAAGCTGATGCCCCCCTGCTTCTTGGGCGCGGTCGGGTCGGTGCGGACGAGGGTGAACATCCAGTCCGCCCGCTGCGCCATCCCCTGCCACAGCTTCTGACCGTTGACGACATAGTGGTCGCCGTCACGAACCGCGGTCGTGGACAGCGCCGCCAGATCGGACCCCGCGCCGGGCTCGGAGAACCCCTGCGCCCACCAGACGTCCAGATTGGCCGTTGCATTCAGGAACCGCGCCTTCTGATCGTCATTGCCGTACTGGATCAGCACCGGCCCGATCATCGACACGTTGAAGGACAGGGGTTCGGGCGCACAGGCCGCGTACAGTTCATCCATGAAGATGTAGCGCTGCACGGCGCTCCAGCCGGGACCGCCAGCCGACGCGGGCCAGCTCGGCGTCGCCCAGCCCCGGGTATTCAGCGTTCGCTGCCAGTCGACCACGTCGGCCTTGTCGAGGGCCCGGCCCTCCTCGACCTTGCGACGGGTCTCAGGCGACAGATTGGCGGCGATGAACGCGCGGACCTCGTCGCGGAACGCCAGATCCTCGCTGGAAAACGTCAGGTCCACGCAGTCATCCAATCCGGACCAGGGCGTCGCCCAGCAGGGTCACCGGCCCATCGATCACGGCGGCCTGAAGTGTCAGTCGCGCCAGGCGCTCGCCGTCCTGTTCCAGAACCTCCTCGACCTGACCGGTACAGACGACCGAGGCCCCCAAGGGCGTGATCGCGGCAAACCGGACCCCGAACCGCTTGACCGACGTCGGACCGGCCCAGTCTGTCAGGGCTCGGCCCAGCCAGGCCATGGACAGCATCCCGTGGGCGAAGACGTCGGGAAAGCCGCCGGAGGCCGCGAAGGCCTTGTCCACATGGATCGGATTGTGGTCGCCGGACCCGCCCGCGAACAGGGCCAGGGTCAGGGGCGTCACGGGCCGGGCCGTCAGGGTTGGCAGGGCGTCACCCGCCTTCACACCGGAAAGGTCATATGCCGTCACTCTAGTTCCTCACCACAGCGACGCTCTTGAGCGTGCAGCAGACGACGTCGTCCTGATTTCGGGCCGTGGTTTCCAGCACGATGAACTCCAGCGCCCCGCCCTTCTTGTCGTAGATGTCGGCGACCGTCTGTTTCAGGCGGATGGTGTCACCCACAAAGATCGGGTGGTGATGCTCGAACGTCTGCTCGCCGTGCAGCATCCGCGCCAGGTCGACCTTGATGACGTCGAGCACCAGGTTCTTCGCGAACGGGCTCAGGTTCAGCAGGGTCTGGGGATAGGTCGGGGGCGTCGGGATTCGGTCATGACCGGCCGCGCGCGCGGCGCCGGCATCCCAGAACACCGGATCGGTCTCGCCCGTGGCCTGACAGAACAGCCGCAGCTGGCTGCGCTCGACGACGATGGAGACCTCTTCCGTCTCGGCACCGATGTGACTGTGATCGATCATGGGTTCCCTTTGGCATGCCCGGCACCCTGAATTCCACGCCGGGGCGAGGTGCGCGAGTCCGGCGTCGCGCCTATCGCTGTTGCGATCACGATCCGGGCGCGCTTGCCGCGCCACGGGGGCCTCGCGATGGTCTGACGGCACAGGGAGCCGCCGGCATGGACCTCGGAATCGCGAACCGGACGGCCATCGTGGCGGGAGGCAGCCGGGGCTGCGGCCGCGGGATCGTCGAGGCTCTCGCCGCAGAGGGCACGCGCGTCCTGTTCACGGGCCGGAACGCGGATGCGGTGAACGCGACCCAGGCCGAGGTTCGCAGCAACGGAGGTCAGGTCACGGGTCTGGTCGCCGACATGACCACAAGGGACGGCGTGACGGAAATCATGGACGCGGCACGCGCAGCCTATGGAGATCCAGACATCCTCATCGTCAACGCGCCGAACGCCTTTCCCAAACGCAGCGGCCATCTGCGCGGATTCGAGAACTGCGCGGACGAGGATTACCTCGAGACCTTCGACAACCATGTGCTCAGCGTCGTGCGGCTGACCCGCGCGGTACTGCCCGCGATGAAGGCGCGACAGTGGGGACGGCTGCTCAACATCGGCACGATCGCCTTCAAGACCCCCCATCAGGAAGACCCCATGCCCGCGACCGACGTCCGCATCGCCGTGGCCCCGCTTCAGCGCATCCTGGCCCACGAATACGGTCGCTGGGGCATCACCGCCAACATCATCGCCACCGGCCCTTTCGAGAGCGAGCTGTCGCGCGACTATCTGGCCTCGATCCCCGAGATCAAGACGCCGGAATGGTACCTGCGCATGCTGCCTGTCGGCCGTTGGGGCCAGCCGATCGAGATGGGCTGGCTGGCCGCCTTTCTGTGCTCGGACCGCGCCGCCTTCCTGACGGGCGAGGTCATCCGGCTGGACGGCGGCTATACCAAGAGCCTGTTCTGATCCCATCGTCGTCGCGATGAGACGTTTGCCGGGGCGACGCGCACGGCGGGGCCCACTAGTCTGATCCGGTACGACAGGGAGCGAACTCATGGGACGGCTGGCTGGACAGGTCTCGATCATCACCGGCGCGGCCTCGGGCATCGGTGCCGGGACCGCCGGCCTGTTCGCGCAGGAAGGCGCCCGCGTCGTCATCGCCGACATCGCCCTGGACAAGGCCGAAGAGGTCGCCGCTGACCTCCGCGCGACCGGTGCCGACGCCATCGCCGTTCATTGCGATATCGGCTCCGAGGCCTCGATCAAGAGCGCCGTCGCCGAGGTCATCGACCGCATGGGCCGGATCGACGTCGTCGTGAACAACGCCGCCGCCACCCTGATGGCCGCGACCCAGGACGGGCCCCTGCTGAAACAGACGGTCGAGCTGTGGGACGCCCTGATGGCGATCAATCTGCGCGGCCCGATGCTGCTGTGCCGCGAGGTCGTGCCGCATATGGTGGCGCAAGGGTCCGGCTCGATCATCAACATCTGCTCGAACTCGATGCTGGCGGGCGACCTGGGCCAGACGGCCTATGCCTGTTCCAAGGCCGGACTGGCGACCCTCACCCGCTATATCGCGGCCCAGCACGGGCTTCAGGGTGTCCGCTGCAACGCCATCTCGCCGGGCTATATCCCGGTCAAGCCGGTCACCGACGACCGCCGGGCCCAACTCGACAAGGCGGTCCGCCGCCAGAACATTACCAACCGGGGCGGTCTGCCCACCGACATCGGCTGGATGGCGGTCTTCCTGGCCTCGGCAGAGTCCGGCTTCGTCAACGGCCAGATCTATCAGGTCGATGGCGGGGCCCAGTCCCACGCCGCCCACCTGCCCGACCTGCGCGACCTGTTGGCCGCCCTCTAGCCGTCCACCATTGATCTGAGTCGGCCGGAGATCACGGCCTCCGCCTCGGCCATGATCGCGGCGATCAACTCGGCCACCGTCGGCACATCATGGATCAGGCCCTGCACCTGACCGGCCCAGAACAGACCGGCGTCCATGTCGCCGGTCTCCAGCAGCCGCCGCCCCTCGACGCCCTTCACCAGTGACGCCACGTCCGCGAAGGTCGCGCCCGGCCGGTCCAGCAATTCGACCACCCGGTCCGAGACGCTGTTGGCCCCTACGCGTGCGGTGTTGTGCAGCTTGCGGAAGATCAGCCGCGTTCCCCGCTCGTCGTTGTCGACCATGGCCCGTTTGACGTTGTCGTGGATCGGTGCCTCTCGCGTCGCGCAGAACCGGGTGCCCATGGTGATCCCCTCGGCCCCCAGAGCCAGCGCCGCTGCCAGACCGCGTCCGTCCCCGAACCCGCCGCTGCCCAGCACGGGAATGGACAACCGATCGACTGTCGCCGGGATCAGGATTAGGCCGGGAATGTCGTCCTCGCCGGGATGGCCGGCGCATTCGAAGCCATCGATCGACACTGCATCGACACCCAGCCTCTCCGCCGTCACCGCGTGCCGCACCGAGGTGCATTTGTGGATCACCCGGATGCCATGGGCTTTGAAATCCTCGACGTGCTCGGCCGGCTTGGACCCCGCCGTCTCGACGATGGTGACCCCGCTGTCGATGATGGCACGGCGATATTCGGCATAGGGCGGCGGGCTGATCGAGGGCAGGACGGTCAGGTTCACCCCGAACGGCCGGTCGGTCATCGTCCGGCACCGTTCGATCTCGCGTCTCAGGTCGTCCGGCGTCGGCTGGGTCAAGGCGGTCAGGATACCCAGCCCACCGGCGTTCGACACCGCCGAGGCTAGCTCGGCCCGACCGACCCACATCATCCCGCCCTGGACGATGGGATGCGTAACGCCGAACAGTTTGGTGAACCGGGTCTTCATGCTGGCCTCAATCGTAGCGGATGGTCATGCCGCCATCTACGGCCAGGGTCTGGCCGTTGACGTAGCCCCCGGCATCGGAGGCAAGGAACACCACCGCCCCGGCGATCTCGTCCGGGTCCCCGATCCGGCCGATCGTCGAGCGTGACAGCTCGCGTGCCAGCGCCGCGGGATCGTCGATCAATCCCGCCGCCATATCGGTGCGCGTCAGTCCCGGCGCGACGGAGTTGGCCCTGATCCCCGCCACCCCATGTTCGACGGCCAGGTTGCGGACGTACTGGATCGCGGTCGCCTTCGACAGGGTATAGCTGTGATAGACACCCGAGCCGAACAGCGCGGCGATCGACGACAGATTGATGATCCGGCCCCGGCCCCGCGCGATCATGCCGGGTAGCAGGCGCTGGCTGAGCCGGTGCAACGCCATGAAGTTCGCGTCCATCGTCTTGGCCAGGACGGCGTCGGACATCTCCGCGCTCGGCCCGACATGGATGTGTACCGCCGCGTTGGCGACCAGCACGCTCACCGTTCCAAACGCCGCTTCGGCGGCCTCGCACAGAGCCTCAAGGTCATCAGCCCGGGTCACATTGCAGGCGACGGCGACAGCTCGGCCAGAGTTCGGCGAGGCGTTGATCTCGTCCGCGACCGTCTGCGCCGCCTCGATCTTGCGGCCGCTGACCACCACGTTCACCCCATGCTGGGCCAGGCGCAGCGCGATGGCTCGCCCGATGCCCCGGCTGGACCCGGTCACGATCGCGACCTCGCCCGCCAGGTCGAACAGGGTTCCGGCGAACCGCCTGTTCATTTCGGCTGGTTCCGCTTCTGGCGATCGATCATCCCCTGCACGATGGCGGCGTGTTCGGCGCTTTGGGTCCGCTCGAACTGAAGCGCCAGCACCTCTTCGAGCGTGGTCGCCATATGGGCCTTGATATAGCCGTTCAGGATCGCCTTGGAGTGCTGCAAGGCCTCGCGCGGCTGGGCCGCCAGTCGATGCGCGAGGGCCAGGGCCTCCGGCATCAGGTCGTCACTGGCCACGACGCGGTTGGCCAGACCACAGGCCACCGCCTCGGTCGCCGAAATCCGGTCCCCCGTCAGAATGTATTCCTTGGCCTTGAGCAGGCCCATGTAGAGGGGCCAGGTAATTGAGATCCCGTCGCCCAGGACCAGCCCGATATTGACGTGAGGCTCCGAAATGAACGCCCCGTCGGCGATCAACACGATGTCGCACAGCGCCGCCAGTGTCCCCCCGAACCCCACCGCCGGTCCGTTGATCGCCGCCACGATCGGCGCCTTCAGATCCTGCATCGCCGTGATGAAGCGGCGCGAGTTGTCCAGCGTGGCCCGCGACACCTCCGGCTCCTTCGACGAGCGCACGAAATGCTGGAAATCGCCGCCCGCACTGAACGCCCTGCCTGCCCCGGTGATGACCACCGCCCCGACGTCGGCATCCTCGTTCAACCGGACCACCAGATCGGTCAGGGCGAACAGCATGGCCTTACTGACCGCGTTCCGCTCATCCGGCCGATTCAGGGTGACGATGCGAACCGGCCCGTCCACCTCGACCCGGATTTCGTCGGGAGCATCATAAAGCGAGGTCATTCACGTCTCTCCGGTCGCAAGTGCGTCACGGCCCATTTCGCCAGCGAAACAGGTTCGATGCCCCACAATCGCATCCCATCGGGGCGGGCCGGATAGCCCGCGACGTTCATCCACGTCTGGGTCTTGACCCAGCCCGGGTTCTGTCCTCTTGCGATCAGGTCCTCAGGCAACCGGGTTTCCGGACGGATCGTCTCGCCCCAGGCCTGTGAAAGGGTGCTCGCGACCTCGGGCATGGTCAGGACATCACCCGCCAGTTCGATCTCGGCGTTCGCAAACCGGCTCGGCTCGGCAAATGCGGCGGCCGCGACCCGTCCGATGTCGTCGGCCGCGATGAAGGCGACCTCTGTCGTCGACTCCACGGAGGTCAGGATGCGCCCGTCGGCCAAATCGGGAAACATCCAGGCCGCCTTGGGCGCGATCAGATTATCCATCATGAAGGCCGGCTTCAGCACGACCGCCGAACCAAAGCCTGCGTCCAGCACGGCCCGTTCGATCGCCGCCTTGTTCTCCCAATAGTCGCGATCCCAGCGGCCTTCGGACCAGCCGGTCATCGTCCGATGCGCCCCGGTCCCCGACACGGAGGACTGGACAAACACCTCGACCCCGGCCGCGCGAGCCGCCTGAACCAGGGCCCCGGCCTGGCGGGTCTCGGACGGGATGTCCCGTGGGTTGTAGAGCTGAACGGAGAAGACCCCCTGCGCGCCGACCATCGCCCGCTCCAGCGAGGGCCCGTCGTCCAGGTTTCCCGTGACCAGCACGACCCCTTGGGCCGCCAAGGCTCTGGACGCCGCACTCTCGGCATCCCGCACGAGGGCGCGAACCTCGCCTCCACGCGCCATCAGCGCACGGACCACGGCCCCGCCCTGGGCTCCGGTAGCGCCGACAACGACGACCGGCGTTGCTGCCATGGTGAGATCGGTCATGCAGCCACCTTGACCCAAACGATCGTTTGGGTGAATAGGCAGACCGGGTGGCGGCCTTCTGATCGCGCAGACGATGGAGCGGGTGATGATCCTTGCCGACGCCCGTCAGGGCATGACCGCCCGGCGCTGGACCGTCTTGCAGGCGGTCGCCGCGACCTTTGCTGAGCGCGGGTTTCAGGGCGTCGGCATGCGCGAGGTTGGTCTGGCCACCGGCCTGAACCCCGGAACCCTGTACCACCACTTCAAGTCCAAGGATGATGCGCTGCTCAACGTCTGCAGGCTTGGTCAGGAGCGTACCCTGGCCGACCTGGAAGCGGTGCTTTCGCGTCACGCCGGGCTCGCCCCACGGATCGACGCCCTGTTCGCCTGTCACATCCAGTCGCTGGTCAAGGCCGGGGACTTCATTCAGGTCTACAGCAATCACCGTCTCGAACTGCCGCCCGCGATGTCACCGCCCCTGACGGAGGGCTGGGAGGCCTATCGTCGGAGCCTGCAACGGATGTTCGACGAGGCGATAGCAGGCGGCGAGATAGAGGCGGGATTGAACCCAGGACATCTGGGGCGAATGCTGATCGGTCAGATCCGCATCGTAAACCAGCTTCACCGCAAGGGTCGGGCCGAGGAAATTCCTGACTTCGTCACTCTCGCGACCCGCATGTTCCTCGGCGCAGTCAGGGCCGACGCGTGATCGCAGAGACGTCCTGCCCCGCCCAGAAGGTCGTCCAGCTCGGGAAACGGGGCAGCATCATCGGTGGGTTGTGTTTGGGCGTCGGCCCGGGCCAGCGGACGAAATCCACATCCTGCGGCCGCTCGAGCACGTCGCAGGTAAAGAAGAAATCCTCTTCCCGGCCCGCGAAATACCAGACCCCATCCCGACGCTCGTAGGTGTCGTGATAGACACAGGCCATCACGATCCACTGGTCACCGAACTCGTGCTCGGCACGGCAGTAGACCCGACCCCGGGCGCGATCACCATCGATCTCGTCGATGGCGTGGCCGGTGATCTGATGGACGGTCCGATAGAAGTCGCGCACCGCCGGCTCGATGAAGGTCCGCAGAGCCTCGCGTCCCTTGCCGCGCCGACCACAGTCGATGTCATCGACGAACATCCCCAGCCAGGTCTCGACGTCGCGCGCGTCCACGGCCATCGCATAGCGGACGGCCAGTTGCTGGATCGCCTGATGGGACTCGATCCGGTCGATCCGGTCCAGCAGCGCCTGATCCATCACGCAGCCGCGTCGATGAAGACCCGGCCGTTCTCCACCCGACCCCGCAGACCGGTGTCGAGCCGGGCGTAGCGTGCGGCGCGGTCAGAGCCCGAACTGACCCGCAGACGACCCTCGCCGTCCGCCTCGACCGTCCACTGGCTCGTGTCATAGGGCGCGCCCTCGCCGGGTGCGGCCGTCAGCAGGAGCGGCCCCAGCAACGTCAGTCGCCAGGCTGTCAGTCCCGCGGCTTCCAGTTCCGACGCCGCCGGCTCACGCGCGATCAGCAACGGCACCTTGGCGAACACCCTGGCCGAGTCGTGCCCGAATGATCTGAGCCCCTCGGTCGTCGCGCCGCCGATCCCCATGACCAGCGCCAGGTCAAACCGGCGCGTGTACATCTCCGTCCGGCCCACATCCCAGGGCGTCGCCATACCGTTCATGACCGGCGCACCCATGGCGGCGGCGGCCATATAGTAGGGCCAGAACTGACCGCATTCCCGGTAGTTGTGGACGAAGTCCAGCAGCGCACCCCGTGCCACACCCATGGCCTGCAACCGCTCCCCGGCCCAACGGGTATCGGCGACCATGTCGCGGTTCGAGACCGGGTAATCGATCAGCCCGTCGGCCGTCTCCGCCGCCCCCACGGCCCACAGGGCGTCGGGAGCATCAGGATCGAACGCCGCCTGGGTCGCGGCCGGCGCGGGGGTAAGAACATCGGTCATCGGTCAGGCCTTGGCGACGCGCGGGATCTTGTGGGGAGGGCCGAGCTTGATCAGTTCGCTGTTGGGCGTCATTTCGATCTCCGGGCGGACGCTGACGCGCTTTTCGACCTCGTCGGCGACGCGCCGCGCGACATCCGCGAGGTCTTCGGGCGTACCCTCGTAGCCGACCCTCAGCTTCAGTTCGGTCAGTTCGCGCTGCGGCCGGATGATCTGGAACAGGCCGGCGGACGTCTCCTCGACCTGTTCGACCGCCGTCCAGACGTCGCGCGGCAGGATCGAGGTTCGATTGACGATCACCTCGTCACCCAGCCGCCCCAGCAGGGTCATGCGCATGTGGGTCCGGCCACAGGCGCATTTCTCGCGGGTGTGCCGGATGAAGTCGCCGGACCGATAGCGGATCAGCGGATCGGTCTTGTTGTGCAGGGCCGTGACGACCAGTTCGCCACCCTCGCCGTCGCCGACCGGCTCGTCCGTGCCGGGTTTCAGCACCTCGACAAGACCGACATCCTCCCAGGCGTGAAAGCCGTCGTGTGCCTCGCATTCCCAGGTCGTGCCGGAATCCCCCAGGCTGGAGAACTGGAACAGGTTCACGCCCCAGCGATCCAACGTCTCCTTCATGCGCGGACCGACCGGCTCGCCACCATAGACGCAGGCGCGGAAGCTGGAGAACAGATCGACCATGTCGATCCCCTTCTCGCGCTCCAGCCGCTCCAGCCCGTAGATCACCGGCGTCGACAGATGGAAGAAGATCGTCGGCCGGTATTTGCGGATCAGGTCCACCGCCGCCTCGACCTCGTTCGGATCGTGGTTCAGCATCAACGGAATGGCCCCCGCCGCGCGCGTGATCCGGTGGCCCACGCCTCGCATGACCGTGCTCATCTCCAGCACATAGTCGCCGGGACGCAGGCCCAGCATCCAGTATTCGCGAGGGGTGAACGGCCCCTCATAGCCCCGGTCCCAGCGCTCGGCGAAGATGGTCGGGTCGCCGGTGGTGCCGGAGCTGGATCCGATGTTGTGAAGCTCGCTGCAATCGACGCACAGCACGCCGCCGAAGGGGTCGTCGGTCCGGTCCCGGAACGCCCGGATATCGTCCTTGTCCATGAACGGTGCCCGCGCCTTGTAGTCGGCGAGCGAGGTGATGCTCAGCGGATCGACGCCGGCCTTCTTCCATATCTCGCTGACCAGAGCCGACCGCGTCGCGATCCACTTCAGCTGATCCAGCAGAAGCCTTTCCTGCGTCGCCTCGATCTCTTCGCGCGGAGCCCCCTCGATGGCGTCGAAGAATTTCTGCTCGCCCCATTTAGACGCGTTGGCGACCTGATACGCCAGTCCGTTGCCGGAAGGATTCAGGGTCCGGTCCTGGAGGGTGGCGGAGGCGTCCGGCATCTGTGTTCCTGTCCCATGACGGCGGTCTGGAGCCGCGTCTTTGAACCAGCATAGACCGGCCGCTCCAAGCCGTCGAAGCACGAAGTCGGCTTGATCGGTCATGCGATCACAGGTTCAAGACGCTGGCGCCTGCGTTGGCCGGACGCCACCCTCTGGCCCTGCTCGACCGGATGACGCCATGACCTCCAGCCCCCTGTTCCAACCGCTGACGGTCGGCCCCCTGACGCTGGCCAACCGGGTCGTGATGGCCCCCATGTCGCGCTATTTCTGTCCCGACGAGATCCCGCACGACGATATGGTCTCCTACTATGCACGTCGCGCACGCGGCGGCTGTGGATTGATCATCACCGAGGCCACCTATATCGGCCACCCGTCCGCCCACTCCTACGAGAACGTGCCCCGCTTCTACGGCGAGGCATCGCTGGCCGGCTGGAAGCGGGTCGTGGACGCCGTCCACGCCGAGGGCGGCAAGATCATGCCCCAGCTCTGGCACACCGGCAGCTTCCGCGAACTCGGCATGGCCCCGGACCGCGACGTGCCCGGCTTTGGCCCCTCGGAGAACCTGAACGCCTTCGAGAACACCACCCACGTCACCAAGCCGATGACCGAGACCGACATCTCCGACGTCATCGACACCTACGCCGCCGCCGCCGCCAACGCCCAGGCACTCGGTTTCGACGGGGTCGAGCTGCACGCCGCCCATGGCTATCTGATCGACACCTTCTTCTGGCACGAGACCAACCGTCGCGACGATGCCTGGGGCGGAGAGACTCTGGCCGCCCGCGCCCGCTTCGGCATCGAGGTGGTCAGGGCGATCCGGACCCGGGTCGGCCCCGACTTCCCCCTGTCGTTCCGCTGGTCCCAATTCAAACAGCAGGACTATCGCGCCCGCCTGGCCCAGACGCCGCAGGAACTTGAGACCCTGCTGGGCCCGCTGTCGGACGCCGGTGTGTCCATATTCCACGCCTCGACACGGCGCTTCTGGGAGGTGGGCTTTAGCGAGGTCTCGGAGCGTACCCTGGCCGGCTGGACCAAACACATCACCGGCAAGCCCGTCATCGCCGTCGGCAGCGTCGGCCTGGCCGGTGTCGCCTCGACGGCCAAGACTTCGCCGACCCAGATCAACACCCAGACCATCAGCTTCGGAGATTCCGGCCTGGACGGGGTCGAGAAGGTCGAGGCCCTCATGGCGGCGGGCGAGTTCGACATGATCGCCGTCGGCCGCGCCATCCTGGCCGACCCGGACTGGGCCGAAAAGGTTCGCACCGGCCGGATGGACGAGCGGGTTCCCTTCGCCAAAGAACTGCTGTCGAGCCTGTTCTGATGCCCGGCCTTGAGGCGCTCAGGGGGCGGACGGCATTGATCACCGGCGGCGCGAGCGGCATCGGCCTCGGCCTGGCCCGCGCGCTCGCTCATCGGGGCATGATGGTCGTGCTGGCCGATATCGACGCGGACGCCGCACGCCGAGCCGCGGTCGGGATCGAGGAAAGCGGCGCGAAAGCCCTCGGACTTGCGCTGGATGTGCGTGATCCGGACGGCTGGACCACCACCCTCGACGCGGCCGAGGCGGCGTTCGGGCCCCTGTCTTTCCTGTGCTCCAACGCCGGTGTCGCGGGCAGTGTCCGCCCCCTGACAGAGACCACGGCCGAAGGCTGGGATTGGACCATGGACGTCAACCTGCGCGGCGCGTTCAACGCCATCCGCCACGGCGTGCCCCGGTTGAAAGCCTCGGGCAGCCCCGCCTGGTTCGTCGCCACCTCATCGCTCGCGCCCTTCTCGCCCTCGGCGCACAACGGCGTCTATGCGGCGTCCAAGGCGGCCGTGATCAGTCTCTGCGAGTCCTTGCGCGTCGAGCTGGCCGGCGGACCGGTCGGGGTCTCCGTCCTGGTGCCTGGCCTCGTGAAGACCGGCCTGCTTGCGCACTCAGACCATCTGGCCCCGTCCGACGCAGATGCCGGCCGCCACAGCGCCAAGGTCGAAGCTGCCATGGCCGCCGCCGTCTCGCCGGACCTGATCGCCAAAGCCGTTCTGGCCGGCGTCGTGCAGGGTGCCTTCTGGCTGTTCCCCGATCCACTCAGTCGCGCCCTGATCGAGTCACATATGGCCGACATGCTGTCAGGCCTCGCCGACTGATCCGGCCGCCGCGACCATCATCGCCATCGGTCCATAGGCCTCGACATCGGCGAACTGATCCACCGATCGCAGGCCGATGACGCCGGCGAACCCCAGGGCCGCAAGGGATACTCCCGCCACCGTCTCGACCCGTCGCGGGACGAACATCAGCCACTGCCGCGTGATCAGCAGGTTGTAGCCGGGCAGCAGCGGTCCCTCGCCGACCGGAAGCGTTTCATAGGCTTCGAGAATGCAGGCCAGCAGCCGGTCCGTGGCTCGCGCGGGGTCGTCGAAGGCCACGTCCGGTATCCCGTACAGCCGGTGGGCGAAGGGCAGTGCCTCGGCTCGTGCGGCGGTCCACGGGGTTTCGGGCCGCTGGATCAGCCCCTCGACCGGCGCCCGAAACCCGGGCAGAAATTGCAGATGCCGGTGCGACTGGCTGGCTCCCGCCTCCGGTCCGCTGTTGAAGAAAACCAGCCCGTCGTCCTGCGCCAGCAGGTCCACGCAGGCCGCGACATCCGCTCGCTCCAGCGCTGCCGACTGTTCGACGAAGGCGCGGGTGATTATCACCAGATGCCCGGGCAGCGACTGGAACTTGTTCAGGATCGCGACATGGGTCTCCGACAGATCCGCGACGAACAGATCCTGCTCGAACGGGAGGAAGGGATTGGTCGTGGACCGGTCCCCCGCGCGGGGCAATCTGGCCGCCAGATCCTTCATCGCCAGGCTGGACAGCCAGGTCGCCTCGAAGGTCATGCCGCTGTCCGGAATGATCCGCGTGTCCATCAGCACGGGCAGCAGGGCACCGGTCGCCAGGGCATGCGCCTCGGCGCGGGCGATCCGGGTCGAAAGGGTGTCTGCGAGCATCGGCGTCTCCTGATCTCGTCGCATGATCGCGAGGACCGGGCCGGTTCGCGAGCGCCCCGCCGTCGGCATCGCCCATCCGATGCCTTGACCAGGACCGCTCGCACCGGTGGGCCCGGCCCGGTATCGCCGACCCGCACATCAGGAGATCACCATGGCCGCATCCCCCTTCGATCTGACTGGACGGACAGCCCTGATCACGGGGGCCTCATCCGGCCTCGGCGCGCGGTTCGCCCGGATGCTGGCATCGCAGGGCGTCAAAGTAGTCGCCGGTGCCCGCCGCCTGGACCGCCTGACCGCCCTCGCCGACGAGATCCGCGCCGCCGGCGGTCGTATCGAGCCGGTCGAGATGGATGTCGAGGACGAGGCGTCCATCATCGCCGCCTACGACCAGTCCGAGGCCGCCTTCGGCACGGTCGACACCATCATCGCCAATGCCGGGGTCAACGCCCAGGGCCCCGCTCTGGACCTGCCCAGCGACGACCTCGGCCAGTTGCTGCGCATCAATGTTCAGGGCGTCTATCTGACGGCGCGCGAGGGGGCGCGTCGCCTGATCGCCTCGCCGGATTCGTCGCGCGGCCGGATCATCCTGCTGGGCTCGGTCGGGTCGCAGCGGCCGCTGGCGGGCCTGACCGCCTATTCGACCTCCAAGGCCGGGGTCGCCATGCTGGGCAAGGGGCTGGCGCGGGAATGGGCGCGCCACGGCATCAACGTCAACACCATCTGCCCCGGCTGGATCGTCACCGAGCTGAACGCCGAATGGCTGGCCGGCGAAGGGGGTCAGAAGCTGATCAAGACCTTCCCGCGCCGCCGCGTGATGAACCCCGACGACCTGGACGGCATCGTCACCTTCCTGGCGTCCGACGCCGCGCGGACCATCACGGGCGGGGTGTTCGCCGCCGACGACGGCCAGGTCCTGGCCTGAAGCGCGTTATGTCACTGTTCTAAAATTCCGGGTGACATACCGTGCCATTCCCGCCCGAACCCCATTAGAATCAATGAATTAGCGCCCGATAGGTTTGTCACCCTGCCGGATTATGAGAAATTTCCGAGGCCGACCCCTCCGTCAAGTGACCCCGTTCGCGCTGTCAACGACCCGCCAAACCACATGGGAACCATCGCGCGTGCCGACAAGGGCCTCAAGCGATTATATTCCTATCTGATACAGTGTTCGGGCCGTGACGCCTATCGTGTGCGCGATCAAGGCCGGGCCTCAACGCCCGCAAGGTTGAGGTCGCATCGGGCGCACGCCTAAGACGGACCCAGCCTAGCCCTGGGAGCGTCCATGTCCGCCGTCGAATACACCGTCGAAAATCAGGTCGCCGTCCTGACCGTCAACTATCCGCCGGTCAATGCGCTGAGCCTGGCGGTCCGCACCGGCATATCCGAAAGCCTCGCCCAGGCCCTGGCTGACGATGGGGTCAAGGCCGTCGTCCTGATCGGGGGCGGGACGACCTTCATCGCCGGTGCCGACATCTCCGAGTTCGGTACCCCCAACAGCGCCGCAGAGCCGCGCCTTCAGACCCTTCAGGCCGCCTTCGAGGCCAGTCCCAAACCCATCGTCGCCGCCATTCACGGCACGGCCCTGGGCGGAGGTCTCGAACTGGCCCTGACCGCCCATGCGCGGGTCGCCGTCGCCAGCGCCAAGGTCGGTCTGCCCGAGGTCAAACTGGGCCTCCTGCCCGGTGCCGGCGGCACGATCCGCCTGCCGCGCCTGACCGGGGTCGAGGTGGCGCTGGACCTGATCACCACCGGCCGTCACATCGGCGCGGCCGAGGCCAACAAGCTGGGCGTCATCGATGCGCTCGTGTTCGACCTGCGGGCCGATGCCGTCGGCTATGCCCTGAAGCTGGCGTCCGGCCCGCTGCCCCTTCCGGTCCGCGACCGCAACGACCGGGTGACCGGCGTCGATCCCAAGGTGTTCGCCGACTTCCGCGCGAAGAACGCCAAGAAGTGGCGCGGCCAGGTCGCCCCGGCGCGCATCGTCGATGTCATCGAGGCGGCGACCACCCTGCCCTTCGCCGACGCCAAAGCGTTCGAGAACGATCAGTTCAAGGGCCTGATGGAAGGCCCTCAGCGCAAGGCCCTGATCCACGCCTTCTTCGCCGAGCGCGAGGCCCGCAAGATCCCCGACGTCCCTGCCGACACCAGACCCCTGCCGATCAGGAAGGTGGTCGTCATCGGCTCTGGCCTGATGGGCGGCGGCATCGCCATGTCGTTTGCCAACGCCGGGATCGCGGTCAAGCTGCTGGACGTCAATGCCGAGGCGCTGGAGCGCGGCATGGCGGCCTTGAAGAAGACCTATGAGACCTCGCTGGGTCGCGGTTCGATCACGCAAGGACAGATGGCCGAGCGGCTCGGCCGCATCGAACCCATCGGCGGCTATGACGATCTGGGCGACGTCGACATGGCGATCGAGGCCGTGTTCGAGGACATGGAGCTGAAGAAGTCGATCTTCGCCCTGCTGGACAAGGCGACGCCGCCGCACGCCATCCTGGGCACCAACACATCCTCGCTCGACATCGACCAGATCGCCTCGGCGACCAGCCGTCCGGACAAGGTCATCGGCGCCCACTTCTTCAGCCCGGCCAACGTCATGAAGCTGCTGGAGGCCGTGCGCGGTTCAAAGACCAGCGCCGAAACCATCGCCACCGTCATGGCGGTCGGCAAACAGATCGCCAAGACGCCGGTCCTGGCCGGAAACTGCGACGGCTTCATCGGCAACCGGATGCTCCAGTATTACACCGTCAACGCCGAATACATGCTGGAGCGCGGGGCCACGCCGGAACAGATCGACCGCGCCGCCGAACAGTTCGGCATGGCCATGGGACCGCTGGCCATGCGAGACCTCGCCGGCATGGCCCAGGCCGTCAATGTCCGCGCCGTCCGCAAGAAGACCCTGCCCGCCGACGAGCGGATGCCGGAACTGGTCGAGCGCATGGTCGAGGCCAGCCGTATCGGCCAGAAGTCGTCGGCCGGCTTCTATCGCTACGAGGGCCGCGACCGCCTGCCCGATCCCGCCGCGCTGGAGATCATCGCGGCCGAGGCGAAACGCCAGGGCATCGAACAGCGCACCTTCACCGACGAGGAGATCGTCGCCCGCCTGTTCCACCCCCTGGTCAATGAAGGCGCCAAGGAGCTGGAGGAAGGCATCGCCATCCGCGCCAGCGACATCGATGTCGCCTGGGTCAACGGCTACGGCTTCCCCATCCACACCGGCGGCCCGATGTTCTGGGGTGAGCAGATCGGCCTGGACAAGGTTCTGGCGACGGCCCGCACACTGGGTGCCGAGAACGGCCAGACCCGCTGGGGGCCGTCGAAGCTGCTGGAAAAACTGGTGGCCGAGGGCAAGGGCTGGAAGGACGCCCCTGCCGTGATCGCCGCAGGCCTGTAAGGTCCGCCCATGGCCTTCCTGTTCGACGATGACCACCGACAGATCGTGCAGGAGGCCGAGCGCGTTCTCTCGGCCGGTTTCTCGCCTGAGCGGCTGCGCGACCTGCTGGAAACGACCGGTGCCGTCGACGATGCCTTCTGGTCCACCTGCGCCGAGATGGGGTGGACCGGTATCGCCATCGAAGAGGATCACGGCGGCCTGGGCCTCGGCCCGATCGAGCTGGGTCTGACCGCCCAGATGGCCGGGCGTTTCGCCGTCGGCGCGCCCTTCCTGACGACGGGTTTTGGCGTCGCCGAGGCCCTGCGACTGCATGGGACCGACGACCTGAAGTCGGCCCATCTGCCCGGTCTGGCCGACGGGTCCGTGATCGGTGCGATCTGGCTGACGACCGCGATGGAAAGCGGTGCCCTGCCGACCCTGGCCGAAGGTCGATTGACCGGCGCGATCGGTCCGGTGGCGGCGGGGCTTCAGGCCGGGTTGCTTGTCACACTCGCGCGCACGCCGGAGGGTTCGGACGCGCTCGTGCTGATCGAACTGGATGCCTCCACGCGCCGCACCGCCGTCCAGACCTTCGACAACTCCAGGGGTTACGCCGACCTGACCTTTGACGGGGCACCGGCGATCGTCCTGAATGGGGCCGATGCTGGCGCGGCCTCGCTCGATCTGATGGCCCGGGTCGCCGTTATCGTCGCCTTCGAGCAACTGGGGATCGCCGAAGCCTGTCTCGACCGCGCCCGCACCTTCGCCAACGAGCGCGAGGCCTTCGGCCAGCCGATCGGAAAGTTCCAGGCGATCAAGCACCGGATCGCCGAGATGTATGTCACCAACGAACTGGCCCGAGGCGCGACCCTGCGCGCCGTCCTGGCCGTGCGCGACGGCACCCCCGACCTGATTGCCCTGGCCGGTGCCGCCCGCCTGATGGCCATCGATGCGGCCGAGTTCGCCGCTCGCGAGGCGATCCAGACCCACGGCGCGATCGGCATCACCTGGGAACACGACCTGCACCTCTTCTATCGCCGCAGCCGGGCGCTGGCGCTGGAGCTCGGTGCCCCCGCCGCCTGGCAGGACGTCGTCGCGGGCCGTGTCATCGGAGCAGCGGCATGAGCACCTTCTCGCCCGAACTCGAAGCCTTCCGCGCCCGCGCCATCGCCTTCATGGAGCCCCACCTCGCCGAGTTCGGTCAGGCCGCCCGCAACGGCCTGTCGCTCGACGAAGACATCGCCCTGGCCCGGCGCTGGCAGGCCACGAAGCAAGCGGCAGGCTTCGCCGGCATCACCTTCCCGACCGAGTACGGCGGCGCAGGCCTGGGCCAACTGGAACAGGTGATCTTCGTCGAGGAGGAGTCCGCGCGCGGCTTCCCCTCCCCCTATTTCGTGATCAGCCTGTCGATGCCGATCCCGATGATGCTGCGCTACGCCACCCCCGAGCAGAAGGCGCGGTTCGTGCCAGCCGCCCTGCGCGGCGAACAGATCTGGTCCCAGCTGTTTTCCGAACCCTCGACCGGGTCGGACCTGGCGGCGGTGCGGACGCGGGCGACCCGCGACGGCGACGACTGGATCCTGTCGGGCCAGAAGGTCTGGACCACCTTCGCCCAGTATTCCGACTATGGCGTCATCGTCGCCCGCAGCGACCCGGACGCGCCCAAACATCGCGGCCTGACCTATTTCTTCGTCGACCTGAAGGCGCCGGGCGTCACCGTTCGCCCGATCAAGCAACTGCACGGGGCCGAAGAGTTCAACGAGGTCTTCTTCGACGACGTCCGCATCCCCGACGCCTGGCGGCTGGGCGAGATCGGTGCCGGCTTCCGCCTGGCGGTCGAGACCCTGATGATCGAGCGCTATACGGCCGCCTCGGACGAGACCGGCTTCGGGCCGCCGCTCGAGGCCCTGATCGCGATCGCGCGAGACACCGCGATCAACGGCCGTCCGGCGACCGAGGACGGCCGGGTCCGCGCGGTCATCGCCCGCAACTGGGCCGTCCAGCAATCGCTGTCCTCGATCCACGAGAAGTCGGTGATGGAACTGGCCGCTGGTCGCGAGCCGGGTCCCGAGGGCTCGATCCACAAGCTGGTCGGTAGTCGGGGTCGCCGCGAGGTCGCGGTCTGTGCGCTGGACCTGCTGGGTCCCGGTGGCCTGCGTTTCGACGCCGCGTCTCACCCCCGGCCCAAGACGGACTTCGCCATGTCCTGGATGGACCAGCCGACCCTGCGCATCGCCGGCGGCACCGACGAGATGCTGCTCAACACCGTCGCCGAACGCATCCTGGGCCTGCCCCAGGACTATCGCCCCGACAAGGTCGCGAAGGCCTGACGACGGATCCGGCGCTCAGCGCCGCCCCGAGAACATGGCCCTGAGCGAGTCCTGTTCCTCCGGGGAATAGACTGAGGTGTCGAGCGTCACGGTCACGCCTTCGATCCTGCCCTGGTACGGAAACGCATCCGAATAGGCCAGGCTGACCGGCACGCCGCCGTTCCGTCCGACCTCCAGCCCCTGGTACGGTCTGCCGAAGATCAGGCGACGCTCGGCGATCTCGCCCACGACGACGTCATCCACCGACAGCGTCAGACGGCCGATGAAGGGTCTCTGACGCATCCTGCATTCCAGCCGGATAACGCGTGCGTCCTTCGGCAAGGCAACGCTCATCTCGATGGCATAGCGATGCGGCCGGGCCTGGGCTTCGTAGATCAGCCGGCCGTCCTTCACATAGAGGGCGCAACCCAGGAACATATTGCCATAGGCGACCAGAACCCCGTCGCCGACACCGCCGGGTGCCAACCTCACCTCGATGACGTGGGACCGCCCAAAAAGCGCCGGTGCCCCATGGGCCAGCAGCCGTTCCATCGGCGGCACGATATCCCAGCGCGAGCGGCCACCGCCCTCGGACATACTGGTGAAATAGCGCTCGGCCGTGGTGCGCAGATCCATGGGCAGGACCTGATAGTGCCGCGCCGCCGCCCACCATTTTCGGTCCAGCTCGCTCAGCTTGTCAGGGTGTTCGGCCGAGACGTCGGTGGTCTGGTTATAGTCGGTGGAGACGTCGAACAGCTCCCACCGATCGACGTCGAGAGGCTGTCCGTACTGGCGCGACGAGACGATCTCCCAGCCGTCGGCGTGATAGGCACGTTTGCCCTCCATCTCGAAATACTGCTCGCGCCGAACGGTCGGCGCTGCGGGATCGCTCAGGGTGGCGGCGACGCTCAATCCCTCGATCGGCTTGGCCCGCGCGCCGGCGGGCGTGGTCGTCAGAGGAACGATCCCGGCAGCGTCCATCAGGGTCGGAATCAGGTCGATGACGTGCAGGTACTGGCGCCTGAGCTCGCCCGGCGCCTTCACGCCCTTGGGCCAGCGCACGATCAGTGGGTCGGCCACGCCACCGCCGAAGGTGTGGTGCTTGTACATCCGGAACGGCGTGCAGGACGCCATGGCCCAGCCGGTCGAATAGGCGACGCAAGTATCCCGGCCGCCGATCTCGTCGATCATCGCGTGCGCCTGGGTGGGCGTCACCCCGCCCGCTCCACCGGCCAGCAGGTTCGGCGATCCGTTCGGCCCGGCGTCCGGCGATCCCCCGTTGTCCGACATGATGGCGACGATGGTGTTTTCGTCGAGTTGCAGATCCTTCAGGGCCTTCATCAGCCGACCCATGTTCCAGTCGATGCGGCGCACGACCCCGGCATAGGCCTCCATATACCGCGCATGCAGGGCCTGCTGTTCGGGCGGAAGGGTGCTCCACTCCGGCACATTGGCGTCGCGCTCGGGCAGGACCGCGCCTGACGGTGCGACCCCCGAAGCCTTCTGACGGTCCAGCCTCTCGCGGCGAACAGCGTCCCAGCCGGCGTCGTAGCGCCCCCGGACGGCGGTCATATCCTCGGCGCGCGACTGCAACGGCGAATGCGGCGCGGCGTGGGCGAGGTACATCAGGAACGGCGTGTCCGGCGACATGGCCTGATGGCGGCGAATGTCTGCGATGGCCCGGTCGGTGAGGTCGTCCGTGACGTAGTAGTCGTCCCTCGCCTCGATCTCGATGACGGAGTTGCCTTCGCGGAACTCGGCCGGCCGGAAGTAATCCGACGAGTGTCCATGGAACCAGTAGGCGCGGTCGAACCCGCGTTGCAGCGGCCAGTTGGCGGGATCCCCCAGGTTGGCGTCGGTCTTGACCGAGTTCACGTGCCATTTGCCGATGTGATAGGTGCTCCAGCCCCGCGCATGGAAATGCTCGGCGATCGTCGGGGCCGCATGGGTCATGTCGCCGCGATAGCCGGGCGTGCCGTTGTCGGCGTCGGCCAGCCAGCCCATCCCGGCCGAATGGTGGTTCAGACCGGTCAGCAGCGCGACTCGCGTCGCCGAACAGACCCCGGTCGTGTGGAAGTTCGTGTACTGAGCGCCTTCGCGGGCCATCGCATCGATATGCGGCGTCCCGATCTCGCCGCCGTAGCAATCCAGATCCGAATAGCCGAGGTCGTCCAGGAGGACGACGATGATGTTAGGCGCTCCGGCCGGAGCCGCTTCGACCTGACCGTGTGGAGTCGAGGCCTCGACCGGACCGGCCATTCCGGCCGTGCTTCCGGCAACCCCGGCCAGACCGAGGGTGGACAACAGGGTCCGGCGCGAGGGGGCTGTTCTGGACATTCGGATACTCCAACAAAAAGGGGCGAGACCCGACCGGACCCCGCCCCCAAAAGATCAGATCTCAGCCAGAAATCAGAAGTCGTACTTCAGGCGGATCCCGTAGGTGCGGGGCGTGCCAGGCGTGCGGCTCTCGAAGCCCAGCGAGGTGTAGATGTTGAGCATCGAGAAGCTGTATTCCTCGTCGAGCGCATTGCTGACGAAGGCGGCCAGAGTGACCGGCGTGCCGTAGACGTTCGACCATTCTGCATTGAGGTTCAGCAGGTCATATGCCTGGACATCGTTGAACACGGTCGGCGTGTCGTTAGCGAAGAACTCGTCCGAGTGGAAATAGCTCGCGCCGAACGACAGCTCGCCCATGCTGGACGGAATCTCGGGTGAGATGCGCGCCGACAGGCTCCAGATGTTCTTGGGCGTCCGTGCGAAGGGGTTGGCCGTCAGATTGACGTTTCCCGGTGCGATGAACTCGTCGAACTGAGCGTCGGTGTAGGACCAGAAGCCGGAGAATTCGAGCAGGCTGTTGGGGCGGAAGGTGAACTCGAACTCGCCACCCTTCACATTGGCTTCCTGGGCGTTGACCGTCACCGTCGTGATCGGGATGGTCGTGGGATCGGTCAGCAGACGCTGGATGTCCTTGTAGGCGCTGTAGTAGAGCGCGACGTTGGTGCGCAGGAAGGCACCGTTGTCGAACCGCCAGTCGGCCTTCACGCCGCCTTCGATATCGTCGACGATCTCGGGTTCGAAGGTGCGGCGAAGACCCGCCTCGGTCGCGGCGCGGGCGCCGAAGCCCCCGGTCCGGTATCCGTGGCGCGTGGCCAGATAGACCAGTTTGTTGTCGCCGAACTTGTAGTCGAGGCTGAGGTTGTAGGTCGGTTCGCTGTAGTCCACGTCAAGCGGCAGGCGGCAGTTGGCCAGGCTGGTAACGGCGACTTCCGCCGTCGCGGGATTGCCGTCGGCATCGACGGTGAAGCGACAGGCGGCCTGGGTCCGGTTCTTGACCAGGGCGTGACGGCTGTCCCAGTTCTGACGGATGCCGGCGGTCAGTGACAGGCCCGGAACAGAGCCGAACTCATAGGTACCCTGGGCGAACACGGCGTAGCTGGTGTTCTGCGACGTCACCCAGGTGTTGGAATAGGCGGGATAGGCGATGACCCGCGTCGGCTGGACATTGCCGGGATCCGTCCCGCCGGTGACGCTGAGGCCCTGATCCGAGCCCTCTTCCCAGAAGTAAAAGGCGCCCGCGATCCAGTTGAAGTTCCCCATGTCACCGAGCAGTTGAAGCTCGTCCGAATACTGGTGCTGCTCGAACTTGCGCTCGATTTCCAGCAGCGGGATCGGCAGGCCGTCGGTGTCCTCATAGCTATGCGAGGTCACCGAGCGGAAGCCGCCGATGTTCTTCAGCGTGATCTGGTCGGTAAGCTGATAGGTAACGGTGTCGGCGATCGTCAGGCTGTCGACCCGCGAGAAGGCCGGGGTGCCGCTGGCCGTCCGGCGGTTGCCGCGTGCAACCTGGCTGGCCAGCATCGATTCCAGTGTCGGATAGTTGCGCGCCGCGCGGGCAGCGGCCGAGTTGAACGAGCCCGCCGGATTGACGTTGCGGATGAACGAGCCCGAACCGCCTTCGTTGGAATGGTAGGCGTCGACCACGAGGACGTTCATGAGCCGGTCGGTCGGCGTCCAGCGCAGCGAGGCGCGCAGGGCCTGATTGTCGGTATAGTTGACGTTGGTGCCGCGCAGCTCGTCGTAGAGGAACCCGTCGCCGGTGTTGTTGGTCACCGCGATACGGGCGGCCAGGGTCTCGGTCAGCGGCATGTTGACGACCGCCTCGGTGTTGAGGGTGCCGAAGTTGCCGACGGTGACGCCGAGATGGCCGCCAAACTCATTGGTCGGAAGGTTGGGCGTCAACTGGACGATACCGCCGGTGGAGTTGCGCCCGAACAGGGTGCCTTGGGGCCCCTTCAGCACCTGGACCGAGGCCAGGTCGAACAGGGCACCGTTCGCACCCTGCGAGCGCGGGGCGACGATATCGCCGATGTAAAGGGACACGGACGGGTCGGCCAGGATGGTCAGTTCCTGCTGGCTCTGACCGCGAATGCTGAACGTCGGGATGCTGCGGTTGGCGCCCAGGCCGGGCGTGATGACCAGGGCCGGGGCCTGGGTTTGCAGGGCGATGACGTCGGTAATGTTGGCGCGCGCCAGCGCCTGTGGTGTGACCACCGAGACGGCCAGCGGCACGTCCTGGAGGCGTTCGTCACGGCGACGGGCGGTGACGATGACGTCGTCGACGTTGGCGGCCGGCTCCGGGCTGGACTGAGGCGCGGTCTGAGCCTGCGTCACAGCCGGCAGGCTGCACAAGGCCGTCGTGACGCACGCAGCCAGACGCCAATTCCTGCGAATACCCATCAGAGGTTCCCCTTCCCTATTGTTGGCCATCCAGCGATCTGGATGGTTCGAGGCACGCTCTGTCGGCGCGCTCTCATGGCGACACCATATCCATGGCGGCGCTCGTGACTATTGGACCGCCCGCCTGATCGCCATGGCGATATGCAGGTCGGCGGACTGCGCCTGGCTGGACGCCCCGCTCTGTAGTCGAGACCCTGATCCGTGCCGAATTCATTCGCGCGCCATCTGTGAGATCGACCGATGACCCCATCCAAGGCCTTGGCCAAATCCTGGTTCGTGACCGGCGTCTCCAGCGGCCTGGGGCGGGCCATCGCCGAGGCCGCCCTGGCCCGAGGCGACACGGTGGTCGGCACCCTGCGCAAGCCTGATCAGTTCGCCGCCTTCGAGGCCCTCGCGCCGGGCCGGGCTCATGCCATCGCCCTCGACGTCACCGAATCCGCGGTCGTGCCCGGTGCAGTCGACAAGGCCGTCGCGCTGACCGGAGGCCTGGATGTGATAGTCAACAACGCCGGCTACGGCCTGGTCGGTGCGGTCGAGGAGCTGACCGAGGCCGAGGCCGGGCGCCAGATGGACACCAACTTCTTCGGCGTATTCCGCGTGGTGAAGGCGGCGATCCCGCATCTGAAGTCACGCGGCGGCGGATCGATCATCAACATCGGTTCGGTCGCCAGCGCGAGGGGCTTTCCCAGCATGGGGATGTATTCGGCCTCGAAATTCGCCGTGGCGGGCCTCAGTCAAGCGCTGTCGAAGGAACTGGCCCCCTTCAACATCCGGGTCACCGTGGTCGAACCCGGCGGCTTTCGCACCAACTTCGGCTCCGGCAGCATGGGCTGGGCGGCCAACCCCCTGCCCGACTATGCCCGCACGACCGCCTATATGCGTGAATCGATGGAGCGGCCCAAGGCCCCGGCCCAGAACGATCCGGCGCGCGGTGCCCTGGTCATCCTGGCCCTCGCCGATATGGACACGCCGCCGGTCCATATGGCGCTGGGCGCGGACGGACGGAAATATGTGAAGGATGCGATTCGGGCTCGGCTCGCGGATTACGACCAGCATGTCGAACTGGCGGAATCGACCGCCTATCCCGACTGAACGTCAGACGGAGTCGACAGCGACCCGGCGCAGGGGCGGCGGCGCATAGGTCTTGTTTCGCAGTTCCAGCGATGGCCCGTACAGCCGCCCCACCACCTGAAACGGCCCCGCCGGTATCGGCAGCCAGTCACCGAGACGATCGGCCGGTGGCGTGGCGTTCTGCAAGAGCAAGGTGAAGCCGCCCTCGGCGTTTCGACGGATATCGGCGTCCCGGTCCCCCCGCTTGTAGCGACCTGACGGATGCGGCACGAGCAGCCGGGTCGCGGCGTCATAGATGGTATAGGACCAGAATCCCGACACCGGCGGCGCCGCGTAGAAGGTGATCTCGTAGGCCGCATCCGCGCCGTCCACCCGCGCCCCGTCTACATCGATCTCGGCGACCATATAGACCACCTCCTCGGCGCCCGGCCCCCAGATCGCGTATTTGGCGCCCACCGCTCGCGCCAGATAGGCGGCCGGGCTGCCGGTCAGCCGATCCCGCCCACCGCGCAGATCCAGCGGATAGGTCCAGCCGTTGATCGGGGTGTCGATATTGGCGAGCCGGTGCTCGATACGCGCCAGCCCCGCGTCGATCCCGGCCTGGATCGCGGCGGCCTGGTCGGGCGTCAGGGCCGCGACGTCGAACGCCGCGCCCGGCTCCACACCGATGCGCGAGAACCGCTCGAACAGGGCCGCCTCGTCCGGCTGGATCGCCGCCTGGGTCATCAGATGGTTCAGCGTGCCGATGAAATCCGGCGTCGGCTGTTCGAAGAAGCCGCGACCCCGCATGCCCGACGCGGGAGGGGCGGGGAAGTCCGCAGCGTCTGATGCCGGCGGCGGCTCGACACCCCGATACCGGCTCAGCGGGTCGAGGCGATACTGGTCTTGCAGGGCATGGATCGCCGGCTCATCACCTGGCCCCTCGACGATGATCCGTGTGAACAGTTTGATGATCCAGCTGTCGGCGACGACCACCTCGTCCACCCCGTCCGGCTTTGCACCGCTCCACCCCGGCCCGGCGAGCAGATAGCGCCGGGCACCGTTGCCGACGTCCCGCGTGCCCCGGGTGAAGAAATTCATCGTGTACCAGTCGGCGGCCTGGACGTTCTGGAACCGGTGCGGCTCGAACGCGGGCACGCCCAGCACCATCGGCTCGCGCCTCAGGTCCAGCCAGACGGCCGAATACAGGGTGTCGGTATTGATCCACGGAATGGTGTTGTTCAGCGTCGGACTGCCCAGGGTCCGGAAATGGGTGAACCGCCCGATCGCCTGCTTCTCCGGCGCATCCGGCCCCATGGTCTGGCGATGGAAGAAGCCATAGGCGATCATCATCGGATAGGCGAAGAGATAGGCCTCCTCCGCGATGGACGTAAGTTCTGCCGGGGTCAGGGTGGGGTCCAGGGCGGCGGTCACAGCGCTCTCCTCAGCCCGCGAACCGGCGGTCGACCGGTATAGCGTAGCGTTGCTGATAAAAGGCCATGCGGCGGCGCAGATCGCCGACATCGAGACCAAAGTCCTCCGCCGCATAGTCGTGGCCCCCATGCTTTCCCTGCCGGTTATCGTCGATCCACGCCTGCATCGCGCCTTGCGCTTCGGCGCTCAGCGTGTCGCCCGCCGCGGCATAGATGCGCTGCACACAGGCCAGGGGCTCAGCCAGCAGGTCGGTGAACTGAATATCGACGAACCGGGAATCGTCTTCAGGCCGATCCTCGACACCCTTCTTCAACAACCGCTCGACGATCGCGGCCATGTCAAAGCCTACGGCGTGGGGGTTCGGATGATCGAAATAACGCCGCCCGCCATAGGTGGTCAGGCTGGCCAGGGAGATGATCGCCGGAACCGGATCGCGATGCGTCTGCACCAAGATCGCGTCCGGGAACACGGCCAGCAGGGGCTTGAGCTGCTCCAGATGCTGCGGCGCCTTCAGCACCCATCGCTCGCCGCCGCGCAGCCATTGCAGCGTCTGCAGCACCTTGCGGAAATAGCGATA
>NZ_JBIIAY010000006.1:0-54316 GCF_044239655.1 Brevundimonas sp.
CATCTGCGGTCCCGGCGAGAACGCGGGGGTGATCGATATTGGCGACGGCGACGCCTGCATCTTCAAGATGGAAAGCCACAACCATCCCTCCTACATCGAGCCCTATCAGGGTGCGGCGACCGGCGTGGGCGGGATCATGCGCGACGTCTTCACCATGGGCGCGCGTCCGGTGGCCCTGCTGAACGCCCTGCGGTTCGGCGACATCGGGCACGAGAAAACAAAGCGCCTGGTCAAGGGTGTCGTCTCGGGCATCGGCGGTTACGGCAACTGCGTCGGCGTGCCGACCGTGGCGGGCGAAACAAACTTCCACAGCGGCTACAATGGCAACATCCTGGTCAACGCCATGTGCGTCGGCCTGGCCAAGGCGGACAGCATCTTCTATTCGGCCGCGCCGGGGCCGGGGATGTCGGTGGTCTATTTCGGCTCCAAGACCGGACGCGACGGCATCCATGGCGCGACCATGGCGTCGGCCGAGTTCGACGAGGATTCCGACGAGAAACGCCCGACCGTCCAGGTCGGTGATCCTTTCGCCGAAAAGCTTCTGATCGAGGCGACGCTGGAGCTGATGGCCTCCGGCGCCGTGGCCGCCATCCAGGACATGGGCGCGGCGGGTCTGACCTCATCGTCGGTCGAGATGGCCGGCAAGGGCGGCGTCGGCATCGAACTGAACATGGACGCGGTCCCTCAGCGCGAAACGGGCATGAGCGCCTATGAGATGATGCTGTCCGAAAGCCAGGAGCGGATGCTGGCCGTCCTGAAGCCCGGCCGCGAGGAAGACGGCTACCGCATCTTCAGGAAATGGGGTCTGGACGCCGCCGTCATCGGCATGACGACCGAGTCCGGTCGGCTGATCCTGAACCACCACGGCGAAGTCGTCTGTGACGTGCCGCTGGCCCCGCTGTTCGACGACGCGCCCCTGTATGACCGACCCTGGGTCCAGCCGGCGCTCCATCCGCGCCTGACCGCCGCCGACGTCCCCGCCCCCGAGAGCTGGGAAGACGCTGTGCTCAAGGTCATCGCCTGCCCCGACATGGCGTCCAAGCGCTGGATCTGGGAACAGTACGACCGCCACGTCATGGCCGACACGCTTCAGGACTCGGCGACCGGCGCCGACGCCGGCGTGGTGCGCGTCCACGGCACCGACAAGGGGTTGGCCGTCACCTCGGACTGCACCCCCCGTTACGTCCAGAACGACCCGTACGAAGGCGGCAAACAGTGCGTCGCCGAGGCCTGGCGCAACCTGACGGCCGTCGGTGCCCGACCCATCGCCATCACCGACAACCTGAATTTCGGCAACCCCCAGCGGCCCGAGATCATGGGCCAGATCGTGCGGGCCATCGACGGGATGGCGGAGGCCTGTCGCGAGCTCGACTTCCCCGTCGTGAGCGGCAATGTGAGCCTCTACAACGAGACAAACGGCGTCGCCATTCCGCCCACCCCGACGGTCGGCGGCGTCGGCCTGCTGGAAAACTATGACGTGGTCACCGGCTTCTCGACCATGGCCGAGGGCGACACCCTGATCCTGATCGGCGAGACGCGCGGCGAGCTCGGTGCCTCGATCTATCTGCGCGAGGTGCTCGGCCGCGAGGACGGTGCCCCGCCGCCCGTCGACCTGAAGCTGGAAAAGAAGACCGGCGACGTCGTCCGCGAACTCATCGAGACCGGTCAGCTGACCTGCGTCCACGACCTGTCCGACGGCGGTCTGATCGGGGCCGCGGCCGACCTCGCCCTGGCCTCCGATGTCGGCGTGACCCTGGACGCCACCAGCGCGACCCACGCCCACATCTTCCTGTTCGGAGAAGACCAGGCCCGTTACCTGATCGCCGCCCCGAACCCGGACGACATCCTGGCTACCGCGCGCGAGGCGGGCCTTCACGCCTCGGTCGTCGGTCACGCAGGCGGTGCGGCGTTCGCCTCCAAGGGCCTGTTCTCCATTCCCCTGACCCACCTTCGCGAAATCCACGAAGGCTGGATGCCCGGCTGGATCGAGGGCTGACTTACGGCCGACCAGCCTGATCAGGCCTGGTCGGCCTGAAGGCCAGGCAGATCAGGCCGCAGATCAGCCCGGCCAGGGCTCCCGCCACCGCCGTCGCGCCGGGATCCACCTGATGCCTGAAGGCCAGGCGAAAGGCCGAAGCCACCGCGCTCGTGGTCAGGGTCGCCGCAAGGACCCAGAGTGCGCCGTGCCGGATGCGGTCGGACACGAGCCCCAGGCCAAGCCCGGACGCCACGGCGGCGGGGGCACCGATGACCATGCCCACCAGCAGGGGGATCGTCCAGGTCACCACGATCGCCAGGGCCATGGCGGGATGGTGCCGGTCCAGCGTCACCAGCGTCCAGCCCAGGGCGACGAACCCTCCCACCAATGGACCGATCAGACCGAAGACTGCGGTAACCCCCAAGACCCTGCCCCACTGCATCGCCCGCCCTCGTTCCCAGCCCTCCGAGACCTCTTATTGGACGCAAGCACGGCTCGCGCCTGACGACGCCTGACGTCTGGACGAGCTCGGCGTCCCGATCACGAACGGCGTATCGGGATGCGCTTCAGCCAGGTGAGGGACCGCAGCCCCCACTCCAGTGGCCCGTATCGGTAGCGGGTGAACCACCAGGTCGCGAAAAGCATCTGAACCCCGAAGGCGACGATCCCGATCAGGAAGGCCTGCGTCTGGCCGATGGCCTGATACCCGCCGAGGCCGAAGCCGTAGAACACGGGCACAAAAACCAGCGACTGGACGATGTAGAGGGTCAGGGTCATCCGGCCTGCCGGGGCCAGCCAGCCCAGGATCCTGCCGCCCAGCCGGTGCCGAACCTCTACGAACAGCAAGACCGACAGCATCGTCCAGCCCAGGTCGATCCAGGCGCCGCTCATCATGGTCCAGACCCAGTCGGCACCGCCCAGATTGTCGTGGAACAGGAGCGTCGCGAGGTCACCCCTGAAGACGCGCAGGGCGAGGGTCGCCACCAGCAAGACCGGGATGGCGATCCGGCGAATCCGCTTCAGTCTGTCTCCTTCTCCGAAGAAGCCGGTGCGGCCCAGGATCAATCCGACCACGAACAGGCCCATGATCTGCGAAATCCGGCCAGACTCGAACATGAACCACCACTTGGTCGTCAGCCCGTCCCAAAGGTTGGCAACCAGTGTCTGGGCCAGTGTGCCCGTCAGATAGATCGGCATGGCGGGGTCATGGGTGAAGTTGGGCGGCGAGACGGCCCAGGCCTGGCCCGACAGTGCGGCGGCGATCCGGAACAGCATCCACGGCTGGAGAAAGAACACGGCGGCGATGGCCCAGAGCCAGGCGAGGCTGCGGATCCGGTTGATGACCAGCATGAGCAATCCGGACACCGCGAGAACCTGGATGATGTCGCCTCGATAGATCAGCCCGTGCAGCAGGCCGATCACCAGCAGGAGGCGCAGCCGCCAGGCCAGTCGCCCGGTGAAATCCCGGCCGCGTCGTGCCTCGCCGTCCATCATGGCAAAGACGCCGAAGCCAAAGCACAGGGCGAAGATCGCATAGGACTTGCCGGCGAAGATGCCGAAGACCGCATCGTGGATCGCGCTGGGTGGGACCTCGATCGCCCAGTAAAGCTCGAACAGTTCGCACATATGGACAAGGAACAGCCCTAGCAGCGCATAGCCCCGCAGGCCGTCCACTGCGGCCAGCCGTTCGCCCGCCCGGCCGGCATCGATCGCCTCAGTCGTCATGGTTTCCCCCAACCGGGTCTGAAGCCCGGATCGGTGACCGTGATGCGACCGACCGTTGCCTGTCAACCAAGCGTAGCCGTTGCCTAGACCACCGGAATGGCCTGGCTCAGCCGCCCCCCGACCCGGATCGCTTCGACCCGCGTGGCCAGACCCGTTCGGTCGTCCGTCTCGACGAAGACGCCGCAGATGGTCGCCGGGCCATGCGCGGGAACATAGCGGCCGCCGGATATGCGGGTGGTGAAGCGCCGCAGCGGCTCTTCCTTCTCGTTGCCGATGACGCTGTCGTAGTCGCAGCAGCCGCCGGCATCGGTCTGATAGGCGGTTCCACCAGGCAGGATCTGGCAGTCTGCGGTCGGGACGTGGGTGTGAGTGCCCACGACAAGGCTCGCCCGCCCGTCGCAGAAATGCCCCATGGCCATCTTCTCCGAGGTGGCCTCGGCGTGCATGTCGACGATCACGGCATCGGCAACCGCCCCCAGAGGCGCGGCATTCAGCTCGCGGTCGACCGCACTGAACGGATCGTCGTTCGGGTCCATGTGGATGCGACCCAGCACATTCATGACCAGGACCGTCCGGCCGCTGTGAGTCTCGAACAGATTGGCCCCGGCACCCGGCGCATCCATCAGCCGGGGATAATTGGCCGGCCGGATCAGGCGCGGCTCGCGCACGATATAGGTCAGGGCCTCTCGCTGGTCCCACGAATGGTTGCCCAGGGTCAGACAGTCGGCACCGGCCATGAACAGCTCACGCGCCGTGTTCTCGGTGATGCCGAACCCGCCCGCCGCGTTCTCGGCGTTGACCACCACGAAGTCGAGCTTCAGGTCCCGCTTGAGCCCAGGCAGGTGATCGGAAATGCCGTCGCGACCGGACTTGCCGATCACGTCGCCGAAGAAGGCCAGTCTCATGTCGCGGCCCTTGCCGATGGGCCCGCAGGCCAGTCTTCACAGCGCAGGCCCTCGACCCGCTCGAACTCGCGCAGATTGCCCGTCACGACGATCAGGCCGCGACTGCGGGCATGGCCGGCGATCAGGATGTCGTTGCCGCCGATGAGCGAACCCTTGCGCTGAAGGTCGGCCTTGATATCGGCGGCGTGTTCGGCCGCCGCCGCATCGAAATCCAGCACAGACATACGGGCGGCCAGGCTCACAACGAAGCCTTGTTCTCTTTGAGGATTGGCAGACATGGCTGCGCCATGGAGCAGTTCCATCAGCACGACCGTGGATGTCGCCAAACCATCGGCATGGGCGTTCATACGCTCTTCGAGCACGCCGCCGACCAAGGGTCGATTTCGAATAAGGCGGACGCAGATATTTGTGTCGAGGCAGTAGCGCAGCATCAGAACTCGGCGATCGAGTCGTCGATCGGGTCTTCCGGCTCAACGATGTCGCCCCCGGGACCTGCGAGAAAATCGGACCAGACAGCGTCAGCCGGGACGAGAAGCAGGGCGCGCCCGTCCTTGATGACTCTCAGTTCCTTCACATGGTCTGGAAAGGCGACCGACTTGGGCAGACGCACCGCCTGTGAGCGGTTCGACTTGAAAACCGTGGCCTTGGCATAGGCAGGTTTGAAGGGGGCGTTCATGGCAAGGTCAGCCGTGCGCCCGACGCCTGAATATGTCAATGGGATATGCCAACACAGGATTGGTACCCCGCCTCGGTCAGAATGCCGTGCAGGCGCACGTCATGCGGCTCCACCGCCAGTCGGGGCACTCTCTGACCCGCGTACGCCAGGCCGATCCGCACCGCATCAGGCAAGAACGCAAAGGTTCGGTCGTAGTAGCCGCCACCCTGCCCCAACCGCCCGCCTGCGTCATCGAACGCCAGCAGCGGCGTGACGATCAGGTCGGGGGTCACGACCTCTGCCAGCGGCAGGGGCGCGGGACAGCCGGCGACGTCCATCTCCAGCGGCTCGCCAGGCGACCAGCGGCGAAAGATCAGGGCGGCGTCGCGTTCGATCGCGACCGGGAGGCACAGCGACCGTCCGGCGGCGACCAGGACGTTCGCCAACGGCTCGGGATCAAGCTCCGCACCCACTGCCCGATAGACGGCGACCAAAGAGCCGCGCGGTAGATCATCGACAAAGGCGGCGACGCGATTAGCGGCATCCGGGGAGGTTTCGGCAAGGCGCTTTCGCAGCGCACGCATCGAAACACGAAGCTCTCGCTTGTCGCTGACCATCGTGCTCGCGCTCAAGCAGCGAGCGACCGCGTCGCGAGCGGTAGCGCTCTGAAAGGAAGCCCGCGCTCAAGTCGAGAGCCGCCGCGCGGCGAGCGATAGCGCGACAAGAATGGGTTGGCGGCGCCGTAAGAGCCGTGAAGGACGGTTTGAATCCTCTCGAGCCTGGGTAGCCAGGTGGGCGCCATATACCCGGGTCCACGGACCCAGACAGGGAAAGCTCCCTTCGAGTGAATTAAGGCCGCGAGGATATGTTGCCTTCGACGAGAGCCACAGCATGACCCGCCGTGGAGGAAGATAGGCCCTGCCGGCTCCGATCACAAGGACGACGCGAAACGCGGAGCGCCCCCCTGGATGGACAGACTCAGATCGACTGGACGATCTTCTCGATGCGGGCGGCGACGGCATTGAGCGCCTCGGCCACGCCGGTGTCGGAAGACGGGGGCGTGGCCGTGGAAACCGCAGGGGCGTCGGTCCCGGTCTGAAGCGCCAGCCGCGCCTCATGCAGTTCGTCGGCCAGCAGCAGAGCCGCCATCAGGAACAGGCGCAGATCGCCGACGTGGCCGACATCGCCGGCGACCGACTTCACATGGCCGTCGAACTGGCGCGCCAGGATGCGGACGCGCTCCTCCTGACCGTCGGCGCATCCGACGGCATAGGGGCGACCGTTGATCTCGACCGTGACCGTCGCCATCAGGCGGGATCCTCGTCCGTCGGCACCAGCAGGCCACGCAGCCGATCCGTCGCGCGCGCCAGGGCGGCGGAGGCGTCACGGCCGGCGGCCTCCAGCGCGGCGATACGCGCCCTGGCGTCGGGATCGATGGCGGTGTCGCCGGGCGCACGCGCGAACAGATCGTCGTCGGCGATCGGAGGTGCCGACGCCGGGCGCGCCTTCAGCTCCAGAACCTTTCGTTCCAGTGCGGCCAGGGCCCGGTCGATCCGGTCCCGGGCGGCGGTCGTGGCGTCGGCCATCGGTCGCATCCTCCAGATTCCGTATAGAACCCGTCGCTGGCTCGGGGTAAAGCGGCGCACCCCGATTTTAGCCGCCTGCCGACGAAAGGTCTGTTCATGACCGCCGACAAATCCTCCACCGCCAAGCCGACGATCAAGCAGATGGCCGATGCCATCCGGGTGCTGGCCATGGACGGGGTGCAGAAGGCCAACAGCGGGCATCCCGGGATGCCGATGGGGATGGCGGACGTCGCCACGGTGCTGTTCTCCAAATTCCTCAAGTTCGACGCCTCGCGTCCGGACTGGGCGGACCGGGACCGGTTCATTCTGTCGGCGGGCCATGGCTCGATGCTGATCTACGCCCTGCTGCACCTGACGGGCTACAAGGCGGCGACGCGCGAGGAACTGTCCAACTTCCGCCAGTGGGGCTCGAAGACGGCGGGACATCCCGAGTACGGCCATATGCCCGGCGTCGAGACCACGACCGGTCCCCTGGGTCAGGGCCTGGCCAACTCGGTCGGCTTCGCCATGGCCGAGCGGCATCTGGCGGCACGGTTCGGCGAGAATCTCGTGGATCACCGCACCTGGGTGATCGCCGGCGACGGCTGTCTGATGGAGGGGGTCTCTCAGGAAGCGATCGCCCTGGCCGGTCGCTATCGGCTGAACAAGCTGACCGTGCTGTGGGACGACAACGCGATCACCATCGACGGGGCGGTGTCCCTGTCGGACGCGACCGACCAGAAGGCGCGGTTCAAGGCCTGCGGCTGGGCGGTCAAGGCCATCGACGGCCATGACGTCAACGAGATCAAGGCCGCCCTGAAATGGGCGACTCGCCAGGACAAGCCCACCCTGATCGCCTGCAAGACGAAGATCGGCAAGGGCGCCGCCACCATGGAAGGCAGCCACAAGACCCACGGCGCGGCGCTCGGTGCTGCCGAGATCGCCGCCACCCGGCTGGGCCTGAGCTGGACCCACGAGCCGTTCGACCTGCCGGACAATATCGACAAGGCCTGGAAGAAGGTCGGCAAACAGGGCGTCAAGGCGCGCAAGGCTTGGGAAGACCGTCTGGCCGCCTCGTCGCAGGCGGCGGACTTCACCCGCGCCATGAAGGGCGAACTGCCGACCTCGGCGTTCGACGCGCTGAACGCCACCATCGCCGAACTGGTCGAGACGAAACCGGCCCAGGCCACGCGCCAGTCCTCGGGCGCGGCGCTGGATCAGCTGTTCGGGGCCGTCCCCGAACTGATCGGCGGCTCGGCCGACCTGACCGGCTCCAACAACACCTTCGTCAAGGACACGCCGATCTTTGACGCCCCGACCTATGAGGGGCGCTATGTGAACTGGGGCATCCGCGAGTTCGGCATGGCCACGGCCATGACCGGGATGGCGCTGCACGGCGGGGTCATCCCCTACGGCGGCACCTTCATGGTGTTCTCGGACTACAGCCGTTCGGCGATCCGGATGGCGGCCCTGATGGGCATCCGGGTGATCCACGTCCTGACCCACGACAGCATCGGCCTGGGCGAGGACGGCCCGACCCACCAGCCGGTGGAGCATCTGGCGGCCCTGCGCGCCATTCCCAACCTGCTGACCTTCCGCCCCGCCGACACGGTCGAGGCCATGGAGTGCTGGCAGGTCGCGCTGCAGACCCCGACGGCCCCCTCGGCCCTGTGCCTGTCGCGTCAGAAGACGGCGGCCGTGCGGATCACGGCCTCGGACGAGAACCTGTCGGCCAGGGGTGCCTATGAGCTGAAGGCCGCGTCGGGCGAGGCCAGGGTCACCCTGTTCGCCACCGGCACCGAGGTTCCCCTCGCCCTCAAGGCCGCCGAGACGCTGGAGGCCGAAGGCACCCCCACCCGCGTCGTCTCGGTCCCCTGCTGGGCCCTGTTCGAGCAGCAGGACGCCGCCTACCAGGCCTCGGTCATCGGCCGCGGCACCGTCCGCGTTGCGGTCGAGGCCGGCGTCAAGCAGGGCTGGGAGCGGTTCATCGGCGAGGACGGTGCCTTCATCGGCATGACCGGCTTCGGTGCCTCCGCCCCTGCCGAAATCCTCTACGACAAGTTCAACATCACCACCGAGGCGGTCCTGGCCGCCGTCCGCGCAAGGCTCTGAACCCATGAGCCGGATCGGTGCCGTCAGCCTGCTGGTCCGGGACTATGACGAGGCCATCGCCTTCTATGTCGGCAAACTGGGTTTTGACCTGTCGGAGGACACCGACATGGGCGGCGGCAAGCGGTGGGTCAGGATCACGCCAAAAGGTGGCGAGACGCCTGTGCTGCTGGCCCGCGCGACGACGGCCGAGCAGACGTCGCGGATCGGCTCCCAGGCCGGCGATCGGGTCTGGCTGTTCCTGGAGACCGACGACCTTGTCCGCGACCATGCCGCCTGGCTGGCTGCCGGGGTTCACTTTCGCGAGACGCCTCGTCACGAGCCCTATGGTAAGGTGGTGGTGTTCGAGGATCTGTACGGCAACGCCTGGGACCTGATCGAACCGGTGGGTCGTTCCGGGTCAGCCTGAAAAGGGAATGCTCCCGGATCTGGATCCTATCGCACTGGCCTGTCGTCTGAAATCACTTCAGTCTGTTACGTCAAAGATTTCGAAGGCCGATATGCACACAGCGATCACCTTGGCGGCCTGTACGGCGCTCATCCTCACGCTTGCGGCCTGCGATCAGAAGCCGGCGGAGGCTTCACCAGCAGCGAATACTCCGGCAGCAGGTCAGGCCGTGGTGGCCTTCACCCCGACCCCCGACCTCGGCAAGGACATCGCCGCCCTGCCCCGGCTGGTCGGCACCACGCGGGCCATCGCCGCGATCAACGCCGACCTCGACACGCTGGACGCCGCTGCCCGCGAGAGCGCGGCCAGTTGCGACAATCCGGACGGCGGTTATAGCCGCTGGATCACCCAGCCGATGACCGGTCCGGCCTTCGTCACCTATGCCATATCCGAGGAATACAACTGCGGCGGCCCCTATCCGTCGACCGGCCAGACGACGGTGACCTATGACCTTGCCTCGGGCCGGCGACTGGACTGGTCGGATGTCCTGAAGGCCATGAACGCCAACAACGGCGACACCGAAGGGATGCCCGCCGGGTCCGTCCCCATCGTCTACTCGCCCGCCCTCGCCGCCTGGTACGTCCGTACGATCAAGGCCCAGATCGCAGGTCAGGACGGCGGTTCCGAATGGATGGACCAGTGCGCGCCCGTCTTCGATGCGGAGGAGTTCTCGACCAACGGCTTCCGCCTGTCGGTCGACGCCGAGGCCGGTGGGCTGACGGTCTCGCCGGAGCTGCCGCACGTGGTCCAGGCCTGTGGCGACGCCGCGATCATGGACGCCCCGGCGATGCGAGCGAATGGCGTAGACGCCCGGCTGATCGAGGCCCTCGCAACCGCCCATGCGGCGGGTAACTGGGCCCCGAAGGAATAGGTAGGCGATGAAACTGGGAACACCGCTGTCGGACACCGCTGTCCGGGTCATGCTGCTGGGCGCGGGCGAGCTGGGCAAGGAGGTGGCGATCGAGCTGCAACGGCTCGGCGTCGAGGTGATCGCCGTCGATCGCTATCCCAACGCCCCGGCCATGCAGGTCGCGCACCGCAGCCACGTCATCCCGATGACCGACCCCCAGGTGCTGAACGGCGTCATCCTGGCCGAGGCCCCGCACATCATCGTGCCCGAGATCGAGGCCATCGCCACCGAGGTCCTGGCCCAGATCGAGGCGGCCGGACTGTCGCGGGTCGTGCCCACGGCGCGGGCGGTGCAGCTGACCATGAACCGCGAGGGTATTCGCAGGCTGGCGGCCGAAGAGCTGGGCTTGCCGACCAGCCCCTATGCGTTTGCGGGGTCCTCGCGCGAGCTGATGGAGGCGGCGCACGCGATCGGCCTGCCGGTCTTCGTCAAGCCGGTGATGTCGTCCTCGGGCAAGGGCCAGTCGGTGGTCGACGCCCTGGAGGACGCGGGCAACGCCTGGGCCTATGCGCAGTCGTCCGGCCGGGTCGAGACGACCCGGGTCATCGTCGAGGGCCGGATCGACTTCGACTATGAGATCACCCTGCTGACCGTCCGGTCGCGGGGGACCGACGGCGAGACCCGAACCGACTTCTGCGCCCCGATCGGCCATCGTCAGGTCAGCGGCGACTATGTCGAAAGCTGGCAGCCCCAGGCCATGTCGGAGGCGGCGCTCGCGGCCTCTCAGGACATCGCGGCCCGGGTGACCGAGGCGCTCGGAGGCTGGGGCGTGTTCGGGGTCGAGCTGTTCGTGAAGGGAGACCAGGTCTGGTTCTCGGAGGTCTCTCCCCGGCCGCACGATACGGGCCTGGTCACCCTGGCGACCCAGACGATGAGCGAGTTCGCCCTGCATGCCCGGGCCATCCTGGGCCTGCCCGTGGATGTCAGCCAGCGCGACGTCGGGGCCAGCGCGGTGATCTATGGCGGGATGGAGGCGGTGGGCATTGCCTATGAGGGCGTTGCCGAGGCCCTGGCCGTTCCGACGGCGGACCTGCGCCTGTTCGGCAAGCCCGAGAGTTTCGAGCGGCGTCGGATGGGGGTGGCTACGGCGTTGGGCGCGACCACCGACGAGGCACGGGCGCGCGCGACCGAGGCCGCCGGGAAGGTCAGACCGGTTCGGGGCTGATCGCCCGTCCTCACTGGCGGTGGCGGTCCGAAAAGTGACCGCCAAAGCGCCAAACCGCCATTTCCGAAAGTCTCGGTGTCGGACGTGAAGCCGTCAGATGGGTACGCCGGGCGGAAAGACAAGGGTAGAATAGGAATTTATTCTGCCGTTTGCGGCCCTGAAGGCACGGTGGTCCGCGCAGCCATTTTGGCCAACTCTGTCAACGCCACGGCCAACGCCGGATCGCGTTCCTCACGCAGCGCACTCCAGTCGATGTCAACGGGGACGTCGGGGATCACCCCGACCTTCTCCAGCCGGGCCCCGCCGGGGGTGGTCATGTCGAAGATGCCGATGCGGATCGCGCCGCCGTCGGGCAGTTCCACGGCGCGCGATCCGATCACCGCACCCCGGGTCCGCTCGCCCACGATCACGGCCCGCTTCAGCTCCTGGGCCACCGCAGGATAGAGCTCGCCGCCACTGGCCGATCCCGGTCCCACGATCATCACGACGGGGCCCAGATAGGGTCGATCCGGCCCTTCGCTGGTGTAGCGTCTATTGATGAAGCGCCCGGTCGTCACGCCGAAATCGATCTCGCGATCGAAAAGGAAAGACAGGCTCAGGCCCGTCAGAGCCAGGCTTCCGCCGCCGTTGGTGCGCAGGTCAACGATCAGGCCGGCGGGGGGCGCCTCGGCAAGCTTCGCGAACTCGGCCTTGTACCAGTCATAGGTCTCGCGATCGAAGCCGTCGAACCGGATGTAGGCGATGTCGCCCTCGAGCCGTCGCGCCTCGGTGCGTGGCAGGGGATCCAGCGGCACGGGGGTCAGCTCGACGGTGTATCGATCACCCGTCTCGTCCAGGAAGACCACGGTGTCGGCCTTTCCCTCCTGCGTCGGCGAGGCGAAACGCGGCGGGACGCCGTTGATGGTCTCCACCTTCCATCCGACCTGGACGTTTGCCGTCGCCGCCGGAGTGTCGGGCCGCACCCGTGCGACATAGCGATCGTCGCCGCGCGGCATCAGCACGATGCCATAGCCGGGACGCCGATCGCCGGCCTCGCCGGCGGCGATCCGCTCGCGCCGGGTCGGGCTGAGCGTCTGGGTGTGGTCGTCGTCGAGTTTGTCGACCAGGGCTTCCAGTGCGCCATAGAAGCCGGCCTCGTCGCGCTGGGCGATGGCCTCGGCGCGGCGCGCGGCGGCCTCGCCTGCGAAGTCCACGCCGTGGAAATCCTTGGCGTAGAACAGCTTCTCCACCCAGCCGACCGCCGCGTCATAGACCCGCGCGTTCAGAGCCGCCCGCTCGGGCGAGGCGTCGGCAACCACGACGGGCGGCGGCAAGACCCCGTCCCGTTCATAGGGGATCGACTGACAGGCCGCGAGACCCGCGAAGGCCAGCACGACCAGCCCACGCCGCCATCCGCTCATCCTCACCAAGCCCAGCCGTTCAGTTGACATCCGGCCTCGCGCCGACGGCGGCCGAAGTGGTCCGCAGGGCGGCGATCGCAGCCAGCAGGGCCTCGTCCGCCGCGCCAGGTTCGCCCTCCGCATCGGCGACGACCAGGTCGGGATCGACGCCGCGTTTCTCGAGCCGCACCCCGCCTGCCGTCACGAAATCGGCGCGGCTGAGCGTCAGCCGCCCGCCGTCCGGCAACGGCGTATCCTGAGAGATCAGCACCGCCCCCGCCGTCCGTTCACCCACCACGATGGCCCGCCCGGCCTCCTGCAAGGCGGCGGGGGTCAGTTCGGCGGCGCTGCGGCTCGATCCATCGACCAGCACGGCCAGGGCATTGGTCGCCGGCTCGGTCCGGCCGCCGCAGGCCTCCTGGACCCGCAACGTCGCCGACCGTCCCGACCGGTTCGTCCGCGTCGCCCAGGCCATCCGGTCGGGCAGGAAACAGGACAACACGGCGTCGGCCTCCATCAGCAGGCCGCCGGGATTGTCACGCATGTCCAGAACCACGGCCGTATCGGGCGACAGGTCCGCCAGTTGCGCGCCCATCCAGCGGCCCAGACCGGGCTCGAACCCCTCGATGCGCAGCACCAGCACGTCGGGCCGAGACCGGTCGGCGACGAAGGCCGGCAGGGGGTCCATCTCGCGCGGGGTCAGGGTCACGTCGCGACGCACGCCCTCGGTATCGGTGAAGGCCAGGGTCAGGGGCCGGCCGTCCACGACCTCACGATCCGGGGACCAGCCGCCGCTGCCGTCGCCCGCCAACCGCCAGCCGACGCGTACGCCCGCCGCCTCGGCCGGGGAGCCGGGGCGGACCCGGTCGATCCGGTAACCGCCGCCGTCCTGGGGATAGAGGGTCACGCCCATCACGGCGCGGCGACGCCGCTGGGCATCCTGGCGACGGGCCACGGCCGGGGGTGCCGCGCCCGCATGATCGTCGTCGAGCAGATCCAGCATCTGGTCGATGACGCGGTACAGTTGGCCGTCGTCGCGGGCGGCCAGGGCGTCGGGGCGATAGGTGCGGCGGGCCTCGGTCCAGTCGAGACCGTGGATCGCCGGGTCGTAATACTGGGTTCGGACTTCGCTCCAGACCCGGTCGAAGACCCGCTGGTTCATCTCGGCCCGCGCCCGGTCGAGCGGGGCTGCGACGACGACCGGTGTCGACGCGAGCTCACCCGCCACCGCAGGCACGCCCCCGGCCAGCGCCAGGACGCCGGCCAGAATCAGCGCGAGGCCACGCGCAGGCCCCTGCGCCGGGCGCCGGGGGCTCGGGAGCCGAAGAGAGCGGGTGGCGGGAAACATCGCCGCCACCCTATGTCAGCCTGACACGAACGCTCAAGTCACGTTCGTGACGATCAATCCGCAGACGGCGCGTCAGGGCCACCGCGACGCATGATGAAGACGTTGCCGCCGCCGCCCGGGCCATGCTCGCCGGCGTCGAGCGATCCCGAGCGATCGGCGTCCATGCGTTGGAAGGCTTCGCGCAGGGGTGCCAGGAACTCGGCCTCCGACACCTTGCCGTCACCGTCCTTGTCGAGGTCGCCGGGACCGTCAGGACCGGGGCCGCCGATCGTGTGGATCTGGACATTCCGACCGGCGCCCATCGGGCCCATGTGAGCCATTGCGCCATCGGGGCCGCCGCGACGGATCACCGTCACATTGCCCTCGCCCATCGGACCATGGCCGCCGGGCGCGCCGGGTCCGCTCATGTGAAAACGCATCGGCCCACCCGCCGCACCAGGACCGCCGGGTCCACCCAGGATCACATGGGCGGCGGCGCGGCCGGAGGCGAACTCCTCGGTCGAGATGCGGCCGTCGGAATTGGCGTCCAGCATGTCGAAGGCCGCCGTCTGGGGTGCGGTGAACTCCTCGCGGGTGACGAAGCCGTCGTCGTTCTTGTCCATGTCCGGATGGCCACCCGGGCCGCCGGTGGTGACAATGCGGACCTCGTGGCGGGTCTCGGTCGCGGGGGGCGCGGACTGGCCGGCAACGACGGCGGCGAGGGTCAGGGCGATCAGCATGGGCAGGGGTCCTCCTGGTGTTGTGGCCTTCTTTCACCACGCGCCCCTTGCGTCGGGATTTCAGCCCGCCCGACAATTGTTTCAGCTCTGAAATGACGCTGTCGGCCGGGCACGGCATAAGCATCGGATGTCCCTGGATACCCCCGCCCGCATTCTGGTCGTCGATGATGACCCCGGCATCCGCGAGGTGCTGAGCGACTACCTGACCCAGCACGGTTATGAGGTCGCCACGGCCGCCTCCGCCGCCGAGATGGACCGGTCGCTGGCAACGGCCCCGGTTGACCTGATCGTGCTCGATCTGATGATGCCGGGCGAGGACGGGCTGTCGGTCGTGCGCCGGCTGTCGCGGGCGGGTCCGCCGATCGTCATGCTCAGCGCCATGGGCGAGGACACCGACCGGATCGTGGGGCTGGAACTCGGGGCCGACGACTATCTGGCCAAGCCGTGCAATCCGCGCGAGTTGCTGGCCCGGGTCCGCGCCGTCCTGCGTCGTCCGCGCGAGGACGCAGGCACAGGCCCCGCCGATCACGCCCTGCGCTTCGCCGGCTGGACCCTGGACCTGATGCGGCGCGAGCTGACCCGGCCGGACGGTCAGGTCGTCGGCCTGTCGGCGGGGGAGTTCGCCCTGCTGCGCACCTTTGCCGAACGACCGGCGCGCATCCTGACCCGGGACCAGCTGCTGGAGGCCGCGCGCGGTTCCGACGCCGACGTCTTCGACCGCGCCATGGACGTCCAGATCAGCCGCCTGAGGAAGAAGCTCGACGACGGCTCGGGCCTCGAGATGATCCAGACCCTGCGCGGCGAGGGCTATCGCTTCGATATCAAGGTCGAACGACCGGCCATCATCATCGGGCGACGCGGGTGAGGCGGCCTGCGTCCCTGTCCGTGGTGGTCCAGGTCGCCCTGCTGGTCGCCGTCGCCGTGACCCTGTCCCAGGCGGTCGCCTTCGCCGTGGTCGTCCTCGCCCCCGAGCCCCGGCCGCAGGGCTTCAGCATGGACGCCGCCGCCAGCGCCCTGAAAGGCGAACCGGCCGAGACCACCGACGGCAAGGCCCTGAAACGCCGCCTGGCCGATCAACCCGCCTCCTTGAGATCAGCGGACAGGCCGAACGATCCCTTGACCCTGGCGCTCGAAACCACCCTGGCCCGCAGGCTGGGCACCACACCGGACAGAGTCCAGGTCGAGATCGCCCAAGGGCCGGGATGGGGCCGCAGGGACGGCGCTGGACGGGTCCTGTTCGACCACCGCCCGCCGGACGGTCCAGGCGGAGGTGCGCGGTATGGCCCGGGCGGAGTGATCGTCATGACGCGCCCGCCCAAGCCGCAAGACTCTGTCGAGACCCAGTCCACGACACGCATCCTCGGGCTCCCGACAGGCCAGGGCCCTGCCCGGCCCGAAGCCGGTCGGGTCCCGGATTCGGTTGCCGGCGCAGTCTCCAGTGTCGTCGTCAGCCGCACGGAGACCCGGACCGGCCCGGCGCGGATTCAGGTCGATCAGTTGGCCGTGTTCGATCGCCTGAGCTTCCCCCCCTTCACCGCCTCCTTCCGGCAAGCCGACGGCCGCTGGGCGGTCGTCGAGCCCCCCCACGACCTGCTGTCGCCGTCCCAGGTCCGGCTGCTGCTGTCGATGGGCATATCCATGCTGCTGCTGGCCCCCCTGGTCTGGTTCATGGCCCGAAGGCTGACCCGCCCGATCCGCGTCTTCGCCGAGGCCGCCGAACGGCTGGGGGCCGACCCGGACGCCGAGCCGCTGACGCCGTCCGGGCCCAGCGAGGTGCGCACCGCCATCGCCGCCTTCAACGACATGCAGGCCAAGCTGCGCGACCATATCCGCCGCCGCACCCAGACGGTCGCCGCCATCGCCCACGACCTGCGCACCCCCCTCACCCGCCTGCGCTTCCGCGCCGAACAGGCCCCCGAGGCCCTACGCGACCGGATGGCCGCCGACGTCGAGGAGATGGACGCCCTGATCGGACAGGCCATGGCCTATGTGCGCGGCGAAGCGGCCCCGGACCGACGCGAGCCCCTCGACCTGACCACCCTGACCGCCGACTGTGCCGCAGGTTTCGCCGACACGGGCGAGCCGGTCAGTTTCAACGGCGGCCCGGCCATGGCGGTCGCCGGTGACCCCGCCGGCCTGCGCCGCGCCCTGGCCAATCTGATCGGCAATGCGGTCAAATACGCAGGCGTGGCCCGCGTCAGCACCCTGGCCGAGGACGGCCGCGCGGTCGTGCTGGTCGAGGACGACGGCCCCGGCCTGCCCGCCGACGACCTCGAAACCGTCTTCGAGCCTTTTGCGCGCGCCGAACGCTCCCGCAATCGCGAGACGGGTGGCGCAGGCCTCGGCCTGACCGTGGCTCGCCAGGTCGCGCGCGCCCACGGCGGCGACGTCGTCCTGATCCCCCGCCCCGAAGGCGGCCTGATCGCCCGCCTGACCCTTCCCCTCGCCTGACGGAGACCTGCGATGATCCGCCTTCGCCCCGCCACCCTGAGCCTGGCTTTCGCCTTGTCCGCCGCGACGGCCTTGCCACCCCTGATCGCCTTGCCGGTCCTGGCCCAGGAAGCGCCGGCAGCGGCACAGCAGTCACCGCGCCAGACCGTCTCGGCCATCGCGACCCGCATCCGCGACCTCTATTTCGACCCCGCCAAAGGGGCCCGGATCGCCGATGCGCTGGAGGCCGAGGCCGCGACCGGCACATTCGACGCTATGACCGACGGGCCTGACCTCGCCGCCGCCCTGACCGCGCGTCTCGAACCCGACGATGCTCATTTCAACGTCGTCTACGATCCCGCCGCCATGGGGCCGCGGCCGGCGCCCGGCCCGTCGCTCGCCCCGCCGCCCGGACCTCGCCCCCCGGGAGCCTCGCCCGAGGCCCGCAACCACTACGGCTTTCGTCGGGCCGAAATCCTGCCGGGCAACATCGGCTATGTGGAGATCACCGGCTTTTACGGTATCGATTTCGCCGACCCCGCCGACCCCGCCCGAAAGGCCGCCGACAGTGCCCTGGCCTTCGTCGCAGGTGCCGATGCGGTCATCTTCGACGTGCGCAACAACGGCGGCGGCGCCCCATCGATGGTCGGCTATCTGGTCAGCGCCTTCACCCCGGCCGATGCGCCGATCTACAATATCTTTCACAGCCGCGAAGGGACCGAGAGCGAGGCCCCCGGCGTCTTCTTTCCCGAACCGCGCCTGACCACACCGGTCTATATCCTGACCAGCGCCCGGTCCGGGTCGGCGGCGGAAGCCTTTCCCTACACGATGCAGGCGGCGAAGCGCGCCACCATCGTCGGCGACGCCACGCGCGGCGCGGCCAATCCGGGCGGGATGGTGCCGGCCGGAGGCGGGTTCGCGGTCTTCGTCTCGGGCGGCTCGCCGGTCAATCCGATCACCGGGCGAAACTGGGAGGGCACGGGGGTCCAGCCCGACGTCGCCACGCCCTGGGACCAGGCGTTGGGAAAGGCGCAGGAACTCGCGCTCCAGGCCATCGTCTCGAACGACAGCCAACACACCGACGCGGCCTGGGCGTTGGAGGCGCTGCGGGCCTCGAACGCGCCCGTCGATCTGAATTCTTACATCGGAACCTACGGCGAACGGACAGTGGGCCTGGTCGATGGGCAGTTGGCCATCATGAGCGGCCGCCGTCCTCCGGTGGTTCTGGCCCCACTCGGCAACGACCTGTTCAGCGTGGTCGGCGATCCGTCGCGGCGCTATCGATTCACGGTTCAGGACGGTCGCGCCGTCAGCTTCGACCTGATCGCGGTCGGCGGCCCGCCGATGCGCGCGCGGCGAACGGATTGAGGCCGGTCAGGCGGCCCGGGCGATAACCCGGTTGCGGCCCGAGGCCTTGGCCTCATAGACGCCCTCGTCGGCGCGTTTCAGCAGGGCCTCGGGCGTGTCGCCCTCGCCCAGCGACGCCGCCACCCCGACGGAGACGGTGATGGTCAGATGCTCGCGCCCGCCCATCACGCGGAACGGTGCCGAGCCGACGTCACGGCGGATACGGTCGGCGATGCGGTGCGCGTCCTCCAGGCTGGTATCGGGCATCACCACCACGAACTCCTCCCCGCCCAGACGGCAGGGCAGGTCGACGGCGCGCACATTGGTGGCCAGTCGCACGGCGAATTCGCTCAGCACTTCGTCGCCGGCGTCGTGGCCGAATCCATCATTGACTGCCTTGAAGTGGTCGATGTCGAGCACCAGCACCGCCACCGGATCGCCGCCGTGGTTGGCCCGCTGCACGAAGGCCTGAAGCTGACCCGACATATAGCGCCGGTTATGCAGGCCGGTCAGGGCGTCGGTGACCGCCATCTCCAGGCTGTAGTCCAGCTTTTCCCTCAGGAAGTCCGTATAGCGTTTGCGCCGGATCTGGGTCCGGGCCCGCGCCGCCAGTTCCTCGGAATCGACCGGCCGGGACAGGATGTCGTTGACGCCCAGCTCCAGCGCCTTCAGCAATCTCGGCCGTTCGCTCGTCTCGACGATGGCCAGGATCGGCAGGTGCCGGGTCGCCTCGACCGAGCGGATCTGGGCGATCAGCCGCAGGCCGTCGAAGCCCTGGGCCGCGATATTGACGATCATCAGGTCGATCAGGCCGCGTGACGCCACCAGGGCCGCCCCGGCATCGGTTTCGATCACCGGACGATGCTCGCGCGACAGCTCTTCCATGACCTTGGCTGCCTGACGGGCATTGTCGTCGACGATCAGAACCCGGCCGCCAGACCCCCGCAACCGCGCGGCACCGTCGGTCGAGACCCCCATCCGCCGACCGCTCTCCTCGCGCTCGCGCAGTTCGTCCATGATCAGCTTCAGCCGCACCAGCGAACGCACGCGCGCGAACAGCACCACGTCGTCCAGCGGCTTGGTCAGGAAGTCGTCGGCCCCGGCGTCCAGCCCCTTGATCCGGTCCTCGCGCCCGTCCAGCGCCGTGACCAGCACCACCGGAATATGCCGCGTCTCGGCATCCGCCTTGAGCCGCCGACAGACCTCGAACCCGTCCATGCCGGGCATCATGACGTCCAGCAGGATGATGTCGGGCTTTTCCGCCGCCGCCAGCTTCAGCGCGGTCTGGCCGTCGTGGCAGGACACCACGTCATAGTATTCGATCGTCAGCTTGGCTTCGAGCAGCCGGACGTTGGCGGGCACGTCGTCGACCACAAGGATACGCGCGGTCATTACACTTTACCCCAGGTGCTTCCGGACGGTTTCAAGGAAATGCATCACCGAGATGGGCTTGGAGATATAGGCCTCGCAACCCCCCTGCCGGATCCGCTCCTCGTCGCCCTTCATGGCAAAGGCCGTGACGGCGATGACCGGGATATGCGCCAGCTCCTCGTCGTCCTTCAGCCATTTGGTCACCTCCAGCCCCGAGATCTCGGGCAGCTGGATATCCATCAGGATCAGATCGGGCGAATGCTGACGCGCCAGGGCCATCGCCTGCAACCCTTCGCGGGTCTGCAGCGTCTGGTACCCTTGCGAGTCGAGCAGATCATGAAACAGCTTCATGTTCAGCTCGTTATCCTCGACGATGAGGACTTTCTTGGACATCATCACCCGGCCTGTCCGCCCCCGTTTTGGCGGCGCGATTCTCGAGAGGCGTCTTCGCCTTCTGTCCTCGCAACCTGCGCCCTCCACTCTTAAGGTCACGTGAAGCGGGTGCCGACCGGCACCGGGATTCGACCAAAGGCTCTATCCACAGCCTCCGTCACCCTCGGCCTTGTGCCGAAGGTCCAGACTCCCGGTGGCTGGCATCGCGCACCACATGCAATACCGTGCGTCTGGATCCTCGGGACGAGCCCGAGGATGACGAGTTTAAGGAACTGCCATCTTGGCCATCCAGGCCATCTGCCGCGATTGCTTGTGGACGGGAGGCGAACTGACGCAGCGCTGTTCGTTATGCGGCTCGCGGCGCGTCGTCTGCGATCCCGAACTCGACACCCTGACCATCGCCCACCTGGATTGCGACGCCTTCTATGCCTCGGTCGAAAAGCGCGACCGGCCCGAACTGCGCGACAAGCCCGTCATCATCGGGGGCGGGGTGCGGGGCGTGGTTTCGACGGCCTGCTACGTCGCCCGGCTGTACGGGGTCGGCTCGGCCATGCCGATGTTCAAGGCGCTGAAGGCCTGTCCCGAAGCTGTCGTCATCAAGCCCGACTTTACCAAATACGTCCACGAGAGCGGCCGCATTTTCGGCTTCGTCCGCGAGTTGACGCCGCTGGTCCAGACCCTGTCGCTGGACGAGGCCTGGATCGATCTGGCCGGGACGGAACGCCTCAACGGCGGCCCTGCCGCCCTGCAACTCATCCGTCTCCAGAAGCGGATCGAGGACGAAACCGGCCTGTCGGTCTCCATCGGCCTGGCCCCGAACCGCTTCCTGGCCAAGATGGCGTCAGAGATGGACAAGCCGCGCGGGTTCTCGGTCGTGAATCGCCGCGATGCCGTCGCCATCCTGACCCCCCGCCCCGTCACGGCCCTGCCCGGCGTCGGCCCCGTCTTCGGAAAGACCCTGCACAGCGACGGCTTCAATACCATCGGTGACCTGGCCGCCGCCGACCTGAAGGATCTGGTCCGGCGATACGGCGAGACGGGTCTGCGACTGCATGACCTGTCCCATGCCCGCGACGCCCGGCCGGTGCGGCCCGAACATGACCGAAAGGGCATGAGCGCCGAGACTACCTTCAACGTCGATCTGACCACCGCCGAAGACCTGGAGGCCGAACTCTGGCCCCTGTGCGAGAAGCTGGCGTCAAAGGCCCGCCGCGACGGCGTCGCCAGTCGCGTCATCGTGCTGAAACTGCGCCGGACCGACTTCAAGATCGTCACCCGACGCATCAGCGTTCCCGATCCGGTCCAGACGGCGCGCGCCCTGTTCGCCATCGGCCGCGACCTGCTGAAGCCCGAACTCGGCCGTCCCTACCGCCTGATCGGCATCGGCATGGCCGAGGTTACCGACGCCGTGGACGCCCCCACTGGCCTGTTCGCCGCCGACCAGACCCGCATCCTCAAGACCGAGACGACTATCGACAAACTCCGCGAAAAGTTCGGCAAGGACGCAGTGGTCGCGGGGCGAGCGTTGAAACGCCCTGCGGAAGGGCCGGATTAACCCGCTCCCGCTACCCTGCCCCCATGCAAGCCTTCATCGACAAGATGCGTCGCCGCGCCGGTCGCTATCTCGACGTCCGTCCCGTGGACATCGCCCCCGCGCGCGGCGTGTTCAGTCTGTCGTTCGACGACATCCCCGTCACGGCCTGGACCGAGGCCGGGCCGATCCTGGCCGAGCACGGGATCAAGGCCACCTACTATGTCTGCGGCGGCCTGGCCGGCGGGTCCAACATGGACCTGCCCCAGTTCGAGACCGACCACCTGCTGGCCCTGCATGAGGCCGGTCACGAGGTCGGCTGCCACACCTATGAGCACGTCTCGACCCTGACTCTCAGCCCCGGCGAGCTCGACGCCAGCCTGGCCCGCAACGCCGCCTGGGTCGCCGAACGCCTCGACGATCACGTCATGACCACCTTCGCCTACCCGTTCGGCGACGCGGCCCTGGGCTCAAAGGCCGTGATCGACCGCCGCTTCCTGTGCGGACGGGGCGTGCGCGACGGCATCAACTCAGGGTCCGCCGACCGTAACCTGTTGCAGGCCATCGGCCTCGAAAGCCGCCGCCTGCCGGGCTATGACCTCCAAAGAATGATGGCCGACACTGCTGCGTCAAAAGGCTGGCTGATCGCCTACGGCCACGACGTCATGGACGGCCCCACCCCCTACGGCTGCACCCCCGACGACCTGGATCGGGTGATCCGCCTGGCGAAAGCCGCCGATCTGGACATCCTGCCGGTGGGCGCGGGGTGGGAACGGGTGGCGGCGTAGACTCTATCCTTCTCCCCTTGCGGGAGAAGGTGGGCGAGCGGAGCGAGGTCGGATGAGGGGTCATGCCGACCCTGAAATTCGGCTTCGGGCTCGAGGTCGCTCACCGTCATCTCCGGCGTAACCCCTCATCCGTCAGCCTTCGGCTGCCACCTTCTCCCGCAAGGGGAGAAGGAAAATCTAGGCCGCCTGCTTTTCCTGCTCCGCCATCGCCGCCTTGCGTGCTTCCGCCCACGGGATGAGCGTCGATTTCGGCCAGGCGACCAGCCAGGAGCGCGGCAGATATTCCCCGCTCTCGATCATCGCGCGTCGGGTCGGCGAGGTTGCGCCGCAGCGTTCGGAATGGATCGGTGCCGGGCCCTGGTGGATGATGAAGGCCCCGCCCTTGAGCGGATTGACCCGCAGATAGGCCAGGCGCGGCGAGATGGTTTCCAGCGGCGGATCGTAGAACCAGCTCGACCCGATCATCCCGGCCAGTTCGGGCCGGGTCTTGCAGATCGCGGCAGCCGTGGCCCAGGCGCGGTCCCAGCCGGCCTCGGTGAAATCGTCGGTGTGGCGGCTTTCGGTGTGGACCTCAAGCCAGGGCTTCTTCCACCCTTGCGCCTTCGCATAGGCCAGGACCTGCGACCAGCCATAGCCGTCGCGGCCGTTCCGAACCACCTGGCCCGGTCCCATCGGGGACGACAGGTCGATGGTCTGGGTCTTGGCCCCCGGCACGCTCAGCACCAGGGCGAACCGCACATCCTTGGCATAGTGGTCGCGGTCGTATTCGGCATCACCGTCGGCCGCTTCCGTCAGGAACGCCGCCAGCTTGTCGAGCCAGAACGGATACAGCTCATGCACCTCGACCGGCAGGGCGGCGGTCTCGACCCGCTCGGCCATCTCCAGCACCCAGGTCGCCACCAGGGCGCGGCGCATGGCGTCGGTGGCATCCGGTCCCAGCGCCTCGTCGGCGGCGTGGGAGGGCAGGTCGAAATTCCAGTGGCTGGCCGAGGCCTGCGCCGGATAGACGGCCTCGACCGAAGCGGTCAGGACGCGGTTCAGAAGGTCGGGTGCCAGTCGTTGCTGGACGCCTTTGAAGGCTTCGACCTGAGAGGGGCTGAGCATTTCCATGGCGCGACCATGACACACACGGGTTGGCGAACCTTTAAGGCTGACGCCCTGACGGCCGTGCGCTAAACCCCGGCCAAACCTCCGGAGCTTCCCATGTCCATCACCGCCCGCCTCGCCGAACTCGGCGTCGAGCTTCCCGAACCCGCCAAGCCGGTCGCCAGCTACGTCTCGTTCGTCCAGACGGGCAACCTGCTGCACATCTCCGGCCAGCTCTCGAACGATGCGTCCGGCGGGATCAAGGGTACGGTCGGGGTCGATGTCACCCCGGAGCAGGCGCAGGCCGCCGCCCGCCTGTGCGCCATCAACCTGATCGCCCAGATGAAGTCGGCGCTGGACGGCGATCTGGACCGGGTCGTGCGGGTCGTGAAACTGGGCGGCTTCGTCCAGGCCGGCCCGGGCTTCACCGCCATCCCCGCTGTCATCAACGGCTGTTCGGACCTGATGGTCGAGGTCTTCGGCGACGCCGGCAAACACGCGCGGTCAGCCGTCGGCGTGTATCAGCTGCCGCTCGGATTCGCGGTGGAAGTGGATGCCATCGTCGAGGTGAAGTGAGTTCCGAGGCGGCCTTCTCCATCCACGTCCACGACACCATCGCCGCCATCGGCCGCGAGGCCTGGGATGCCTGTGCCGCCCCGACCGGCGACCCCTTTGTCAGCTACGACTTCCTGCACGCCTGCGAGGCGTCGGGCAGCGCCGCGCCGCGCCAGGGGTGGGGTCCACGTCACCTGGCCCTGACCGCCGATGACGGCGCCGTGCTCGGAGTCATGCCCCTCTATCTGAAGGGCCACAGCCAGGGCGAATACGTCTTCGATCACTCCTGGGCCGACGCCTATGAGCGGGCGGGCGGGCGGTACTATCCCAAGCTGCTGGGTGCCGTGCCCTTCACCCCCGCGACCGGGCCCCGCTTCCTCGCCCACCCTGACACGGACCCCCGCGTCGTCCGCGCCGCCCTGATCGAGGGCGCGCAAGGCCTGGCCGAACAGAGCGGCGTGTCGTCGGTCCACGTCAACTTCCCGACCGAGCCCGACTGGCGCGCCATGTCGGAGGCCGGCTGGCTGCCCCGCATTGACACCCAGTTCATCTGGCGCAATCGGGGTTACGGCACCTTCGACGACTTCCTCGCTGCCCTGTCGTCGAACCGGCGAAAGACCATCCGCCGCGAACGCCGCGACGCCCAGGTCGGGCTCGACATCCGCGTCCTGACCGGCGCCGAGATCACCGAGGCGCACTGGGACGCCTTCTTCGCCTTCTACATGGACACCGGGTCGCGCAAATGGGGCCGCCCCTACCTGACGCGCGCCTTCTTCTCGATGATCGGCGAGACGATGGCCGAGCGGATCGCCCTGGTCATGGCCTTCCGCGACGGGACGCCCATCGCGGGTGCCCTCAACTTCATCGGCCGCGACGCCCTGTACGGCCGTCAGTGGGGCGCGCTGGAGGAGGTGCCCTTCCTCCATTTCGAGCTCTGCTACTATCAGGCGATCGAATTCGCCATCGCGCGCGGCCTGTCCCGCGTCGAGGCGGGGGCCCAAGGCGAGCACAAGGTCGCGCGCGGCTATCTGCCCTCCCCCGTCTATTCCGCCCACTGGATCGAGAACCGCGGCCTGCGCCACGCCGTCGCCGACTACCTCGACCGCGAACGGCCGGCGGTGCTTCAGGGGATCGAGGAGATGACGATGGAGATGTCGCCGTATCGGCAGGGTTAGGCACCAAGGCCCGCCAGCCGGGTCAGCTCCGCCACATGGTCCTTGAACGCCTTGCGCCCCCCCGACGTCAGCTTCAGCCAGGTCCGCTGGCGGCCGCCTGAAGCGACCTTCGATACCGCGACATGGCCGGCCTCTTCCAGCAGTTTGACGTGTTTGGACATGACCGAGTCGGACACCCCGACTGCATCGCGGACCATGGCAAACTCGGCGTCGTCGACGCTCGACAGGATCGCGCAGATCTGGAGCCGGCCCGGCGCATGGATGACGGGATCGAGCACAGGAGATGGCTTCACGAGGCCTCCTCCGACATCTCCTTGCGCCACACCCGCATCCACAGACGACCGGCCAGGGCGGCGGAGACCCAGCCGATGCCGCCCGAGACCAGGAACAGCCACCACGGCCCGACATATCGGCCGTAGAGCGACACACCGATCAGAGCGAGGAACAGGGCGAGCAGGCCAAAAGCGACCCAGCGGGCGCGTCTGGGCGAATAGCCGTTGACCCACCAGCCGACCCTTTTGCGCCACCATGCGATCATCAGGGCCAGCCCTCCGAGGGCGATCGGCAAGACGATGAACGACCACGGGCTGGGCATTCCCTGACCGGCGACCAGCAGGGCGCATACGCCGCCGTAGGCGATGTCATAGCCGACGGGATAGTCGGCGTTCTGGACCACCCGACTGCGCGCCGCCTGGATCGAGGCCAGGGCCTCGTGCGGGTTGGGTTCGGGCGGGGGGATTTCGTGCGTCATGGGACGAGCCTCACTTTCCAATACCGAAAGAGTAGCGTCAGTTTCCAGTTTGGCAAGTCAGAACTTTCCGGATCGGAAAGTCAGGCCTTCAGCGCCCTGAACCAGCGATCCACCAGCACCGCCTCGGCCCGCCGCGCGGCCGTGCGTTCGGCGGCCTCGGCGTCCACGCCCCACTGGCGTTCCTGATAGGCTTCGTCGATCCGGCTCAGGTCGAACGCCTCATCCCCCGACAGAGCCCCACGCATCACCGCCAGACCCAGCACCGCCGAGCCCAGCAGGGGCACGGCCGTCGCCAGCGCCGTCAGGGCGAAATCGTCGGCCTCCAGCGCCAGTTCGCGCACCCGCGCGATCGCCGCCGGATCCTGCGCCTTGTGGATGATCCCCTCGGTGACCTCGAGCCGGACGCCCAGTTCCGACGCCGCCCAGTCCCGCCAGGGCCCCCAGGCCCTGGCCTGTTCCGCCACCAGCCCCGTCGGATGTTCGGCGACGTAACAGATCGCGTCCGACCCGGCATAGGCGGCGATCTCGTCGGCGACGGGTTCGCGGGTCTGGCTGACCCGGTCGATGGCCGTCGCCGCCAGTCGGGTGGCGGGCATGGTTCCCGGCTCGATGAACTCGCCCTGAGCCTCCCATTCGCCGGCGACCAGACGCGCCGCCGCCTCAGTCGGCAGGACGAAGGCCGCATGGGCCGGTGTCTTCGGCGGGCGGCCGTCCAGCACCACGCGCCAGCCGCCATCCACCGCCTCGACCCCGGCGGCCTTCCAGAACCGCTTCAACCGTTCCTCGGATTCGCGAAATCCCTTCCGGGCCGCGACCATGGGATCCAGAGGCGGAATGTGGCTCATCGTTCAGGTCTCAGGCAGTCAGGCGTTGCAGGTGGGTTTGGTCAGCGAACCGCGCCAGCGCCGCCTCCAGGTCGGTGAAGTCGGACGCGACATGGACGACCCCGGCCGCCCACTGCTCCTCGGCCGTGTGAAAGCCCCAGGCCACCCCGACCGGCACGACCCCGGCGTTCACCGCCATGATCGCGTCATGGGCGGTGTCGCCGATCATCACGGTCGTGGCGGGACAGGCGTCGCAGGCCCGCATCGCCGCACTCAGCATGGCCGGATCGGGCTTGCCCGGCCCGTCCTCGGCGCAGTGCGACGACAGGAACAGATCGGCCCAGCCGTCGCGCATCATGTTGCGCTCCACGCCCCGCCGGTTCTGCCCGGTCGCCAGGGCCAGACGCCAGCCGTCGGCCTTCAGCCGGTGCAGATGGTCCATCGCTCCTGGATAAAGCGGCTCCTCGTGCCCGCTGTCGTACAGCCGCCGGAACGCGTTCTGAAACGCCGCCACGAAGGCCGCCAGCCCCGCCGCGTCCAGCCCCGGCTCCAGCCGCCGCATCGCCTCGGTCAGGCTGAGACCCACCCCCTGACGGACCCGCTCATAGTCCGGCTCGGGCAGACCCAGGGCCCGCGCCGCCTCGCACGACGCCTCATGGATCGAGGCGCGCGAGTCCACCAGGGTGCCGTCGATGTCGAAGACCGCGAGGGGTTTCATGATCCTCCCCCTTGGGTGAGGATTTTCACCGCATCCGCCTGACACCCTCGAACGGGTCGTAGTCCGCCTCGCCTTCGTCGAACCCGAAATGCTGGAAGCCGGCGCGCAGTTCGGCGCTGATCGGAGCCTCGACGATCAATCGCCCGCCCGACGGATGGTCCAGTTCGATCCGGCGCGCATGCAGTTGCAGCTTCAGCGGCCCCGACAGCTCGGCCGACCGCTCGTCGCCGTATTTGGGATCGCCGAGGATGGGATGGCCGATCGCCTTCATATGGGCCCGCAGCTGGTGCGTCCGCCCGGTGAAGGGCCGCAGCGCCATCCACGACGCCCGCTGGCCCGCGTGACTGATCAGGGCGAAGGCCGTCTCGGCCGGTTCGGCGCCGTTCTCCTTGGGCTCGGCGGGGCGCATGATCTCGTAGTCGTTGATGCCGGATTTCTTCAGCGCCATGTCGATCTGGCCGGCATTCGGCTTGGGCATGCCGTGGACGATGGCCCAGTAGGTCTTCTTGGCCTGACGCCGCGCGAACGCCCCCGACAACCGCTTGGCCGCCTCGGGCCCCTTGCCCAGCAGCAGCACGCCCGACGTATCCCGGTCCAGCCGGTGAACCAGACGCGGCCGCTCCATCCCCTCGCCCCAGGCCGACAACAGCCGATCGACGTGCCGCGTCGTCTTGGTGCCACCCTGCACCGCCAAGCCGTGCGGCTTGTTCAGGGCGATGACCAGATCGTCCTCGAAGATCACCAGCGACTTCGCAAAGGCGATGTCGGCCGGCGTCAGGGCCATATGCTCGCCGGGCGCGCGCACGATCGGCTCGGGGATCGGGGGCACCCGCACGGCCGCGCCCGCCGTCAGCCGGCCCTCGGGCTTGATGCGCGAGCCGTCGACGCGGATCTGGCCCCCGCGCGCCATCTTCTGCACCTGGATGTTCGACAGATGCGGCCAGCGACGGCGGAACCAGCGGTCCAGCCGGATGCCGTCCTCGGCCTCGGCGACATAAAGGATCTGAGCCTCCGCCGCCCCGACCGGGCCTTTCGCCTTCGGAGCCTCGGGCAAATCGTCGTTGGGATCGTAGCTCATGCCGCCGCTCCGAACGCCCGTCGCGCGATCATCAGGCCGATCATCAGCGCCACCGCCGAGACCACCACCGACGCGACGACATAGGCCGCCGCCGCCGCATACTGACGCCGCTCGATCATCAGCACGACCTCCAGCGAAAACGCCGAAAAGGTCGTGAACCCGCCCAGAACTCCGACCGCTGCGAACACCCGCAAGGTCTCGCCCTCGGCCCCGGCCCGCGCCGACAGCCAACCGACCAGCAGCCCCATCAACAGGCCGCCGACCACATTGACCGTCATCGTCGCCCAGGGCCAGTTGGGCTGGGGCCAGGCCGCGCCCGGTGCCAGGCGCGCCACCGCCAGCCCCACGCCATACCGTGCCATGGAACCCAGGGCTCCACCGAAGCCGACCAGCAGAAAACGCATCATGGCCGGGCTTATAGCGCGAAGCTGGGCAAAGCGAAGGCGGTGTGTCTCAGCGTCCCCCGCCCCGGATCGCCGATCCGAAGGCCTTCCAGCTCAGCTTCACGTCCGACAGGGCCCCTGCGCGGAACGCCCGGCCCGCGACCCAGACCATGAACAGGGCGAAGGCGAACATGGCCGCCAGGGCCCCCAGCGATTCATACAGCGGCGGATGCGACGGCATCCGCGCCATCATCAGGAAGGGCGTGAACGGCGGGATCCACGACAGGATACGCACCACCGGGCTGTCCGGCGAGGTCAGGGCCATCTGCATGGTGATCATCGGCACGACCAGGATCATCATGATCGGCCCCATCAGGGTCTGGGCGTCACGCGGCGTCTCGCAGAAGGCCCCGATGGCCGCGAACAGCACCGCGTACATCAGGTAGCCTCCGACCATGAAGGCCACGAACCAGGCCAGCAGACCGCCGCCCCACAGGATTTCCAGCACCTGAGCGCCCTGCGCCGGCGCTGCCGTCAGCAGGCCGAACAGGCCGATCCCGCCCCAGGCCCCCATGACCGTCAAGGTCAGCAGTGCCACCCCCAGCACCTTGCCGGCCAGGATCTCGGTCGCCGAGGCCGAGGACAGCAGCACCTCCAGGATCTTGTTCGACTTCTCCTCCATCACGCTGTTCAGCAGGATCGAGGCCCCGGTGATGATCAGCGACCAGAGCAGGAACCCGCCGATCAGGCCGATGATGGCCGGCAGCTTGTCCTTGAACGACACCTCGCCGCCACTGGCCGCGCGGGGCGAGAACACGCTGACGTCGGCACGGAACTCCTCGGTCTGCTGCACGACGGTGGGATCAATCCCGGCGCGGGCGAAGGTCTCCTTGCGGTTATAGGTCTTCAGCGCCGCGCGGACGAAGTCCTCTACGGTGTCGTCGGTGGCCCGGCCGGTCCAGACGCGCGCGGAGGGCTTGCCCTCGATCCGGGTCAGGAAGACGACCGCGCTGATCCGCTGGTCGCGCGGCGTCTCGTCATCCTCAAGATAGCGACGCGCCACCGCCTCCTGGGCCGGGCCGTTGGGGGCCGCCGCCATGTCGGCCGGGGCTGCAACCAGCCGCATCGAGGGTCTGGACAGCGACCGCAGGGCATCTCCCGCGGCCGAGGTCTGGGCGCCCGCCGCTGCGGCCGTCGCAGCCGCTTCACGGGCGCGGTCCTGACGGCGTTTGGCATCGGAGGCCAGGGCGTCGCGGACGGCGGCCGACAGGCCTTGCGCCTCCGGCCCCTGTTCGATCAGGACGACCCGCCGCACCGGCTCCGACGTCTGCATCAGGATCGGGATCGCCCCGCCCAGCACGGCGAACAGCGGAAAGGCCAGCAGCGACAGCCAGAACCCGACCGTCCGGGCATAGGCCATGTACTCACGGCGGGCGATCAACAGGGTGCGGTTCATCGTGCGGTCTCCGCCGTCTTGACCGAGGTGTCCTGATCCGGGTGATCCCCGGTCAGGTCGATGAAGGCGTCATGCAGGGTCGGCTGCTTGAGCTCGAACCGGCGCACGTCCAGACCCGTCAGGAAGGCCGCCTTCAGCGTCTCCTGCCCCGCCGCATCGGCGGCCAGCGCCGCCTTCAGCGTGCGCACCCCGTCCGCGTCGTTCAGCACCTCGACGCCGGTCACACCGGGCAATCCGCCGACCGCATTCGGATCGATCGCCCCTTCCAGTTCCAGAAACCGCCGCGAGGTCGCCCGCGCCTCGTCCACCGTCCCCTCGAACGCCTTCTTGCCTCGCGCCAGCAGCACCACCCGGTCGCACAGCCGCTCGGCGTGCTGCATCACATGGGTCGAGAACAGCACCGTCGCGCCATTGGCGGCCAGGTCGCGGATCACCGTCTCCAGCCCCTGCTGGTTGACCGGATCCAGGCCGCTGAACGGCTCGTCCAGGATCACGAACTCGGGCCGATGCACGACCGAGGCGATCAGCTGGACCTTCTGCGCCATCCCCTTGGACAGCTCCTTCATCTTCTTGTTCTTCGAGGCGCCCAGGCCCTGGGCGTCCAGCATCTCGCGCGCCCGCTTGCGACCCTCGGCGACCGGCACCCCCTTCAGCGAGCCGAAGAAGGCGATGGCGTCCACCGGCGTCATCTTCTTGTAGAGGCCCCGCTCCTCGGGCAGGAAGCCGATCCGGTCGCGCACCTTGCGCCCGTCGTCGGCCCCAAGGATCTCGATCCGCCCCGACGTCGCCGGCTGCAGCCCCAGGATCATCCGCAGCGTCGAAGTCTTGCCCGCGCCATTGGGCCCCAGAAACCCGCAGATCGCGCCCTTCTCGACCTGAAAGCTCAGATCCCGGACCGCCTGGAACTCACCGTAGCGTTTGCTCACGCCGTCCAGCGTCAATGCCGCCATGCTCGCCTCCCCTGCCCTCGATCCAACCGCAAGGCGATTCCGGATCGACCCTCCACGCTTAGCAAAGGGGTCGGCACCGACAAACCGGTTTCGCCACGACGCCGTTCGTCTTGACGACCGGCCCGCTTAACGCGGAACACCCGATCAGTTCGTCGTGCCTGTGGGCGGTCGAAAGCCGATCAGGATTTCGACCCGGCGGTTGCGGGGTTCCGCGACCTCGTCGGCCGTCGCTATCGACAATTGGGTTTCGCCTGACCCGATGACCTCGATCAGGTCGGCGGATACGCCCCGTGCGATCAGGGCATCGGCGACCATCCGCGCCCGACGTTCCGACAATCGCTGATTGGCCTCGACGCTCCCGACCGTGTCGGTATGGCCGACGACGCGAATCCAGATCGGCGTCCCGCTTGATGCATAGGCGGCTAAGGCCTCGATGACCGCGCGATCCTGGGCGTCCAGTTCTTCCTCGCCTGTTCCCAGATAGACAACGAAGAAGCGGTCCTCGATTCCTACGGGCGGTGGCGGCGGAGGTGGTGGTGGCGGCGGCGGCGGCGGCGGCGGAGGCGGAGGCGGAGGCGGAGGAGGAGGCGGAGGAGGAGAAGGTGGTGGTGGTGGTGGCGGGCCTGAGGCGTCCTCAACCGGCGCGACCGGGAACACCTCCCGCTCCAGCCGGCACTCCGCGCGGACGTCCGCGCCGGCACCGCTGCCCGCAGGAAGGGCCGCATAGAAGGGTTCAGCCCGCCGCGTCTCGCGCGGTTGCAGCGCCCGCTTGTTGAACGGCACGTCGGCCAGGCTGCATCGGATGTCGTTGATGATCGTGGGGTTGGCGCTGAAATAGCCGTGGCCGAGGCCGAACAGTTCGGTCGCCACCGAGGTCGCATCGATCGTGGCATAGCGCTGGTCCCGGCGCACGAACGGAAGCCGCCAGAAGCTCTGGCCCAGTCGGCGCTGGAACCCGTGCAGAACCCACGACGCCGTCAGCGCCCGGTCCTGCGACGAGGCATAGACCGTCGCCGCGTGCGGCCAGTCGCGGAAGCTGTCCGAGATCCGTGTGAACTCGTCCACGTCCAGATCGGCGGCGGCCAGGATGATGCGGAACTCGATCGGGCGACCGGCATGGGTCTTGGAATAGTCCCGCGCGAAGCTCTCGAGGGCCCCCATCAGCACCCGGTTGCCCATCGAATGAGCGACGATATTGACCCGCTGGATCTTCCGGTCGGCGACGATCAGGTCGAGGAAGTCGTTCAGCCGGGGAATGGCGTCCCGCGCCTGGCCCTCGTCGCTCCAGTAGCTGAGCAGACGCCCCGCCGACGGCCAGCTGAACAGGACTGGGACGCCGGGATCGAACCCCTCCACGCCCCTGAGATCGAAGGTCATCTGGGCCGAGCGGATCAGGGCCGGCTCGAACGCCACGTTAAATCCGTGGACGAACAGCAGCACCGATCGGGGCTGGTTCTCGCCCTCTATCGCCGTGGCCAGGTCGGTCGTGAACCGCTCCTCGCCCGCGACGGTGATCCGGGTGACGAAGGCGCGGAAATCCGTCTGCGCGCGGGCCTGCTCGTCCGAGTCGGCGAGGTCGAGTTCGCCCTTCTCGCGCGGGGTCCCGTCGGGGCTGATGCGCGGCAACCAGATGTCGGCACGACCCAGCGTCAGGGTGTCGGCGCTCTGCCCATAGGCCGCAGGGCCCACAAAGTTCATCTCCTCGCGGGGCCTGACAGGCGCGTCGAGCATCAGCCGGCGGTTGGTACCGTAGAAGATGCGGACACAGTCAACGTCCGCACCGCGCGCGTCGGCTATGGTCGAGCAGTCCTCTCCAAACCGGTCGGGGATGCGTGTCGTAGGCGTCTGGCAGGCACCAAGCAAGATCAGGCCGAGGCCTGTCAGGCAAACCACGCCGATCCTGATCGTCGATCCCCGCATCCAGCCCTCCCGAGACGTTTCGTCCCCGCAGGCTTTCGCAAAGCGGATCCGACGCCTTCAGTGAACCACGGTCGTCGAGCCGCCGCCAGACGCCGCGACGGAAATATCAACCGATGGTGGCTGTGACCTTCACCTGAAAGCTGCGCCCCATCACCCGGGTCGGGTTGATCTGGGAGCCGCCACGCCTGACCTCGAAATGCAGGTGTGGCCCGGTCGAATAGCCGGTGGAGCCGATCAGGCCGATCCGCTCACCGGACACGATCAGGTCGCCCGAGGCCACATCGACCCGGCTCAGGTGGCCGTACAGGGTGGTCATCCCGTTCGGGTGCCGCGTCTCGATGAAGTTGCCATAGCCTTCGGGGTCATAACCGATGCGCAGCACCCGTCCCTCGGCCGAGGCATAGACCGAGGTGCCGGTCGGGGCGGCGATGTCCACGCCCTTGTGCTGACGCACCCCCGGCTCGCCGCCCAGTCGCCGCATCCCGAATTTCGAATTGATGGCAAAGCCCGGCACCGGCTCGGCGAAGGCGATCTCGCGCGTGACCGGCCCGGCCGGCGCAGCGACGGCGATGACCGGTGCCGGCGCAGGAATGGCGACGGGCTCGTCGGTGTTCAGGCTGACGGGGGTCAGGGGGGCAGCCGCCATGGCCATGCCGGCGATGGCCAGAAGACCGGCCGTCTGGCCGAAACGAATGAGATAGGACCGCGCGGGCGGCAGTAGTCGGCGCATGAAATCGTCGGCTCCGGTCGCTGCAAGAAAGAGCAGGGAGGATCGTGACCCCACGACGCGGCGAGAAACGCCGTTGCATCGATCCGGGATGACGAAGGAGCCGTCTTGTCTCGCCCCGAAAAGGCGACTTTGGGGCACCCCGGGCGGACACAAGGTCGCACCCGGGGAACTCCGATCCGCCTATTGCAGCGGCAGGGTCAGGGTAATGCCGCCCATGTGGCTGTCGGCATGGTCGCCGAACCGGCCGCGATAGCCGATGTCCACCGAGATCGGACCCAGATCGCCGCGCACGCCCGCCGAGGCCAGGATCTGGCCCCCGAACGGCTCATCCACCTGACGGGCCAGCACCTTGGCGGTGTTGTAGCCGATGCCGGTGCGCACCGCGTCGGAACTGTCGTCCAGGGCATCGCGATAGCCACCCTCGGCAAACAGGGCAAAGCCGCCCATGTCCGCCTCGGCCCGCAGTGTGGCCTCGGCGCTGATCACCTGCACCGTGCGGCCCTGATAGTCATAGGCGGCGGCCGGTCCCTGTTCGATGAAGCCGTCCACGGTCGCCGACACCCACGACACCGCCACGCGGGGCGAGATCGCGATACCGCCCAGGTCCATCCACAGGCCCCCTTGCGCCCGCGCGCCCCGGCTCAGGCCGTCGGCCTTGCCGATGTGGACGATCGGCGCGACCGAGGTCAGGCGCCGGGTGCCGAACTGGTCCGCCGCCGCGCCCGCCGTCGCATTGACGAACATCGCGCCCGAGCGCCAGCCGCCGTAGACGTCGAAGGCATAGGTGTTCAGATCGGTCTCCAGCCGCCCGCCCACGACGTCGGCGCGACGATAGCTGCCCGCGATCCCGACCTTCCAGGTATTGGACCAGGCGTTCTCGACCGCGAACCGCAGGCCGTAGCCTTCCGACGAGGCCGAGGCCACGACCCCGCGCCGGTCGCTGTCGGTCTGGTCGTACGATCCGCTGACCGAGACGATCGTGCCGTCGGCCCAGTCGGCATGACCCGACAGCGCCGTCGAACCCTCGTCCAGGCTGTCCTCGCGGTGGCGGAACGAGGTCTCGCCCATGACCGCGCTCTGGGCTCCGATGTCGCCGTAATAGAGGTAGTCGTTGGCCAGCTGGGCGATCAGCCGGTGCCCCAGCGCCGTCGGATGGACCCCGTCGACGTAGAAATAGCCCGGATCGGCGCAGCGTGGCGTTGCCAGGGCGCACTGGTCGGTCACATTGGTGATGCCGAACTGGCCCGGATTGCCGGCGATCACATCGCCGATCTTGAACAGGTCCATATAGATGATGTTGGCGTTCGGATTGGCCGCCGCCGTCGCCTGCAAGCCGGTCAGCAGGGCGCCGTTGAAGGTCGTCACCGCGAAATCCGCCAGGGGCGCGCCGGCAGTGTTGCGGAACTGTGGCGTCAGGCTGAGCTTGGGCAGGTTGGTGACAAGCACGGTCCCCGCACCCGCCGCCGCCACGCTGTTGGTCAGGAAGTTGATATCGGCTGCCGCGCCCGTGGCCACCGGGGTGATCGCCCCGGTCGGATTGGAACTCGCGCCCGCCGTCCCGATCGCCTGGAAGATGTTGTTGGCCCCGCCCAGAATGCTGACCAGATCGGTCGATCCGAACCGCCCGCCCGCCGCCGTATAGGCCGCCAGCTGGGTCCGCATCCCCGGTCCGGGCGTCGCCACCGTATCGGTCCGCGAGCCGCCGTAGGCGTAGTTAATGCTGCCGGTCACCGGCGAGCCTGCCGTCTGGCGACCCAGGTTGAAGCCCAGCAGCTCGACGAACACCGGCCCCGTCGAGAACCGCCCGTTGACGAAGGGCGCAGCCGGCGCGGCCCCGCCGGTGACGGCGAACAGGTTGCCGTTGTCGGTCAGGCTGTCGCCAAAGACGACGAGCCGGCCGTAGGACTGGGCGTTGGCGGTGGATACGGCGGTGAGCGACGCAGCGGCCGCGAGCACGGCCAGAGCCGCGCCTTTGTGAATCCTGGACATGAAACCTCCCTCGACCGTCAGACTCGCGGTCGTTGAGGCCACTTTGCGCGCGTTTGCCGCGAGTTCAAGATGCCGTCGGGGAAGGTTGGAACACATTCCTTCTCCCCTTGCGGGAGAAGGTGGGCGAGCGAAGCGAGGTCGGATGAGGGGTTACGACGATCTCGAAATTCCTTCAGGCACCGCAACCCTCACAATCCCAGCCGGTGCGACCCTCATCCGTCAGGCTCCGCCTGCCACCTTCTTCCGCAAGGGGAGAAGGATACTCAGTGCAACAGCCGGAACTTCAGCGTCCCTGCCACGGTCTTCAGCGCCTTCAACGCCTCGGGATCGTAATCCCGGTCGACGTCGGTGATCACATAGCCGGTCCGCTCGTCGGTCTTCAGGTGCTGGCCCAGGATGTTGAGCCCCGCCGTCGCCAGCTCGCGGTTCAGCTCGGCCATCACGCCCGGCTGGTTCCTGTGGATGTGCAGGATGCGGTGCCCGCCCGAGACCTCGGCCAGTTGCACGTTGGGCAGGTTGACGCTGAAGGTCGTGTCGCCCCGGTTCAGATAGCCCAGCAGCCGCTCGGCCGCGAACTCGGCGATGGCTTCCTGCGCTTCTTCGGTCGAGCCGCCGATATGGGGGGTCAGGATGACGTTCCTCAGCCCCATCAGCGGGCTGTCGAAAGGATCGGCATTGGTGCGCGGCTCCTCGGGAAAGACGTCCAGCGCCGCCCCGCCGATCCGCCCGCCTTGGATCGCCTGGGCCAGGGCCCCGATGTTCACCACATGCCCGCGCGACAGATTCAGGAACAGCGCCCCTTCCTTCATCTGCTGGAATTGGGCCGGGCCGATCAGGTTGGTGTTTTCGCGCCGCCCGTCGACATGCAGGGTCACGACGTCCGCCTCGGCCAGCAAGGCGTCGAGGTTCCTCATCCGCTTGGCATTGCCCAGCGCCAGCCGCTCCGACAGGTCATGAAAGATGACCCGCATCCCCAGGGCCTCGGCCAGCACCGACAGCTGCGACCCGATCGCGCCATAGCCGACGATCCCCAGCGTCTTGCCCCGCAGTTCGCGCGATCCGTCCGCCGACTTGTTCCACTTGCCGGTATGCATGGCCGCCGACTTGTCGACCACGTCGCGCATCAGGGTGATGGTCAGGCCGATGGCCAGCTCCACCACCGACCGCGTGTTGGAATAGGGGGCGTTGAACACCGCCACGCCGTGGTCGGCCGCCGCATCCAGATCGATCTGGTTGGTGCCGATGCAGAAGGCCGCGACCGCCATCAGCCGGTCGGCCTGTTCCAGCACCCGCGCGCTGACATTGGTCTTGGAGCGGATGCCCAGCACATGGACGCCCTTGATCGCGGCGATCAGGTCGGCCTCGTCCAGCGCGCCCTTCTGGGTCTCGACCGAATACCCGGCCTCCTCCAGCGCCTCGACGGCAGCGGGGTGGATGTTCTCGAGCAACAGCATCCGGATCTTGGAGCGCGGGAAGGACCAGCGCCCCATCATCCCCTCGGCGTGAAGCAGTTCGTCCATCGACGGCGCCTCGGCGTCGGCGACCTCGACCACCTTGGGCCGGCGCACGATCTCGGTATAGGCGTAGAACCGGTCGGCGACCCCCGCCAGCTTGACCTCGGCGTCGTTCCACCCGTCCCCGACCATGACGATCGGCCGCGGCAGGTTCAGCGCGGCAATCACCTTCGGCTTGCCGTCGGCGTGCGACAAGGGATTGGCGTCGTCGACCCCGGTGACCCGCCCCTCTGCGTCGTAGGTCAGGTCGTTGCACAGCACGCGATCTGCCGCCACGCCCAGCCGTTCGGCGACCGGCGCGATGATCTCGCGGAAGCCCCCCGACAGGACCACGATCCTGTCCGCATTTTCCTGGAAGAAGCGCAGGTTCCGCCGGACCGACGGCGTTCCCTCATCGAGAATGCGGTCCGCCAACGTCTCGACGTGTGCCTTGGTCAACGGCAGCAGGGCCAGCCGTTGACGCAGCGCCTCGCCGAACCCGATCTCGCCCGACATGGCCCGGTCGGTCAGTTCGGCGACCCTGGCACGGACAGCGTCAGCCTCGGCTGATCCGTCCAGCGCGATGTCGGCGAGCGCCTCCAGCGTCTCGATCCGGACCAGGGTCGAATCAAAATCGAAAACGAAGGTGGGGGTGGGCGCGCTCATGGCGCCCTCCTACCCCCTCGCTCGCAACTGCGGCAACGATGATTGCTAAGCCGGCGGCCTAGAATTTGGCGATACGACGCACCCGACTGTCCGGGCGGCGCGATTCCAGCACTGCCGCACCGACCGCCGCCGCGATCGTGGCGACGGCCAGCAGCGCACCGCCTTCGCGCGCGTGATCACGGCCGTACTGGACCCCGGCGTCGGCATAGCCCCGCGCCCGCTTGCCCGCCTTGTCGGCGTATCCGCGCGCGGCCCTGGCGTATTGCTTGCGCTTGCCGCCCGAGATGGCATCCCGACCGCGCTGGAACAGGCTGTCGGCGGTGTCGCGCGCGTCTTCGCGCAATGAGCCGGCCCGATCGCCCAGATCCTCGGCGGCACCCGTCAGGCCGCGCTGGATGTCCTCGAACCGATGACGCAGAGCTTCCGCATCGATCCACCCACGCGGGTCAAGCCGATCGCGGATCGTCTCGTACCGGCGCGGCCCCGAACGCTGCATCAGCAGGACGGTTGCGATGGCTGCCGTCGCGACCAGGGCCACCGTGCCTGCGGTGATGCCGGGGTGTTTGCGCGCTTCGGCGACGACGCTGAACTGTCGAACCATGGGATAATGAACCTCTTCGTTGAGGCCGTCCTCGGAGGGCTCGTAAAGACCATCCTCATACGACCAGTCGTCGGAACCCCTGTCCCGCTTCAACACAGGAGCGAACCGCGCGAAGAGTGGTTCCGCGATCCCCGGCAAAGCCGAATAGAATGCGGCGATCAGCCGCCCGCCGCCCCCCACCGTGATCTCTCGCGTCGGATGGGTCGCGCACCACAGGATGGCGTCGGCCACCACATGGGTCGCATAGACGGGCTGGGGGCTCTGCGCCGCATATCCGGCCAGGTTGCGGGCGTGCCGGTCATAGGGCGAATCCACGGCCGCCGGTTTGACCAGGCTCAGCGAAATCGGGGCGGCATCGCGGATCAGCTCCATCCTCAACGCATTGGTGAACCCCTTCACCGCATGCTTGGACGCCGAATAGGCCCCCCGGATCGGGGCCGGCGCATCCGATAGGGTCGAGCCCACATTGATGATCGCCCCCCCGCCCGGTCGGGCTTTCAGATGCTCGGCGGCGATCGTCGATCCGTTGACCACGCCCCAGTAGTTGGTCTCGAACAGCCGTCGCTGATCCAGCAAGGAGGTTTCCAGGACGCTGCCGATGATCGAGACCCCGGCATTGTTCACCCAGGTGTCGAACCCGCCAAACAGCCGTCGGCACTTGTCTGCCGCCTCGGCCAGGGCGTCGAAGTCGCCGACGTCGGCGATGGACCACGCCGCCCGCCCTCCGTCCCTCTGGATTTCCTCGCACAGCGCCTTCAGGTCGGTCTCGCCCCGCGCGATCAGGAACACACAGGCCCCGGCCCGCGCCGCTCGCCTCGCCGTGGCCAGGCCGATGCCCGAGGTCGCACCGGTGATCACGATCGCCTGCTGGTTCAGCGGCTTCAGGGTGGGCTTTACGGACATGATCACGCCTTCGTCTGTCGGCTCCCGCGGCCGGTTCGGAACAGGCCGCCGGTCGTGCCGGTTCCCCACCCCTTATCATAGGCCGCGCCTCTGCCTATCTTGACGCGCTCCCCAGACATTGCCCGGACCCGAAGACCCTTGCCCTATTCCGCGCCCACAGACATCTCGACCGCGACCGACAACCTGGCCGCCGCCTTCCAGATCGAGGGCTGGCCTGTGCGCGGCCGCCTGGTCCGGCTGGGCTCGGCGGTCGACGAAATCCTGTCGGCCCACGCCTATCCCGAAGCGGTCGCGGCCCTGCTCGGCGAAGCCTGCGCGCTTGCCGCCCTCGTCGGCTCCAGCCTCAAGTTCGAAGGCCGGTTGATCGTTCAGGCGCAAGGCGACGGCCCCGTCCGCTACGTCGTCGCCGACTATGACACCTCCGGCACCTTGCGCGGCTACTGCCGGTTCGACGAGACGGAGGTCGCCGCCGCCTCGACCGGCTTCGCCCGTCCCGGTGCCCAGACTCTGCTGGGCAAGGGCGTCTTCATCATGACGCTGGATCAGGGCCCCGACTTCGAACGCCACCAGGGCATCACCCCGATCGAGGGCGAGAGCCTGAGCCTGTGTGCCGAACACTATTTCGCCCAGTCCGAACAGGTCCCCACCAAGGTCCGCCTCGCCGTGGGCCAGGTCATCGGCGACGACGGTGTCGCCCGCTGGCGTTCGGGCGGGGCCATGATCCAGATGGTCGCCGGCGACGTCACGCGCGGTTCGACCGAAGAGGTCTGGGACCGCACCCGCGCCCTGTTCCAGACGCTCGGCGACGACGAGCTGATCGATCCCACGATCACGCCCGAAACCCTGCTGTTTCGCCTGTTCCACGAGGACGGCGTTCGCCTGGAACAGCCCCTGCCCTTGGCCGCCGTCTGCCGCTGCTCGCCCGAGCGCATCGTCGGCGTCCTGGGCTCGTTCTCGGAGGCCGAACGCGCCGACATGGTCGAGGATGACGGCAAGATCCGCGTCACCTGTGAATACTGTTCGACCGTCTATGCGCTCGATCCGGCCGAGGTGGCGAGCGCCGAGGATTCGTGAGAGGCTGACGCCATGAGCGCCACCCGCAAGATCGTCATCGAGGTTCCGGAAGCCCTCGCCCTGCGGCTGGCGGCCGAAGTCGAGGACGCGGGCTACGAGAACGTAAGCGCGCTGGTCGTCGAGAGCCTCGAAGTTCACCTCGACCATTCTCGGTACGACGGCAGCAATCCTGGGATCGAATCTTGGCTCCGCGAACAGGTTTTGCCGACGATCGAACGCAAGGACCGGGAGAAGACGCCTGGGATACCGGAGAGCGAAGTCCTGGCTCGGCTCAAGGCGCGACGAGCCTCCCGCAAGTCGGCGGCATGAAGACCTGGGACATCGTCTATGACCCTCAAGCGCTTGAAGATCTAGAAGATATCCATGATTGGGTGTCCCGCCATGCCAGTCCCCGTGTGGCTGATCGATACGAAGAGAGGATCGTCGCTTACGTCAGACCTCTGAGGAATTTCCCGAACCGGGGGGCGCAGCGAGACGATATCTCGCCTGGTGTTCGCATCGTAGCGTTCGAGGAAAGAATCGACATCGCGTTCAGAATGACTGCCGATCACATCGAGATCGTGCGATTCCTTTACGCCGGTCGTCAGTTCGACAGCCGCTGAGCCCTACCCTTCCAGATCCAGCGAATACCCTGCCGACCTGACCGTACGGATCGGATTGGCGCTTTCGCCCACATCCAGCGCCTTCCTCAGCCGTCCGACGTGAACGTCGACCGTCCGCGCCTCGACATAGACGTCCGAGCCCCAGACCGCGTCCAGCAACTGTTCGCGGCTGAACACCCGACCGGGATGACGCATGAAATGGTCCAGCAGCCGGAACTCGGTCGGGCCCAGGTGGACCTCGGTGCCGCTGCGACGGACGCGGTGCGCGACGCGGTCGATGACGATGTCGCCATGACCCACCCGATCGTCGGCCAGACCGGGACGGATCCGGCGCAGCACCGCGCGGATCCTCGCGATCAGCTCGACCATCGAAAACGGCTTGGTCAGATAGTCGTCGGCACCGGTGTCCAGACCGCGAACCCGGTCCGTCTCTTCGCCCCGTGCGGTCAGCATGATGATCGGCAAGTTGCGCGTCTCGGCCCGCCCGCGCAGCCGCCGGCAGACCTCGATCCCCGATACCTTGGGCAGCATCCAGTCCAGCAGCACCAGGTCAGGCTGACGCTCGTCGACCTGGACCAGGCCTTCCTCGCCGTCCGAGGCGATGACCACGTCATAGCCTTCCTTTTCCAGATTGTACTGGAGCAGGGTCGCCAGGGCGTCCTCGTCTTCCATCACCAGGATATAGGGCTGCATCCAGGGCTCCCTTGTCAGGCTTGCGGCAGGGTGTGGGTGTGCGTCAGGCCGGTCTCGGACGCATCCGGCGCGCCGCGCGGCCGCTCGCCGATCATCTCGTCGCCGGTGATCTCATAGTGGACGGTCTCGGCGATATTGGTCGCGTGGTCGCCGATCCGCTCCAGGTTCTTGGCCATGAACAGCAGATGGGTGCAGGCGTTGATCGTGCGCGGATCGCCCATCATGTAGGTCAACAGTTCGCGGAACAGGGCGTTGTAGTGCTCGTCCACCTCGTCGTCCGAGGCCCAGACCGCCAGGGCCCCGTCCAGTTCGCCCGACGTATAGGCGTCCAGCACGTCACGCAGCCGCAAGCTCACCAGGCGACCCATCCGCTCGATCGACCGCGTCAGGGGCTGCATCGGCTCGGTCTCGGCGACGGCCAGGCCGCGCTTGGCGATGTTCTTGGCCAGGTCGCCCGTCCGCTCCAGATCGGTCGCCAGCTTCATCGCCGACAGTGTCTTGCGCAGGTCAGACGCCACGGGCTGGCGCAGGGCGATCAGGCGGATGGCCTTCTTCTCGATCTCGCGGTGCATGACGTCCAGCTTGGCGTCGCGGTCCACGACCGCGCGGGCCAGGGCAATGTCGCGCCGGGCCACGCTTTCGACCGCATCGGCCACCTGGGCCTCGGCCAGACCGCCCATGCGGGCGACCTCCGCCGTCAGCTGGTTCAGCTCGTCGCCGTACGCTTTTACAGTGTGCTGGTTCATCAGCCGAACCGTCCCGTGATGTAATCCAGCGTGCGCCGTTCGCGGGGATTCGTGAAGATTTCCTCGGTGTCGCCGGTCTCGACGATCCGCCCCATGTGGAAGAAGGCCGTGCGTTGAGACACCCGCGCCGCCTGGGCCATCGAATGGGTGACGATGACGATGCAGTACCGCTCGCGCAGTTCGTCGATCAGTTCCTCGATCTTGGCCGTAGCGATGGGGTCCAGCGCCGAGCAGGGCTCGTCCATCAGGATGACTTCAGGCTCGACCGCGATGGCGCGGGCGATGACCAGACGCTGCTGTTGACCGCCCGACAGGCCGGTGCCCGCCGAATGCAGCCGGTCGGCGACCTCGTCCCACAGGCCGGCGCGCTTCAGCGAGGCTTCGACGATCCCGTCCAGTTCGGCCTTGTTGGTCGTCAGACCGTGGATCTTGGGGCCATAGGCGACGTTCTCGTAGATGGTCTTGGGAAAGGGGTTCGGCTTCTGGAACACCATCCCGACCTGGGCCCGCAGCAGCACCGGATCGACGGACTTCGCATTGACATCCTGGCCGTCCATGTCGATCCGGCCCGTCACCTTGCAGCCCGGGATGGTGTCGTTCATCCGGTTCATGGTGCGCAGGAAAGTCGACTTGCCACAGCCCGACGGGCCGATGAAGGCGGTGACCGTCTTGTCCGGAATGTCCAGCGAGACGTCGAACAGCGCCTGTTTGTCACCGTAGAAGACCGACACGTCGCGCGCCGCGATCTTGGTCGGGCCCAGGGGCGCGAGATTGGCCTTGACCTGGGGTGCCCGCGTCGTGCCGGGCACCGCGCTGTCCGTCGCCTGCTGGGGCTCCAGCATCGAGACATCGCGCGACGTATCGACGGCACCGGGCAGGACCTGACCGCCCATCATGGGCGTATCCAGCGGATCACCGGGGCCGCCATCACGGCCTTCGGGGGCACGGTTCGGGGTGTTGAAGAACGGAAGTTTCATAACTCTACCACCGGCGTTCGAAGCGCCGACGCAGCACGATGGCGGCGGCGTTCATGACGATCATGAAGGCGAGCAGGACCATGATCGCCGCTGCGGTCCGCTCGTGGAAGGCGCGCTCGGAGGCGTTCTCCCAGATGTAGACCAGGGACGGCAACGCGCCGGTCGGCTCGTTGATGGCGTGCGGGATGCCCGGCACGAAACTGACCATGCCGATCAGCAGCAGGGGCGCGGTCTCGCCCAGGGCATGGGCCATGGAGATGATGGTGCCCGTCATCACGCCCGGCATGGCCAGCGGCAGGACGTGCTGGAACACCGTCTGGGTGCGCGACGCGCCCATGGCCAGGGCGGCCTCACGGATCGACGGCGGCACCGACTTCAGCGACGACCGCGTCGCGATGATGATGGTCGGCAGGGCCATCAGCCCCAGAACCAGACCGCCCACCAGCGGCGACGAGCGCGGCAGGTGCGCCCAGTTGATGAACACCGCCACGCCCAGCAGGCCGTAGACGATCGACGGCACGGCCGCGAGATTGTTGATGTTGACCTCGATCAGGTCCGTCAGCCGGTTCCGCGCCGAGAACTCTTCCAGATAGACCGCCGCCCCCACCCCGATCGGGATGGCGATACAGGCGGTGACCAGCAGCATCAGCGCCGATCCGATCACGGCACCCAGCACCCCGGCCAGTTCGGGCTCGGTCGAGTCGCCGTTGGTGAACAGCGCGCCGTTGAAATGGGTCCGGACCGATCCCTCGGTCTTCAACCGGTTCAGCCAGCCGATCTGTTCGTCCGACAGCCGGCGCTGGTCGGACGGGGTGTCGATCGAAATCTCGCCCTTGTAGAACAAGTCGCTCTCGTCGGCGGCGGGTGCCGAGATGGTCACCGTCTGGCCGATCAAGGCCGGGTTCTCGCGGATCAGGGCGGCGGCCCGGAACTTGAGTTCCGACGAGAACAGGCCGCGCATGGCCGTGGCCTTGGTGCCCCGCGCATCGTCGGCGATGCCGTATCGGGCCAGCTGCTGCTCGGCGACCAGCAGTTCGAAGTTGGTACCCTGCGGATAGGCCCGGTCGATACGTGCGGGGTCCATATAGACCGGCAGGGTGATCTCGTGCGCGTAGAAGGCGGTGTAGCCTTGGGTCACGATCCGGCCGAGCAGCAGCAGCAGGAAGCCGATGGCGATACAGACGGCCAGCACGCCGTACATCTTGAACCGACCCTCGCGGGCATAGCGCCGCTTGAGCCCGGCCTTGAGCCGACCTGCGCGCGCGACGTCCGCCGCCGGAACCGTGGCTGAAGTCGCGTCAGTCATACTGTTCCCGATAGGTCTGGACGATCCGCTGGGCGACGATGTTGAGCACCAGGGTCACAAGAAACAGCGTCAGGCCGAGTCCGAAGGCCGCCAAAGTCTTCGCGCTGTTGAACTCCTGATCGCCGGTCAGCAGGGTGACGATCTGCACCGTCACCGTGGTCACCGTGTCGAGCGGATTGAGCGTGAGCCTGGCCGCCAGACCCGCCGCCATGGTCACGATCATGGTCTCGCCGATGGCCCGCGACACCGCCAGGATCATCGCCCCCGAAATGCCCGGCAGGGCGGCCGGCAACAGCACCCGCTTGACCGTCTCCGACCTGGTCGCACCCATGGCGTATGAGCCGTCGCGCAGCGACTGCGGCACGGCGTTGAGAATATCGTCCGACAGAGACGACACGAACGGGATCAGCATGATCCCCATCACCGCGCCCGCCACCAGCGCCATCTGGTTCTGCACCAGCATCAGATACTGGCCGACCCCGTCCAGAGGCCCGCCGACCAGCCAGCCGCCGATCGTGTTGAAGAAGACCCGGAACGCCGGCCCCACCGTCAGCGCCGCGAAGAACCCGTAGACCACCGTGGGCACGCCCGCGAGAATCTCGAGCACCGGTTTGATCACCGCCCGCGAGGTCCGGCTGGCGTATTCCGACAGATAGATGGCACTGAACAGCCCGACCGGTGCCGCGACGCACATGGCGATCAGCATGATCAGGAAGGTGCCGGCGAACAGGGGCACGGCGCCGAACGCGCCGGACGATCCGACCTGATCGGCCCGGATGGCGATCTGGGGCGACCATTTGGTCCCGAACAGGAACTCGGTCACCGGCACCGACTGGAAGAAGCGCAGCGAGTCGAAGATCAACGAGAACAGAATGCCGACGGTCGTCAGCACCGCCACCGCCGAACAGGCCAGCAAGATGCCGCCGATCCAGCCCTCGACCCGGTTCCGAGCACGCAGGGAGGGCTTGATCTGCAACACCGCGAACAGGGCCCCCAGTGCCGCCGCGACGGCCGCCGCGATCAGGGCCCCGGTAGTCAGGACCGTATGGACCTGCGCCGACCTGCGCCCCTCGACGATCAGGGCCTCGCTCAACGGGGCCAGCCAGATCTGTTGTGGAACCTGACCCTGACCGACACGGCGCGCATCGTCGAAGAAGGCTTCGCGCTTGAAGGTCTCCAGCTCATTGACCTCGGCGGGGGCCCCGGCGGCGATGGTCTGATAGGCGATCGGCTCGGCGAAGATTCCGGCCGCGATCAGGATGACCAGGGCCGGTACCCCGACCCAGATCATCGCATACAGGCCATGCTGGGTCGGCCGGGAGTGGGCCTTGACGCCCGCAGCAGCCGCCCGGCGCGTCGCCAGCCGGCGTCCGCCGACGAAGGCCAGCGCCGACAGCGCGATCAGGATCGGCAGGAACAACCAGATCATCGGGGAGCAGGGGTCGCCAGAATCGCAGCGCGGCGAGGGCCGGCTTTCAAGGGCCGCAATAGCCTCGGGTGGCGAGCGGATTACGACGGCTGGGTGACAGTTCTGTTACGGCGCAGGTTGAAGCATCTGCGCACCCGTCTCCCGCGCTGCAGGCGTCGCCACCGCCCCGGCCGCCATCGGGAAATAGGCCGTGAATCCCGCGCCTTCGCCCACGGCGCTCTCGACGACGAACCCGCCACGGTGCCGATTGACGATATGTTTGACGATGGCGAGCCCCAGACCCGTCCCGGCCCGCTCTCCGCCGCTCTTTTGACCCTCGACGCGATAGAACCGCTCGGTCAGCCGGGGCAGGTGTTCGCGCGCCATGCCCGGCCCGTGATCGCGAACCGTGACCGCCGCATACAGCACCCCCGCCTCACGATCAGGCGTCAGCAGCGACATCCGCGTCGCCCCTTCGGTGCGCGGCCCCGGTGCCGCGTCCAGCGTCAGTCCGCGTCGGATCGCGATCTCGACGACCTGTCCGGGTGCCGAGTACTTGATCGCATTGTCGGTCAGGTTCTGGACCACCTGAACGATCTCGTCGCGATCCGCCTCGATCGACGTCGCACCAGGCTCTGCCTCCAGCACGATCGCGACGCCCTTTTCCTGCGACAGCACGCTCAGCGCATCCACGACGTCCGACGCCGCGAGCGCCAGATCGACGCGCCCGGACGGCGGGATATGCTCGTTCAGCTCGATCCGGCTCAGCGACAGCAGGTCGGCCACCAGCCGCCCCATCCGGTCCGCCTGGACCCCCATGATGTCCAGGAATTTGTCGCGCGCCTTCGGGTCGTCCCGGGCATGGCCCTTCAGCGTCTCGATGAACCCGCTCAGCGAGGCGAGCGGCGTCCTCAGCTCGTGGCTGGCGTTGGCCAGGAAGTCGACGCGCATCAGCTCCATGCGCCGCACGTCGGTCTCGTCATGCAGGCGCAGCACCGCCAGCCGGTCGTGCGGCCCCAATGCCGACTCGGAGCCCGGCTCGGACCTCAGCGGCTCGACCCAGGCGCGCCAGTGCCGGTCCCGCGATCCCCCGGCCGCATAGCTGGTCGTGCGGTCCACCCCGCCGAACAGGGCCTCGTCCACCGCTTCCAGCACCCCGGGGTCACGCACGGCCGAAACCAGCAGCGCACCCTCCCGGGCAATCTTCAACAGGTCGCGCGCCGCGCCGTTGGCCAGGATGATCCGCCGACCGGCGATGTCATCCGCCTCGCCGCCGCTGACCACCATGACCGGATCGGTCATGGCCTCGAACACACTGTCCAGCAGCGCCATACGCCGCGCATCCCAGGCGCCGTCACCCCGGCCGTCCGCGACGATCGCGCTCGACGCCGCCGGGCGTCGAATGGCCAACCAGGCGCTCAGGGCCACGATGGCGGCCCCGCCGACCAGCCAGATCGCAATCTCGGGGTGGACGACGGCCAGAGCCAGCATGATCACGACTGCCAGCCCGCCCGTCGCGACCTCGGTCCACAGACGCGACGACGCCAGGGGCGCGACGGGAGAAGGCGACTGTTCGTAGGGCATTACGGCCGGCAAACCTCGGAGCACCGGAGCGGCAGGCCCCGATTCGATCCTCATAACACGAGGATGGCACGGCTTGATGACCGTTACGGGCACCGTCTTCAGCATCCCGGGCACCGGTTTGTTTACCTGTGAAGGTTAGGGTGGGGCCAGGAGCACGAACGACCTTGGACGACCTTCTCTACTGCCTTTCCGTCGAACACGACTGGCGCTACGTCGTCGGGGCGGTCGTCCTGTGCGTGGCCGGTTTGGCCACGACCGTGGGCCTTCTTTCACTGGCGCGGTCGAGCGGCCGTGGTCGCGGCATCATGTTCGGTGCCGGAGCCACCGCGATTTCGGCCCTGACCGTCTGGGCGACCCATTTCCTGGCCATGGTGGGATATCGCGGTGTCGCCGAGGTGCGGTACGACGGCCTGATCACCCTGTCTTCGCTGGTCATCGTCTGCGTCGGCTTCGCCGTCGGGATCGCCCTGCTGATGAGCCGCCCTGGCAAGGCCGGCCGGGTTGTCGCGGGTCTGACCGCCGCAGCCTCGACCACCGCCATGCACTTCGTCGGCCTGTCGGCCGTCACCATCCAGGGCGCGCGGATCGAGTGGCAGATCGGTCCGACCGTTCTGGCGGTCATCGCGGGCATGGCGATGGCCAGTCTCATCGGCTTCATACGGGTTGTCCCGCGACAGCTCAGAGCGGGCGCGGCAACGCTGCTGGGATCGTTGACCGTGGCGACCCTGCATTTCGGCACGATGGCGGCCATGGTGGTCACCCCCGCGCCGGTGACCGTCGTCGGCGACCTGTCCCAGTCGACGTTGCAAATCACCCTTCTGGCTGCCGTCATCGTGACCGTCATCTTCGCCGCCTTCATGACGGGTATCGCCTACTGGTCGCGGACCAACAGCCTGGCCCAGCTGCGTGAAGCCATCGAGGGCATGCCGGACGGCCTCGCCTTCTTCGACGACGAGGATCGGCTCGTGGCGTGGAACCAGCGCTATGCCGAGGTCAACCCCGAGCTCAAACCCCACCTCAGGCCCGGGATCACCTTCGGCCAGCTGGTCGAGGCGGGCCTGACCACCGACACCTATGTCGAAGCCTTTGGCCGTCGCGACGAATGGCTGGCCGAGCGCATGGCGGCGCGTCTCGTGGGGTTCAGCACCATGGAACAGCGCATGGCCGGCGATATCTGGCTCAGGGTCCAGGATCGCCGCACCGCCGACGGCGGGACCGTCACCGTGGTCAACGACATCACCGACCTGAAGCGCGACGCCATCGCCCTGGCCGAGGCCCGCGATGCCGCCGAAGCCGCGACCCAGGCCAAGTCCGCCTTCCTGGCCAATATGAGCCACGAGATCCGCACCCCCCTGAACGGCGTCATCGGCCTGGCTCAGGCGCTTGCCCGCACCGACCTGACCCCCGAACAGTCCGAGATGCTGGAGCTGATCCAGTCCTCGGGCCAGACGCTCCAGACCCTGCTCAGCGACATCCTGGACCTCGCCCGCGTCGAATCCGGCCGCGTCGAGATCGCCGCCCAACCCTTCCTGCTGTCGCGCGCCGTCAGGGAGGCGGCCCAGCTCTATGCCGCCTCGGCCGCCGACAAGGGGCTGCAGTTCTTCTGCGATATCGAGCCGGACGCCGACACCTGGGTCCTGGGCGACGCGGTCCGGGTCAAGCAGATCCTGACCAACCTGGTCTCCAACGCCGTCAAATTCACCGGCCAGGGCTTCGTCAGCCTGACGGCCGCCACCGCGCTTTCGCCCGACGGCGAGCCCTTCCTGCGCTTCACGGTCGAAGATACCGGCGTGGGCTTCGACGCCGAGGCCCGCGACCGTCTGTTCAACCGCTTCGAACAGGCCGACGCCAGCATCACCCGCCGTTACGGTGGCACCGGCCTGGGCCTGGCCATCTGTCGTCAGCTGGCCGAAATGATGGGCGGCGCCCTGGATTGCGAGAGCGAGCCGGGCGGAGGCTCGGCCTTCATCCTGACCCTGCCCCTGATCCAGGCTTCCCAGCCCACGGCGGCAGCCGGCCTGGACGCCTCGATCGAGCCAGAGCGTGAAGGCGGTGGCGTCCGTGTCCTGCTGGCCGACGACCACCCGACCAACCGCCGCGTCGTCGAACTGATCCTGGCCCAGGCCCACGTCGACCTGACCTCGGTCGAGGACGGGGCCCAGGCCTTCGCCGCCTTCTGTGCCCAGCCGTTCGACCTGGTCCTGATGGACATGCAGATGCCGGTCATGGACGGGCTGACCGCCACCCGGGAAATCCGCGCCCACGAGGCCGCCATGGGCACAGCGCGGACGCCGATCGTCATGCTGACCGCCAACGCCCTGGCCGAGCACGTCGCGGCCGGTCAGGCGGCCGGAGCGGACGCCCATTTGTCCAAGCCCTTCAGCGCCGAGGATCTGCTGACCCTCGTCGCCGAATGCGCCGCTGCCGATCCGCGCGCGATGGCGGCCTGACCTGAGCCCTTCCGGCTATTCGTAGCCGTGGGCCGCCTCATTGATGACCTGTGACGGCATGCGCGAGAAATCGACGCTGATCGGCTGGGCCGCCTTGGCTTGGAAGGTCTTGATGACATGCTCCAGACGCCGCCGGACCTCGGTCGCGGCCTCCGAACTGTCATCCAGCTCCAGCGGAGCCAGACAGAAAGCGATGATGGCCTGAGGCCGGCTGAGCGGTTCCATGGTGGTCTCCATTCGTGCGCCGATGCGCTGTGAGCTCAGGAAACACGCCACAGTCACAATAGATACCGATAGAGCCGCGATCACAGTGTCATTTTGTTAAATCATGACCTTTCGATTTTAGTCATTTCATGACAACCTGCCGTCATGGAGACCACGGATCGCAAGCTCTTCCTCGGCGGCCGACTGAAACGGCTTCGGCGCAGCCTCAACCTGACCCAGACCGGCATGGCCGCCGACCTCGCGGTCTCGCCCAGTTACCTGAACCATATCGAGCGCAACCAGCGCCCGGTCTCCGCCCAGCTCCTGCTGCGTCTGGCCGAGACCTATGACGTCGATCTGCGTGAGCTAAACCGTCCGGCCGGTCAGGCGGGCGAGGCCGAACTGGCCGAGATCTTCGCCGACCCCCTGTTCAAGGGTCTGGCCGTCCCCCGGCACGAAATCCTGCAACTGGCCGACGACGCTCCCGCCGCAGCCGACGCGGTGCTGCGCCTGTACCGCACCTTCACCGAGGCCCGCACCCGCGAGCGGATCGGAGCCCGCGACGACGCGACCGACCACACCCCCGCCGACCGGGTCCGCGACTATATCCAGTCGCGTAACAACCACTTCCCCGACCTCGACCTGATGGGCGAGGCCCTGCACGCCGACCTGACCCGCAACGCCACCGGCGAAGAGGTCGAGGCCCTGGCCCGCCGCCGCCTGGCCGACCGGCACAACCTCGCCGTCCGCGTCATGCCGGCCGAGGTCATGGTCGAATGGACCCGTCGTTTCGACCCGCACCGCCGCCGCCTGCTGATCTCCGAAAGCCTCGGCCACGCCTCGCGCGCCTTCGCCGTCGCCTGCCAGCTGGCACTGTCGGAACACGAGGCCGACCTCGAAGCCATGGCCGACGCCGCCGACATGCCCGACCCGGCCTCGCGCCGCCTGGTCAAGGTCAGCCTGACCAACAGTCTGGCCGCCGCCATCCTGATGCCCTACGCCGCCTTCCACCGGACGGCCGAGGACACCGGCTATGACCTCCCCCGGCTCCAGGCCCGGTTCGGCGTCAGCTTCGAACAGGCGGCCCAGCGCCTGACCACCCTGTCGCGCCCCACCGCCCGCGGCGTGCCCTTCTTCCTGATGCGGGTGGACCAGGCGGGAAACGTCTCCAAACGCTACGCCTCGGCCGCCTTCCCCTTCGCCCGGTTCGGCGGCTCCTGCCCTCGCTGGCGTCTCTATTCGGCCTTCCGCACGCCGGGCCGCCTCGTCACCCAGATCATCGAGACCCCGGCCCAGGACGGAAAGCCCGCCGGCCAGTGGTTCACCCTGGCCCGCACCGTCGACCGCCAGGGCCGCGACGCCTTCTCGGAGGGCGCCGACCTCGCCATCGGCATCGGCTGTGAGCTGAAACACGCCCACCGCCTGTCGGCCGCCCGGGGCATCGACCTGGCGACGCTCGACGTCACCCCCATCGGCCCCGCCTGTCGCCTGTGCCACCGCCACCCCTGCGCCGAACGCGCCGCCCCCCCGATCGACCGCCCCCTCGCCGTCGACGACTGGTCCAAGTCGGTCAGCCCCTATCCGTTCGCGGGGGCGTGATTGGCGCGTCGCTGACACAGTGGTATCGTCGGTCATGGCCGACGGCGCACCCAACCGAACCTTCACCCTGACGCTGGACGCCACCCTGGCTTCAGAGTTCGAGAAGACCGCCCGCGAGGCGGGATCGGATGCCGAGGGCTTTCTGTTCGATATCGTCGTCGACACCCTGGCTCATCGGCATCTCGGCGACCTCAGAACCGACGCTGCCCGAAAATGGCAAGACGAGCAGGCGGCTGCTGCCCTTGCCGAGTATGACCGAACCGGCGAGTACATCACGCTTGAGGACTGGTCGGCGGAATTGAAGGCCGATATCCGCCGACGTCTCGACGCCAAATCTTGACACTGCCCGTACGCTTCAGCCGCGCATCCCAGGCCGATCGCGAACGCCTTGCCGCCTTTCTCGCCAGGAACAGCCCACAGGCCGCCGAAGACGCCGCCGATGCGATCACCACGGCCATTGCACGTCTGGGCGCTTTTCCGATGCTGGGGCGTTCCGTTGCGTCGGGCGACCGCGAATTATCCGTGAAGTTCGGCAAGGCTGGCTACATCGTCCGCTACCGCATCGATCCGGACGCCGTCGTCGTCGCCCGAATTTTCCACATGCTCGAGCATCGCTGAGCCGCCTCAGCCCAGCACGATCTTCCCGCCCTCGACCCGGTGCGCCACCCCCGTCCGCTGGAACAACCGCCCGATCACTGCGCCGGGATCGGCGACGCCTCGGTCCAGCATCCGTTCGATATCAAGCCTCAGTGACGGATCGCGCGCCGTGCGGGTCAGGGCCGAGAGCCACTCTTCGCGCGACAGCACCTCATCGCGGCCTTCACCGCGCTGGAAGTCGGCGATGACGTCGAACCAGTCGCCGCCATCCCGCTCTGTCCTCGCCGCCTCGAACGCCATCGCCCAGACCGCGCCACAGGCATAGTAGGCCCGGTTGTCACCACGCTCGCCCGCCGTCACCACGGGCTTGCCCGCCGCGAAGGTCACGCAGTCGTCCACCTCGCGCTGCAACTCGGCGCGCGCATCGTATGACGGATCGATCGCCGAGATCGCCCGCACCGCCATCAGGTCGGCCCCACCCTCTGTGATCCAGGCGTCGCGCGCGAACTCGTATCTCAGCCCGTTCGACCCCAGCCAGAAATGCGCCGCCTCATGGCCGATGAACCACCGCGCCCGCGACAGGGCCGCCGCATCCGGGTGCAGCACGCCCTCGCCCTCGAAATTCATCGAGATCAGCCCGGGCAGGACACTGCCGCCCATGCTGGACAGACGCTCGGTCGGCCCCGTCCACGACACCATCAGGGTCGGTGGCCCGCCAGCTGAGGGCCCCAGCCGCTCGGCATAGTATCCCATGACCCGCGGCGTAAACCCGGCCAGTTCCTGCCCCAGCCAGGTCGGCAGGCCGGGATCGATCACCGTGGTCACGCCCGAGCCCGAACGCACCCGCGCCTGACCGAACAGCACATAGGTGTCGGCATCGACCTCCACCGGTTCGGCGATCCGCTCACCCTTGAACAGCACCGGCCCCGCCCGGTCGCGCCAGCGGACACGCGCCGGCCCCGTCCCCGGCAGATCGATCCCGTTCAGGTCCAGCGGCAGGGCCCTCGCCTCCTCCACCGAGGCCAGCGGCAC
>NZ_JBIIAY010000065.1:0-17118 GCF_044239655.1 Brevundimonas sp.
ATAGGCGACCTCATCGACGCTCTTGAGCGCCTTCATGATGAAGTCCCCGACGACGCTGGAGGCGATTTCGGTCTCGCCCAGGCTTTCGAGTTGACGCGTGATGCGGCTGACCAACTGCTCGACCTGTTCGGCCTGGACCGGGCGTTTGCGCAGGGCGACCGACAGGGACCGCTCCAGCTTGTCACGATCGAAGGGCGCGCGCCGGCCGTTACGCTTCAGGATGACCAGTTCACGCAACTGGACCCGCTCAAAGGTCGTGAACCGCCCGCTGCATTGCGGACAGGACCGCCGACGCCGGATGGCCGAGCCGTCGTCCGACGGTCGGCTGTCCTTCACCTGCGTATCCTGATGGCCGCAAAACGGGCACTTCATCTGCGGCCTATCCGTAGATCGGGAAGCGGCGCGTCAGTTCGCGCACCTTGCCGGCGACCTCGGCGATCACGGCCGGATCGGCCTCGTCGCCGCCGTTCATCGACGAAACGACGTCGGCGATCCAGTGACCGATTGACTTGAACTCCTCCACACCGAAGCCGCGCGTGGTGCCGGCCGGCGTCCCCAGGCGAACGCCCGAGGTAACGGTGAAGGGTGCCGTGTCGAACGGCACGCCGTTCTTGTTACAGGTCATCAGGGCGTGTTCGAGCTGAAGCTCGGTCGCCTTGCCGGTCACGCTCTTGGGGCGCAGATCGACCAGGACGATGTGGCTGTCGGTACCGCCCGAGACGACGGCCAGGCCCCGCTCGATCAGCACGGCCGACAGGGCCTGGGCGTTGGCGACGACCTGTTTCGCATAGAGCTTGAACTCAGGCTTGAGCGCCTCTCCGAAGGCCACGGCCTTGGCGGCGATGACATGTTCCAGCGGCCCGCCCTGCAGGCCAGGGAAGACGGCCGAGTTAATCTTCTTGCCCAGCTCGATGTCGTTGGACAGGATCATCCCGCCGCGCGGGCCGCGCAGGGTCTTGTGCGTCGTCGTCGTCACGACATGGGCGTGGGGAAGCGGATCGGGATAGGCCCCGCCGGCGACCAGACCCGCATAGTGGGCCATGTCGACGAACAGATAGGCCCCGACACTGTCGGCGATCTCGCGGAAGCGTTTGAAGTCGATGTGACGGCTGTAGGCGCTGGCACCCGCCACGATCAGCTTCGGCTTTTCCTTCAGCGCCATCTCGGCGACGTGGTCGTAGTCGATCAGATTGTCGTCCTCGCGGACCTTGTAGGTCACGGGGCGGAACCACTTGCCCGACTGGTTGGCAGGGCTGCCGTGCGTCAGGTGGCCGCCACAGGCCAGGTCCATCCCCAGGAAGGTGTCGCCGGGTTGCAGCAGGGCGAAGAACACCGCCTGGTTGGCCTGGGCCCCCGAGTGCGGCTGGACGTTCGCGAAGGCGCAGCCGAACAGTTCCTTGGCCCGGTTCCGTGCCAGGTCTTCGGTAACGTCCACGAATTCGCAGCCGCCATAGTAGCGCCGCCCCGGATAGCCCTCGGCGTATTTGTTGGTCAGGACGGATCCTTGCGCCTCAAGGACCGCCCTGGAGACGATGTTTTCCGACGCGATCAGCTCGATCTGTTCCTGCTGACGACCGAGTTCGCCCTGGATGCCGCCGAAGACATCCGGATCGGCGTCGGCCAGACCGCGCGAGAAATAGGCGTCATGGGTAGTGGCGGTCACGGGCATGTCCGGGCTGACGGAATAAGAGGCCGCCTATCTAGTCCGCGCGCCCGTTCACCACAACATCTTGTGTCGGGAGGCCTCGCCGGCCCTGCGACGATCCGCTCGCTACCAGTTGTTGCGGCCGTCCACCGCCTCGATCGTCAGGGTCGACAGATCGAGGCCCTCCACCATGTTCAGGTTGACCGCGGCCGAGCGCGCTTCCGGCACCCCTTCCTTCATCCCGGGTTTAAGCTGCCCGTTGTCGTCATACATCGAGGCCCAGTCCGGCGAGAACCCGTGGGTGTTGCCGCCGCATCGGCCGCAGAAATGATGGTCGTTCAGACCGCTGGGCGAATAGACGCGATCTTCGGTCGCCGTGACGCGGATTTCCTCGGGCCGGTAGTAGCCCCAGACCGCGCCGACGCGCTGGCAGTAGGTGCAGTTGCAGGTCTTGGCCGAGCTTGGCGGCCCGTCCATCTCGATCCGGGTGGCACCACAGTGGCAAACGGCGGTCAGGGTCATGGGGGCTGGTCCTTGCAAGGCCTCTCACTAACCTGCCCTGGTGTCAGGACATGGCAGCAGTCGTCACCCCTCCCCCAGAGCCCGCCTCAGCTTGACGATCGCCAGCCGCTCCACGGCCTTGGGTTCGTGCGCCGGCCCGACGGCTGTCGCCTCTGTACCGGTTGCCACGTGGACCGCCGTGACCTTCAGATAGGTCCCGTTGCGGGTGGATTCGACGATGACCTCGCCGAGGCCGTCGGCCATCACGCCGCCGCCGGCATCCGGGCGATGTGGCAGTGGGTCCAGAGCTTGTCCATGGCGCTGACCAGGGCGTCCATCATGCCGTCGTCGTGGTTGGGCGAGGGGGTGAAGCGCAGGCGTTCGGTGCCCTTGGGCACGGTCGGATAGTTGATCGGCTGAACGTAGACGCCGAACTCTTCGAGCAGCATGTCCGAGATCATCTTGGTGTGAACCGGGTCGCCGACGAAGACCGGGACGATGTGGCTCTCGCTGGGCATGACCGGAATGCCGGCAGCGGCGAAGCGGTCCTTCAGGGTCTGAGCACGCTCCTGATGGGCGACGCGCAGTTCGGGGTGGGCTTTCAGGTGACGCACCGAGGCCAGGGCCCCGGCGGTCAGGGCCGGCGGCAGCGAGGTCGTGAAGATGAAGCCCGAGGCCCAGCTGCGCACCGCGTCGATGATCACCGCGTCGGCGGCGATGTATCCGCCCATCACGCCGATCGCCTTGCCCAGGGTGCATTCGATGATGTCGATGCCGTCGAGGACGCCGTCGCGTTCGGCAACGCCCGCCCCGGTCGCGCCGTACAGGCCCACCGCATGGACCTCGTCCAGATAGGTCATGGCACCGTATTTCCGGGCCAGGGCGATGGTGCCGGCCAGGTCGGAGATGTCGCCGTCCATCGAGTAGACGCTCTCGAAGGCGATCAGCTTGGGTGCATCAGCGGGGGCCGAGGCCAGCAGGCTTTCGAGATGTTCGAGGTCGTTGTGCAGGAAGACGTGCCGCTCACCGCCACCGTTCCTGATCCCGGCGATCATCGAGGCATGGTTCAGCGAATCGGAAAAGGTGATCAGGCCCGGCAGGATGCGTTGCAGCGTCGTCAGGGTCGCCTCGTTGGCCACATAGCCCGAGGTCATCAGCAGGGCGGCTTCCTTCTGGTGCCAGCTGGCCAGTTCGGCTTCCAGATCGACGGCCGACCGTGTCGTGCCCGAGATGTTGCGGGTGCCCCCGGCCCCGGCGCCCACGGCGTCGATCTCGGCCTGCATGGCCTCGAGCACCGCTGGATGCTGACCCATGCCGAGGTAGTCGTTCGAGCACCAGATGATGACGTCCTGCTCGGTTCCGTCATCCCGCCGGCGCACGGCCCTGGGAAACTGGCCACGAACGCGCTTCAGGTCGGCGAAGACGCGATAGCGACCTTCGCCCTTCACCTGGTCGACTGCGGATTCGAATGCGGCCTTGTAGTCGAACCGAGCACTCGCGGCAGAGGTCATGCCGCAACTCCGCTGGTGCGATACGCCCGAAACACGGCGACGCTCACACCGCCGGATATCACGGCAACGGCAAGCGATGCCAAGGCGGCGAAACATGCGCTGCAGTGTTCCGTGGTGCCTCCACAGAGACTCGCGGAGAATGCCATGTGGTCGAAGGCGTCTATGCCTAGAGCCAAGGCAAGCGCCGCCGACGACGCCGCGAGAGCGAGCGGTCCTCCCACAAGGATGTTGCGCTCTTGATCGGTGATGATTGGCATTTCGGCTCTCCGCCGGTCATCACACCCCGAACGGCGCAATCATGCTTTGCGATAGATCAAAGCCGCTGCTGCTGCGTTGCGGCAAAGCCCTTGAAGACAAGGGGGCGTGAATGCCGAATCGAACACAGACCGACGAACTCGACACCGGGACTATTCCGCTGTTCGTGACCCTGGGGGTGCTGACACTGGTCGCCCTTCTCGCGACGGCGGCCACGGATGACCCGTCGTTCCGCTTCCACGGCTATATTCTGCTGGCGGCCGGGGTGTTGTCGCTCGCGGCCATGACCCTCGGGATCAACAACGGGCGGTTCCGGGCAAATCCGGCGCGATATTCGGACGGTGTCATTCGCGCCGGGGTGATCGCCACCATGTTCTGGGGCGTCGTGGGCATGCTGGTGGGGGTACTCATCGCCTCCCAGCTGTCGTGGCCGGAGCTATTCTATTTCCCGGAGGCCGGATGGTTGAATTTTGGTCGTCTGCGCCCCCTGCACACCTCCGGGGTCATCTTCGCCTTCGGTGGCAACGCCCTGATCTGCACCTCCTTCTGGGTCGTTCAGCGGACCTGCCGGGCACGGCTGGCGGGCGGTATGTGGCCCTGGTTCGTCTTCTGGGGCTACCAGCTGTTTATCGTCCTGGCGGCGACCGGCTATCTGGCCGGCATCACCCAGTCGCGCGAATACGCCGAGCCTGAATGGTACGTCGACCTGTGGCTGACCGTCGTCTGGGTCGCCTACCTGCTGGTGTTCCTCGCCACGATCTGGAAGCGCAGGGAGCCGCACATCTATGTGGCCAACTGGTTCTATCTCGCCTTCATCGTCACCGTCGCCCTGCTGCACCTGGTGAACAACGCCGCCGTTCCGGTGGGACTGCTCGAGGCGCGCAGCTATTCGGCCTTCGCCGGCGTGCAGGATGCTCTGGTCCAGTGGTGGTACGGCCACAACGCGGTAGGGTTCTTCCTGACGGCCGGCTTCCTGGCGATGATGTATTATTTCGTGCCCAAGCGGGTCGATCGGCCGGTCTATTCGTACCGACTGTCGATCGTGCATTTCTGGTCGCTGATCTTCATCTACATCTGGGCGGGTCCGCACCACCTGCACTACACGGCCCTGCCGCAGTGGGCACAGACCCTGGGCATGACCTTCTCAATCATGCTGTGGATGCCGTCCTGGGGCGGGATGATCAACGGCCTGATGACTCTGTCGGGTGCCTGGGACAAGCTTCGCACCGATCCTGTGGTCCGGATGATGGTCGTGGCCATCGCCTTCTACGGCATGTCGACCTTCGAGGGGCCGCTGATGGCGATCCGCACGGTCAACGCCCTGTCACACTATACCGACTGGACCATCGGTCACGTCCATTCCGGCGCGCTCGGCTGGGTCGGCTTCATCAGCTTCGGGGCCATCTACTGTCTTGTTCCCTGGCTATGGAAGAAGGACCGGCTGTACTCGAACGCCCTCGTCGAATGGCATTTCTGGATCGCGACCACCGGCATCGTTCTCTACATCACCGCGATGTGGGTCTCGGGCATCATGGAAGGCCTGATGTGGCGGGAGTACACGCCCGACGGGTATCTCGCCAACAGCTTCATCGAGACGGTCGCCGCCAAGCACATCGAGAACGTCATCCGCGCCGTCGGCGGCCTGATGTACCTGAGCGGCACGCTCATCATGTCCTACAACCTGTGGCGAACGATCCGCATGCCGTCCTCGACATCCGTCGAGAGCGTCCAGGCGACGACAATCGCGCCGCAACTGCTGCCGGCCGAGTGAGGATCGCCATGTGGAAGAAACACGGACCGTTTGAGCGGCACTCCCTGTTGCTGATTATCGGCATCGTCATCGTCGTCTCCATAGGCGGCATCGTCGAGATCGCGCCCCTATTCTGGGTCGAGAGCACGATCGAAAAGGTCGAGGGCGTTCGCCCCTACACGCCGCTCGAACTCGCCGGTCGCGACGTCTATATCTCCGAGGGTTGCTACAGCTGCCATTCGCAGATGATCCGGCCCCTGCGCGATGAGGTCGAACGCTATGGGCACTACAGCCTGGCCGCTGAGAGTATGTATGACCATCCGTTCCAGTGGGGGTCCAAACGGACGGGGCCGGACCTGGCCCGCGTCGGCGGCAAATACTCCAACGAGTGGCACCGCGAGCACCTGAGCGACCCACGGGCCGTCGTGCCAGAGTCGAACATGCCTCCCTACCTCTTCCTGGCTGATCAGGACCTGGATCTGCATGCCATCCGCGCCAAGCTGGCGACCATGAGAACGGTGGGCGTGCCCTACACCGACGATCAGATCGCGAACGCCGAAGCGGACGCACTGGCGCAGGTCGATCCCTATGCCAGCGAGACCTCGGCGCTTCGTGGTCGCTATGGCCCCCGCATCGTTCAAGGCGATTTCGACGGTGACCCGGCGCGTCTGACCAAGATGGACGCCCTGATCGCCTACCTTCAGCAACTCGGCACGATGGTGGATTTCCGCACCTTTCAGGCCGAAGACCCGGACAATATGCGATGAGTGGCCTGGACTACGAGACTGTGGCCCGCTTCGCCCAGCAAGGCGGTCTGATCTACTTCGGCGCGATCTTTTTCGCCGGGATTGGCTACGCCCTGTGGCCCCGTAACGGCGAGGCCTTCCGCCGCCTTGCCCGACTCCCGCTCGAGAAGGACGAGGACGACCATGTCTGAACGCGAGCGCGACGAACATTCCGGCGTGGATACGACCGGGCATGAATGGGACGGCATCAAGGAGCTGGACAGTCCCCTGCCCCGCTGGTGGCTTTGGGTCTTCTACGCCTGTATCGCCTTCTCGATCGTTTACTGGGTCCTGATGCCGGCGTGGCCGGGGATCCGTGGCTACACGCCCGGAATGCTGAAGCAGTCCGACAGGGCCGCCGTGGCCCAGGATTTGGGCGCGCTTCGAGCGCAGCGCGGCCAGGGCGATGCTATGCTCGCCTCGGCGTCCCTGCAGCAGATCGAGGCGGATCCGGAACTCCAGGCCCACGCCCTGGCCGTCGGACAGTCCGTGTTCGGCGATAATTGCGCCAGCTGCCACGGCGCAGGTGGCGGCGGAGTGAAGGGCTATCCCAACCTCCGTGACGACGTCTGGCTATGGGGCGGCTCGCTGGAGGAAATCGAGCACACGATCCGGGTCGGCGTCCGTTCCGGACATGCCAATGCCAGAACGTCCCAGATGCCTGCCTTTGGTCGCGACGGACTTTTGCAGCCGGCTCAAATCGCCGACCTGACGGAATACGTCGTCAAGCTGTCTGGCCGACCTGCTGACGCCCAAGCCGTCGCCCGCGCCACCACTCTGTTCGCCGACAACTGTGCGGCCTGCCACATGCCCACGGGCGCGGGATCACGGGCGATAGGCGCGCCCGACCTGACGGACCGCGAATGGCTGAACGGTTCGGATCGCGTCGCGATTACCAGTCAGCTCCACAATGGTCGGAATGGTGTCATGCCTGCGTGGGAAAGCCGCTTCTCGCCGGGTGTGATCAAGGCCTTGGCGGTCTATGTCCACGTCAATGCCGACGGCGGCGAACCTTCGGTCGTGCAGGTTGAAGTGCCGGCCCCATGACCGTCCTGATCGACCGGACCCGCCAGAAGACGCCGGGCGAGGGCCCGGTCTCGGTCGCTGAACGCCAGCGTGAAAAGGCGCGACCCACCGGTCTCTACAAACCCCGGACGCCCATCTATCCAAAGCTCGTACACGGCCCCTGGCGATGGCTCAAATGGGCGCTGCTGATCGTCATGCTGGCAATCTACTATGTCACGCCCTGGATCCGCTGGGAGCGCCCGGGCACTCTGCCGGACCAGGCCGTGCTCGTCGATTTCGACGGCGGGCGGTTCTATTTCTTCATGATCCAACTGTGGCCTCAGGAGGTCTATTTCATCACCGGTCTGCTGGTGATGTCGGCTCTTGCCCTGTTCCTGGTGACGGCCCTGTTCGGCCGCCTGTGGTGCGGCTATGCCTGTCCTCAGACGGTGTGGACCGACCTCTACATATACGTCGAGCGGATGTTCGAGGGCGACCGCAACGCCCGCATGCGCCTCGACGCGGCACCGACGTCGTTCAACAAGCTGTGGCGCAAGACTGCCAAGCACGCCGTCTGGATGGGGATCGCCTTCGGTACCGGCGGGGCCTGGATCTTCTATTTCCATGACGCGCCGCAACTGATCCGGACGTTCTGGGTCGGGACCGCACCGATGACCGCCTATGTGTCCTGCGCTATCCTGACCTTCACGACCTATGTCTTTGCCGGCCACATGCGCGAGCAGGTCTGCACCTACATGTGCCCCTGGCCACGCATCCAGGGGGCCATGCTGGACGACCAGTCATTCCAGGTCACCTATCGCTACAACCGTGGCGAACCGCGCGGCCCTCACAAGAAGGCCGAGACCTGGGTTGGCAGAGGCGACTGCATCGACTGCAACCAGTGCGTTGTCGCCTGTCCCATGGGGATAGATATCCGCAAGGGCGCTCAGCTGGAGTGCATCAACTGCGGCCTGTGCATCGATGCCTGCGACGAGATCATGGACCGTGTCGGGCGTCAGCGCGGACTGATTGCCTATGACACCGACGCCGCCGTTTCGGCCCGGTGCGAGGGACGCAAGCCACAGCACCGCCTCCTCCGCCCGCGAACGGTCTACTATGGCGGGGCGCTGGCATTGGTCGGCGGACTCATGGTCTGGGGTCTGAGCAGCCGCGAACAAATCGTCGTCCACGCCCTTCGCGACCGGAATCCGGCCTACGTCCTGCTTCACGACGGTGCCGTGCGCAACGGCTACACACTCAAGATCGCCAACCATGGCTTCGAGGCGGCCAAGCTGGAGATCCGCTACGCGGGCGTCCCCGGTGCCGCTCTGAGCAACCCCGGCCACGCCGGCACGGGGCCATTGATCATTAAAGTGGCTCCGAACCGCGTGACCCCGATCCGCCTGTTCGTCACGGCCCCCGCCAGCGAGGCTAATAGCGGAAGCCGTGACGCGACCTTCGAGGTGATCTCCGACGATCGCACCCGCAGCATTGAAACGGCGTTTGAATACGGGAGCCTCTCTGAATGACCGCGCCGACCGCTTCGATCCGCCCTCCATTCGCCGTCAAGGGATGGCACGTCGCCGTGGGTGTCATCGCCTTTTTTGCCCTCGTCGTGGGCGTCGACATGAGCTTCCTCGTGATCGCCTATCGAACCCACCCCGGCCAGGTCGAGGCTAAACCCTATGAGACCGGGCTGATCTACAATACCGAACTCGGGCGGCTGAGAGCGCAGGACGCCCTAGGCTGGCGCGCCGGCGCAAAGGCGACGCCGGCCGGGCTCGAGGTCCTGATCGAGGATCGCGGCGGTGTCCCCCTGTCGGGCCTGAACGTCTCGGCGGTGCTCCAACGCCCGGCCACGGAACAGGGGCGCGCCGAGGTCAGGCTGACCCAGACAGGACCTGGACGATACGAGGCGGCGGGTCCGCGCTCTGGGGCCTGGGACGTGAGGATCAGCGCCCGGGACGGCGGCGAACGAGCGTTCATCGCCGAGCGGAGGCTGACATGGCCATGACCCTGGACACGGCGATCGGGCGCGACATGTCGGCCTTCGTCCGACGGCGGGACGACGGGCGCGCCAGTCTGGACCTCTTGGTGACCGGCGCGCGTTGCGCGGGCTGCATTTCGAAGATCGAAAGGGAGGTCTCGGCCCTGACCGGCGTCCAGTCCGCGCGGCTCAATCTCTCGACCGGGCGCCTCGCGATCGAAGTGTCCGACAGAGCGATCGATCCCGACCGCGTCGTCCGAACCCTCGCGCAGATGGGTTATCCATCCACCCCCTACGATCCCAGCGTTGCCCTGCAGCAGCGCGACCGCGAGGGGCGCAAGCTGATCCTGGCCCTGGCTGTCGCCGCTTTCGGGGCGATGAACGCCATGATGTTCTCGGTTCCCCTGTGGGCTGGGCTGTTCGATCAGGAACTGGGTCCGGCGACCCGCACGATGATGATGTGGATGTCGGCGGCCGTCGGCGCACCCTGTGCCCTGTTCGCCGGGATGACCTTCTTCGAGTCGGCCTGGCGGTCATTGCGTGCAGGCCGAGCGAACATGGACGTCCCGATCTCGGTTGGCGTCATCCTGACCCTGGCCATCAGCTTTTCGGAGACGATACTGCATGGCCGCGACGCCTATTTCGATGCCGCGGTCTCCCTGCTCTTTCTGCTGCTCATCGGGCGCTGGCTTGATCACCGGCTAAAGGAGAGCGCACGCAGCGCCGCCGGTGATCTTCTCGCGATGCAGGCTCCTACCGCGGCTCTGGTCGACGAGGCCGGCTTCGAGCGATCGGTTCCGCTCGGTGATGTCGGTCCCGGCGACCGGATTCGTGTTCGGCCGGGTGACAGGATTCCGGTCGACGGCACTCTTGAGGACGGAGAGGCGCTGCTCGACAACAGCCTTTTGACGGGGGAAAGCACGCCTGATCGGGTGGCCTTTGGCCAGTTGTGTCGGGCCGGGGCAGTGAACCTGGCGGGCCTCCTGACCCTGAGGGCCACGGCTGGGTCAGAAGACTCGACCCTGGCGGGGATTGCGCGGCTGATCGAGGCCGGTGCCCAATCCCGGTCGCGCTATGTGCGCCTCGCTGATCGAGCGGCCGCCCTCTATGTCCCCCTGGTCCACGCCGCCGCTCTGTTGACCTTCGTCGGCGGCTGGGCGTTTGGACTGGACCCGCGCGAGGCGCTTGTCCGCGCCGTCGCAGTCCTGATCGTCACGTGCCCCTGCGCCTTGGGATTGGCTGTGCCTGCGGTTCAGATCGTGGCCTCAGCCCGGCTGTTTCGACGCGGGGTCCTGGTGAAGTCAGGTGCCGCACTCGAAAGACTGGCCGAGATCGATCACGTCGTGTTCGACAAGACCGGCGTCCTCACCGAGGGCCGACCGGTCCTGATTGAAACGCCCCGATCCTCAGTGGTCATGGCGGCTCCCTTGGCCCGGGCCTCCAACCATCCGATGGCCCGGGCCGTCGCCCGCGCCGCTGGCGATGGCTCAATCGCCACGGATGTCGTCGAGCACGCCGGCCTGGGCGTCGCGGGACTGATCAACGGGCGGCCTGCGCGCCTGGGTCGCGCGGCCTTTGTCGGGGCCCCAACACTCCGCGCGTCGGAAACGGAGTTGTGGTTCGGTTTCGACGAAGGACCAAAAGTCCGTCTGCGGTTTTCGGATTCCCCCAGATCAGACGCAGCACAGACAATAGCCGCCCTGATGGCACGAAGAGTGAATGTCGAAATTCTGTCCGGCGACCAGGCGAGCGTGGTGGCGACTGTGGCTCGTCACCTGGGGATTTCGACATGGCGGGCCGGATTGTTGCCCGGCGAAAAGGCGGAGGCGATCGATCGTCTCGCCGCCTCCGGGCACAAGGTTCTGATGGTCGGCGACGGCCTCAACGACGCGGCCGCCCTGGCTCGAGCCCATGCTGCGATCGCACCTGGATCTGCGATCGAAGCCAGCCAGAATGCCGCCGATCTGGTTCTCACCCAGGACAGGCTGATGGCGGTGGTTGAAGCCATCGATATCGCTCGCTCCGCCCGTCGGCGGGCGCTGGAGAATTTCGGCTTCGCCGCACTTTACAATCTCGTGGCGGCTCCGGCGGCCATGTTTGGCCTAGTCAACCCGTTTGTCGCAGCCCTGGCCATGGCAGGGTCGTCGCTTGTGGTCACCTTGAACGCGCTCCGGCTGCGGGGTGCAGGATGAACATCCTTCTCCTGCTCGCCCCGTTCTCTGTCCTGCTGGGTCTTGTCGCGGTGGGGGCCTTCGTGTGGACGCTTCGGTCCGGTCAGTACGACGACGTTCAGGGGGCGGCAGCACGTATCCTGATCGATGAACCGGACCCGATCCCATCGCAACCGGCCGGTGGTATCCCGCCAAATCACTGACAAGTCGGATTTTGGCCGACATCAGGTCGCTTCTTAAATGTCCGACAATATGAGCCTATGGGCGGCCACTCGTATGGTCGGCGCCTAGAATGACGCGTTCGTCCGATCATCCGCGAGCACGTCCATGATCTTGGACGAACGTCATCGGCTCAGGATTGTGGACGCGGATCACATGGGAACTCTCCAGCTTCTGGAACGCCTCTTCTAACGTCACAAGCCCAGCTGTCGGGCAGGCTTCCATGGTCAATCCCCTCGGCAGTCCTTTCCGCCTTGCTCTCGGATCGAATGGTCAGCGCACTCCGTAGAGGCGCGTCGAGATCGTGACCCGGATAGGCAACCCAATCAGCGCGCCATTTGTCCGACTATTTTAGCTTGAACACTCACCCTGAGGCCGTCTACCTTGCTGTCAGGTGAGGGACGTACGCCATGAAGCACACAATAATCGCTTTAGCGGCGGTGATAGCAGTGGCGACCACTCCAGCGGCCGCGCAGGATCCAGATCTACGGTTGAATGAGGCGGGCTACCTTGAGGTGCCGGGTGTCAACTGGCTGGTTTTTTCCAACTGGTATGACGGTCTATTCGCTGATTCCAAGATCAGTGGAGTTGAACTCATTCAGCAAGGCGTGCGAACTGCGACGAACGGTGACGTTCGATTGTCATCGACGCCCGGACAGTGGGACCCGATTGGCACTTTGGTGAGTCGCGCAGTCGACTCACAGACCGGCACGATCACGGCAGTGCTGGAATACTCCGACTACGGGTTCCGGTACCAGATCGTGGCCGCGCCCCAGGGTGATGCCGTGAAGCTCAGCGTGATCCTGGATCAACCCCTGCCCGAGGCACTCGAAGGCAAGGCAGGACTGAACCTGGAGTTTCTGCCATCCGCTTACGTTCGGCACAGTTACATGGCAGACGGCGCGCCCGGGATGTTCCCGCTCCACCCAGCCGGCGACATGGTTACCGGTCCTGTGCGGAATGCGGCGAGCGGTCGTGATTTCGGGCCGGGTGCCGAGCCCCTCCCCTTCGCAGCTGCCCAGACATTCGTTCTGGCCCCCGAAAATGCCGCGCGACGCGTGACCGTGTCGTCCGCAACCGGTCAGATCGAGCTGTTCGACGGGCGGAACCAGGCTCAGAACGGGTGGTTCGTGATCCGCACAGCGATACCCGCCGACCGGACAGGTACGGTTGTCGAATGGACCCTGGCCGCCAACAGCGTGCCGGGTTGGACCCGTCCGGCAGTCATCGGCCATTCCCAGATCGGATATACCCCCAAACAGCGAAAAGTCGCCGTCATCGAGGCCGATCCGAACGCGCCCGCCGCCGTGGACGCGCGATTGATACGGATCGGCCCGGACGGGACGGAAACCGAGGCGCAGACCGGGCCGACCAGCGCCTGGGGCCGCTATCTCCGTTACGACTACCGCACCTTCGACTTTTCGTCGGTTCAAGATGCCGGCTTGTACGTCATCGAGGCGGGCGGCGCGCGAACGGCACCCTTCCGCATCACGGCCGACGCCTTATCCGGAAATTGGAAGCCAACCAACGACGTCTTTCTACCCGTTCAGATGGACCACATGTTCGTCAACGAGGCGTATCGGGTCTGGCATGGCGACCCACATCGCGACGACGCCCGGCAGGCACCTCTCAATCACGAACATATCGATCTGTATCGCCAGGGACCAACCACGGACACGCGCTTTGCGCCGGGTGAGCATATCCCGGGCCTGGCCGTTGGCGGCTGGCTCGACGCGGGCGACTTCGATCAGCGCACCCAGACCCAGTATGCCGTGGTCCGCTCTCTGGTATCCATCTGGGAGCAACACCGCCCAGGCCGCGACCAGACCCTGATCAACCAATCACGCCGACGCGTTGAAATGCATGTGCCGGACGGCGAACCTGACATCCTGCAGCAGGTCGAGCACGGGACCTTACAGCTTGTGGCTCAGTTCGATGCCGTCGGGCACGCCATCCACGGCATCGTCGAGCCCGATGTGGCGCAGTACACCCACCTTGGTGACGCTGCGTCGAAGACCGATGGGTTGATCTATGACGCCACGCTTGAACCGGGCCAACAGGTGAACGGCCACAGTGGCGATCCCGACGACCGCTGGGCCTTCACCAGCAAATCGAGTGCGCTGAACTATGGCTCGATCTCCGCGCTAGCGGCCGCCAACCGCGTGCTTCAGGGCTTCCGTGACCCGCTCGCCGAAAAGAGCCTGGCGATCGCCGAAAGGATCTGGGCCGACGAACAAGGCCGCACCCCCGATACCTTCCGGCACGGCAATACCACGGGCGGCCCGCTGGAGATCGAGGCATTCACCGCTGCCGTCGAGTTGCTGAGGGCGACGCGCAAGGAGATCTATTCTGATCGCGTTGCCTCGCTTTGGGCCGAGCTCGACAGCCCATCGCCAGGTGCGCTTCGCACGGCGCTGGCGGCGCTTGAATTCATGCCGGCGGACTTTCGTACCGAACTGGAAGTTGCTGCCAGACGCTGGCAGGCAGAGTCAGACACCCACACGCGGGCCAATCCATACGGCGTCCCCATCGGGACGGGTGGCTGGGCCGGCAGCGGTCAGGTCATCGACTACGGTCTGACCGCGTTTGCGTTGTCCAGGGCCTTCCCCGAGATCGTTGATGGGCAAGCCCTTCTGCGTGCCGTCGACTTCATCCATGGCAACCACCCGGGTTCGGACGTCTCCCTGGTGTCGGGCGTCGGGACGGTCTCGAAGGAAGTCGCCTACGGCAGCAACCGGGCTGACTTTTCATTCATCGCCGGTGGGGTTGTGCCTGGCGTCTTGATCATCAAGCCGGATTTTCCCGAGAACAAGGAGGACTGGCCCTTCCTGTGGGGAGAGAACGAATACGTGGTCAACCTGGGCCCCAGCTATATCGAGATGATGCTCGCCGCAGAGACCATGACGACCGCGAGAGCCTCGAACTAAGTCGCCTCCAGCCTTCATTACAATCAACCCGAGCTAACTGCTTTCGGGGCAACGGGCGCGCCTGCCGTCGATCAGAAAATCAGCTTGCCGACCCCGCTCCGGGCACGATCCGTCAATCCAGAGGGAACAGGAATGGAAAAAGTTTCGCGGCGTACGACGCTGGCCTTCGGAGCCGGCCTTTGTCTGACGGCATGCGGCGGCGACGGCTCGGGATCGAGTGCAGGAACCACCGCTGTGCAACCGGATTCCCCGCCGTCTCCGCCTCCCCCCCCGCCGCCGCCGCCGCCGCCGCCGCCGCCACCGGCCACACCCCGAGTGGCTGCTGCGGCCAAGAACCTGCTGTTTGGATCGACCTTTGCGTGGAACAATCCGGGCGTGGACGCGGGATCGTTCAACTACCCGCCCTATGCCGCGCTGCTTGAGCAGGATTGCTCAAGCCTTGTGCCGGAGAACGAGCTTAAATGGACCGAGATCCGCCCGAACGAGGCGACATTCAACTTTGCCAGGGCCGACCAGATGCTGGCCTACGCAGAGTCCAGGGGGCTGGCGATGCGCGGTCACACCTTCCTGTGGTACGTCCAGGAACGGTTTCCGCTGTGGCTCCAGAACTATGACTTCGGTGCCAATCCGCGCGCGTCAGCCGAGGGGCTGGTACGTAACCACATCCAGACGGTCGCTCGCCGCTACGGCAATCGCATCAAGAGTTGGGACGTGGTGAATGAGGCGATCGAGCCCAGCACCGGCCAGCGCCGCGTGAACTCCCTGTCGACTGCGGTTGGAGGTGACACCAGCCTGCTTGACCTCGCCTTCCGGACCGCGCGCGCGGAACTGCCGGCCGCCGAACTGGTCTACAACGACTATATGGACGGCGGCACGCCGGTTCATCGCGAGGGCGTGCTTACCCTGTTGCGCGGGTTCAGGGAGCGCGGCGTTCCCGTCGACACCCTGGGCGTCCAGTCGCACATCGGTTTCTACTCGCAGAATCCAGTCGACCCCGTTCAGAACGTGATCAATTTCAACACCAGCAACATGAGGCCGTTTCTCGATGCGGTGGTGGCGCTCGGGTACAAGCTCAAGATCACCGAAATGGACATCATGGACGCCAATCGCGGTGGCACGGTGCAGGAGCGCGACATCGCCTCCGCAGCGTTTGCGCGCGCGTGGCTCGATCTGTTCCTGGGCTATCGCCAGACGAACGAGGTGCTCGTCTGGGGCATGGTCGACAAATACAGCTGGCTCCAGACGTTGCAGCGGCGGGCTGACGGCCTGCCGTTGCGGCCGACCCCGTACGACTCGTCGTTCCAGGCCAAGCCACTGCGACAGTCCTACGTCGACGCCCTCGTTGCGACGAGCGCGCGCTAGGCGGTGTGCGGACGACCTGAACCAAACCAGCTGATCTGGCGCGGTCGTCATCAGGGACATCAAGTCAAGCCGGCTGTGCATCGACTCTGCGTCAGCATCCGCTGCAACGGCTCGCAACCGTTTTCACACTTGAAGTGGACGTTCCGCAGCGCCGCAATGGGTCAGACTCGGAAGTCCCCCTTACCTTTCGGCCAGTGAGTGTTGTCAACTTAGTTGCGACCACTACTCGAATAGTGATCTTCCCCCGCAAAAGTGGACGGGGTTAAGCCGCTCTGCGTTCGGCCTCGGCGGGGCTGATGTAGCCCAGTGACGAGTGCAGGCGGCGGGGATTGTAGAAGCCCTCGATGTATCCGAACAGGTCCCGACGGGCCTGGTCCCGGGTGGCGTAGGCGCGGTGATGGACACGCTCGGTTTTGAGGGTGTGGAAGAAGCTCTCCATGGGCGCATTGTCCCAGCAATCGCCCTTGCGGCTCATGGAGGGAGTGATCCCGGATCGGGCCAGCGCAGAGCGATAGGCCTCTGCGGCATACTGGATTCCGCGATCGGAATGGTGGATCAGGCCGGGCGCGGGCCGTTGGCGTTCGACGGCCATGTTGAGGGCGTCCAGGGCGATCTCGGTATGCAGGGTCTGGCGCATCGACCAACCCACGATCTTGCGAGTGTGCATGTCCAGGATGGCGGCGAGGTAGAGCCAGCCTTCGCCGGTCGGGATGTAGGTCAGATCGGCGAGCCATATCTGGTTCGGAGCCGCCGCCTCGAAGTTGCGAGCCAGCCGGTTGGGCGCGATCGGATAGCCGTGACGGCTGTTCGTCGTCCAGGCGCGACGCGGCAGGGCGGCCAGCCCTCGCAGACCGGCGCGGCGCATCAACCGCTCCACGCGGGATCGGCCGACGCGACGACCGTGCCGCCGCAGGGTGGCGTGGACGCGGGGTGAGCCGTAGCAGCCGCTGCTCTCGGCATGGATCAGCCGGATGTCCTCGGTCAGCTCGCGATTGGCGAC
>NZ_JBIIAY010000170.1:0-4529 GCF_044239655.1 Brevundimonas sp.
GGGGTGATGCTGCGCGTCATCCACCACACGGCGCTACGGACCGGCGTAGGGTCGGCCAATACCGGGCTGGACCGGGCCCAGATCGGGGCGACGAATATCCTGGCGTTCCGCCGGATCGGACGGCGGATCGTCGCCGAGTTTGAGAACCCGAAATATGCGGCTCCGGCCGGCAGCACCGATGAACAGGCGGCAGCGCGGGATGCCTTCGTCGGGTCCACGGTCTGGGCCGGGGAGATCGTGGCGGAGAACGACGACGGGTCGGTGCTGATCGACATCGCCGGCTTCCTGACCCGCGACGCCATGGGAATCGCCGAACAGCTGAAGGCCGCAGGGCAGGGGACGCTGAAGCCGGTCGCCGACCTGACCCTGGTCGATGCCTCTCAGGCCCGGGCCTTCCCCGAGAATCTGGAGATGGAGGCCCGGCTGACGTTCGCGGTCGATGCGCCGGGGACCGACCTGCGCCAGATCGCGCCGGACGCGCGGCTGGTGACCTTCACCGTGCGCCACAGCTTCATCAAATTGCCCGAGCCAGGCTTTACGCCCCGACCCTTCGATCCGCGCACGGGCGCGATCTCGACCCTCGTCACCGACTATTCAGCGCCGCTCGACGAGGCGATGGTCAGGCGGTTCGCCAACCGGTTCCGGCTGGAGAAGACCGATCCGACGGCGGCGCGTTCGACGGTCAAGGAACCGATCGTCTTCTACGTCGATCGCGCGGCGCCCGAGCCGGTGCGAACGGCCCTGGTCGAGGGCGCGCAGTGGTGGGCGGACGCGTTCGACCGCGCGGGCTTCATCGATGCCTACCGGGTCGAGGTCCTGCCAGAAGGCATCGATCCTCTGGACGCCCGCTACAACGTCATCAACTGGGTCAACCGGGCGACCCGCAGCTGGTCCTATGGCCAGAGCGTGGTGGATCCGCGCACGGGCGAGATCGTCAAGGGCTCGGTGCTGTTGGGCTCACTCCGTATTCGTCAGGACATCCTGATCTTCGAAGGACTGCTCGGTGCCGCCGGCACCGGCGACGGCGGGCCCAACGATCCGCAGACGATCGCGCTGGCCCGCATCCGACAGCTGTCGGCGCATGAGGTGGGCCACGCGATTGGCCTGTTGCACAATTTCGCCGGCAGCACCCAGGGCCGGACCTCGGTCATGGACTATCCGGTGCCCGTCATCGCCGTCACGCCCGAGGAGCAGTTCGACTTCTCGGACGCCTATGCGGTCGGGATGGGCGACTGGGATCGGTTCGCCGTCGATCAGCTCTACAGCGAGGCGGCTCCCGACCTCCGGGCGGCGGCGCTCGAGGCCGGGGTGGCAAGGCTGCGGTTCGTGTCGGACCCCGATGCCCGGATCGGCGGCGACGCCCAGCCCTGGGGCAGTCTGTGGGACAATGGGGCCGACCCGGTGGCGGAGCTCGGCCATCTGATGCGGATCCGACGGATCGCCCTGGACCGCTTCGGCCTGAACAACCTGCCGCAAGGTTCGGCGGTCAATGATCTGAGACGGCGGCTGGTGCCGATCTACCTGTACCACCGCTATCAGGTGGACGCCGTGGCCAAGCTGGTCGGCGGGATCGACTATGGCTATCCGGTCTCGGGTGACGGGCGAGAGGCGGCGATGCCTGTCCCGGCCGCGACCCAACGCGCGGCCCTGGCGGCACTGACCGCGACCCTGAGCCCCGCCGAGCTTGACCTGCCCGAGCCCTTGATCGCCCTGTTGAACGCCCAGCAGTCGGGCGATGGCGACCCTCAGAACGACATCGAGGTGTTCAAGGGGCTGGAAGGGCGCGTCTTCGATCCGGGCGTGGCGGCCGATGTGGCGGCTGATGTGACGCTGACGGCCCTGTTCGCCCCGGCGCGGGTCAACCGGCTGAGCGACGCAGCCCGCCGCGATCCGACCCAACTGAGCTTGACCGAGACGATCGACGCCGTCACGGCCGCCGCCTTCGCCCCGGTGACCGGGCGGCTGGCCGAGCCGGCGCGACGGGTGCAAGCGCAATATGTGCTGACCCTGGCGGGCTTGCTGCGCGGTGACGACCTGTCCTCGACCTCGGCGGCCGTCATCGACGAGCGGCTCCAGGCGCTGGCGACGCGGCTGAAGGCGTCGCGCGCGGCCGACCCGGTCCAGCGGGCCCACGACCGCTGGCTGGGCACCCTGATCGGCGACCGCGACCGTCTGGACAAGATGCTGGAAGACCGCCACCACGCCCCGCCGACACCCCCGGGCAGCCCGATCGGCGCGGAGGCCGACTGGCACGGGTGAGCGCTGCCCGTCACGCCACGTTCATACGCATCGTGCGTTAGAGTGCGCGCGAAAGGACCGCGACGGTTCGACAGGGCGAGCCTACTCAGGTGACGACGATCAGGCCCCATGTCTCCCGCAAACAGGGACAAAGGCTCGCCGTGGCTGCGGGCGTGGCGATGCTGCATTTCGGCCTGTTCCTGGCGCTGTCGACCAGCACGGCCGTGCCGCCCATGGTGTCCTTGCCCGCGATCGAGGTGGAGCTGTTCCGGCCGGTCGATCCCCCACCTCCGCCACCCCCGACGCCTGAACCTCCCGCGTCGGTCTCGGGCGGCGGAGCCCCGGCTGCACCGTCTCGGATCCACACGCCGCCACGGCCACGTCCCGTCGAGCCCGAACTGCCGGCACCCGTGGTCCAGGCACCTGCACCCGCACTGGTCGTCGGCGTCGCCCCTGCGGCCACACCGACGCCAGGCTTCGGCCAAGGCGGGCAGGGGACGGGCAGCGGGACCGGTAACGGTGACGGCGATGGGCCGGGCTCTGGCGGGACGCCGCCGCGCTTCATCGCCGGACCGACGTCGCGCCAGATCGCCGACGCCGCGCCGGCCGCCGCGCGCCGGGGACGGATCGACGGGATGGTAGCGCTGCGTTGCGTCATCCGACTGGATTCCCGGCTGGAGAACTGCCGCGTGGTCAACGAGACGCCGTCGGGGATGGGGTTCGGCGAGGCGGCGGTGCGGATCGCCATCGACCGCTTCCGCTTTGCGCCGCCCACGCGTCAGGGTCGGCCGGTCTCGGGTGCCGAGATGCCGCTGGGCATCCAGTTCAACCTGGGTGGACGGCGTCCGGACACCAGTCCGGCCGTCGGCTGACGTCCCGGTTGCAATTGTTCCGGTTCGGGCGGATCGTTCGAGCCTGAGAAGGGCGGGGCCGGGGCGATGCGGACGCGGGACGAGCGATCAAGGCGGACGACGGCCTTTGTCGTGGTGCTCATCGCCCACATCCTGATCCTGTGGTGGCTGGCCCTGACCCGCGACGTGCAACTCTTCGAGCCGAGCCCACCCATCGACGTGACCCTGTTTTCGGGGTCTCCACCGGCAGGCTCAAGCGGATCCGGGGGCGAGGCCACGCCCGCTCCTTCGATCGTCCACAGGCCGCCCGTCGTCCTGAAGCCCTTCCCTGACGCCTTCCAGGCACCCCCTGAACCGACGCCGATTCCACAGCCGCAGATCGTCGGTTCGGCCTCGATCTCTACGCCGACCCTCACCGACGGCGCACCCACTCAATCGGGCGCAAGCGCGGGCGCAGCCTCCGGCGCGGGCGAAGGCACCGGTGCCGCGACCGGCCGTGGCCAGGGCGCGGGCAATGGTCTTGGCGGCACAGGAACCGGAACAGGCGACGGTGTCGGCGCAGGCGCGGGGTCGTCGGGACTGCGTTGGGTCCGCGAACTGAACGCCGAGGAGAAGCGCGAGGTCTATCCCAGCCGTGCCGCGCGGCGCCGGATCAGCGGGCAGGCCGTGATCCTGTGCCGGATCAACCGCGACACCACGGTCACGAACTGCCGCGACGAATCGGAGCGGCCGACCGGCTGGGGCTTTGGGCGCGCAGCGGTGCGAGCGGCGCGCTATATGCGCATCCGGCCCCGTGTCGTGAACGGCGTCGTCCAGGATGGGGCGCGCGAGCGGATCACGGTTCCCTTCGTCTGGACTCAGGCTGTTTCGCCTGAAGACACCGTCACCCGTTGACCTAATCTGAATCATCGGTATAAGGCGCGCTTCCCGCGAAGGGCGCCACGCTCCTGGTCTGTTGACCGGAGCGTTGTTTGCGTCCGGTTTGCGCGTATCTGGAGAGCTTCGTGGCCCGTATCGCTGGCGTCAATATTCCGACCAACAAGCGCGTCGAAATCGCGCTGCAGTATATCCATGGCATCGGCCCGGCCGCCGCCAAGGACATCGTGGGCAAGGTGGGCATCGAGTCCGCCCGCCGCGTGAACCAACTGACCGACGCCGAAGTCCTGCAGATCCGCGAGACGATCGACAAGGATCACACCGTCGAAGGCGACCTGCGCCGCGAGACGTCGATGAACATCAAGCGTCTGATGGACCTGGCCTGCTACCGCGGCCTGCGTCACCGCAAGGGCCTGCCGGTCCGCGGCCAGCGCACCCACACCAACGCCCGCACCCGCAAGGGTCCCGCCAAGCCGATCGCCGGCAAGAAGAAGTAAGACAGACACATGGCCAAGGAACCGGGTCGCGTAAAGAAGCGCGAGCGCAAGAACATCACCTCGGGCG
>NZ_JBIIAY010000171.1:0-4526 GCF_044239655.1 Brevundimonas sp.
TGTATCTCGGCTTCATGGCGGCCGCGAACCTCTGCTACCTGATCGGGGCGTTCAGCGAGAAGCTGCTGACCCCGCGCGACCCGGACGCCTATCGCCGCCGGATGTGGCGGCTCGGGTTCGGGTTCTCGATTGCCCTGCCGTTCGCCTATCCGGCCTGGGTCCTGTTCGTGATGATGATGTTAAGCCGGCTTTGAGCGACGCCGCCCCCGCGCCCCTTCCGGCCAAGAGCCGCAACTCCGGCCACCGCGAGCGGCTGCGTGAACGCGCGGCCAAGGGCGGCATCGACGCCCTGCCGGACTATGAGCTGCTCGAGATGCTGCTGTTCCGGTCGATCCCGTACAGGGACACCAAGCCCCTGGCCAAGGACCTGCTGGCCCGGTTCGGCAGCCTGGAGGGCATCGGCGCCGCCAGCCACGAGGCCATCGACGCCCAGGTGGCGGAGTCTCTCCAGATCGTGCGCGGCAAGCAATCGCGGGCCACGGCCCTGGACCTGCAACTGATCTTTGACGCGGCACGGCGGGTGGCGCGCGAACCGGCGTCGAAGCGCCCTGTGATCTCGTCCTGGACGGCGCTGCTGGCCTATGTGCGGGTGGCGCTCCAGCATGAGCCGATCGAGCAGTTCCGCGTCCTGTATCTCGACAACCGCAATCAGCTGATCCTTGACGAGGTTCAGAACCGGGGCACGATCGACCACGCCCCCGTCTATCCCCGCGAGGTGATCCGACGGGCGCTGGAACTGTCATCCCGGAACATCATCGTGGTCCACAACCACCCGGCCGGCGACCCGACCCCCAGCCGCGCCGACATCGACATGACGAGGCAGATCGTCGCCGCCGGTCATCCCCTGAACGTCAGCGTCCACGACCACCTGATCGTCGGCCGCGACGGCGTGGCCAGCTTCAAGCAATTGGGCCTGATATGAGCGAGATCGTCCGCCGCGCCCTGTTCCTCGCCCCCGGCCTCGCTATGGCCTCAGCCGTCTCGGCGGCAGACCGCCCCGTTCCGCGTGCTGTCATGGTCTCGACCTGGGATTTCGGACGGGTCGCGAATGCGGCGGGAATCGAGGTCCGGCGCGCCCGGGGTTCGGCGCTCGACATGGTCGAGGCGGGCGGTCGGGTGGTCGAGTCCGATCCCGACAACACCTCGGTCGGCATCGGCGGCTATCCGGATCGCGACGGGCGGGTGACGCTGGACGCCTGTGTCATGAACTGGAACGGCGACATCGGCGCGGTCTGCGCGCTGGAGGACATCGCCCATCCGGTCTCGGTCGCCCGGGCGGTGATGGAAAAGACGCCGCACACCATGCTGGTGGGGGAGGGGGCCCGCCGCTTCGCCCTGGATCAGGCGTTCGAAACCGCCGTCATGCCCTCGCCGAGCGCCGAGGCCGCCTGGCGCGAATGGCTGAAGACCTCGACCTATGCCCCGGTCAGCAATCGCGAGAACACCGAGTGGCGCTCGATGCCGGGCGGCCCGGGCAACCACGACACCATCGGCCTGCTGGCCATCGGGCTGGACGGGCATATGGCCGGCGCCTGCACCACCTCGGGCCTGGCCTTCAAGATGCGCGGCCGGGTCGGCGACAGTCCGATCATCGGCGCGGGCCTGTTCGTCGATGACGAAGTCGGGGCTGCGACCGCCACCGGGGTCGGGGAGGACGTCGTCCGCGTCGCCGGATCCCACGCCGTGGTCGAGGCCATGCGTCAGGGCAAGTCGCCGACAGAGGCCTGTCGCAGCGTGATCGAACGCCTGGCCCGGTTGCGCGGCACGGCCGTCGCCGATCATCAGGTCGCCTTCCTCGCCCTGTCGAAATCGGGAGAATGGGGCGGCTGGGCGCTCCAGCCCGGCTTCACCTTCGCCGTCACCGATGCGTCGGGTGCGACACGCGTCGAGCGCGCCGGTTCGTTGTTCGAGGCCCGATGACCCTTCCGATTCTCACCACCGAGCGGCTGATCCTGACGCCCGTCGCCCTGTCGGACTTCGCCGACCTGATGGTCCTGTGGAGCGATCCCGTCTTCACCCAGGTCATCGCCCATCGCGGCCCGATGACGGAGGAAGAGGTCTGGTTCCGCCTGCTGCGCGACATCGGCCATTGGCAGGCCCTGGGCTTCGGCAACTGGGCCCTGCGCCAGAAGTCGGACGGGGCCTATGTCGGCAGCGTCGGCGTGCTCGACTACCGCCGGGGCTGTACGCCGCCGCTCGATGCGCCGGAACTGGGATGGGGCGTCGGGTCGGCCTTTCAGGGCCAGGGTCTGGCGCGCGAGGGTCTCGACGCTGCCCTTGCCTGGGCCGACGACAGCCTGAAGGCCCCGCGCACGGTCTGCATGATCAACCCCGACAACGCCCCGTCGCTGAAACTGGCCGAGCGGACGGGGTTCATGCCCTATGCCGAGGGTGTGTACTACGAACGGCCGGTCGTCCTGCTGGAGCGGCACAGGGGCTGAACCCGTGCCGTACGCCGTCCATTAAGGTTTATGCGCCACTCTGAGCGGTGAACCGTCGCGACGAGACCGCCTGTCCATGCCCATGTCCGCCGAAACGCTGCACGCCCATCTGGCCGAGGCCTTTCCCGACGCCGAGATCGCCATCGACGATCTGGCCGGGGACGGCGACCATTATCGTGCGCGCATCGTCTCGACCGCCTTTGCCGGCATGCCCCGCGTACGCCAGCACCAGCTCGTCTATGCGGCCCTGAAGGGCCAGATGGGCGGGGCCCTGCACGCTCTCGCGCTCGAAACCTCCGCTCCTGTGGGAGACTGATCCATGCGTTACCGCCCCTTCGGCGCCACGGGCGCCTCGATCTCGACCGTCACCCTCAGCCTGGGCCTGGACGCCATTTCGCGCGGGCCGGACGCGGCCGCTGCCCTGATCTATGCGGGGCTGGAGGCGGGCATCAACGCCTACTGCCTGCAAAGCGCCGACCCGGTCCTGGCCGAATGCGTGGGCCAGGCCCTGTCGAGCGTCGATCGCAAGCTGTTGAACGTCAGCCTGACGCTCGGGCGCGGCGACGGTCGCCGCAACAGCCAGCGCGACTTCTCGGCCGAGGGCATGACCCACGCCATCGACCGCGCCCTGCACATCTCCGGCCTCGGCTGGATCGACATGGCCCTGCTGGAACAGCCCGAAGAGAATGAGTTGCCGCAGTCGTCGCTGAATGCGCTGAAGGCCCTGCGCGCCACCGAACGCGTCCGTTATCTGGGCGTCTCGGGCGACGGCGAGGTCATGGACGCCTATGTCTCGACCGGGGCCTTCGACGTCCTGGCCACCCCCTATCACGTCGATTCCGAGTGGCGGGTTCGCAGCCGTATCCGCGCCGCCAAGGAACAGGACATGGCCGTCTTCGCCTACGGCTATTTCCCGGAGACTATCGCCACCCCCAGGAAGGCCGCCTCCCTGCATCAGCCGAAAAAGGGACTATTCGGCTTCGGCTCGGGTCGCCCCAAGAACGATCCCCTGGCCGGTGCGGGCACCTTCGCCTTCCTGCACCAGACCCCGGGCTGGGACGCCGAGTCGATCTCACTGGCGCACGTCATGACCGATCCCGCGATCTGCAGCGTGATGATCGAGGCGCGCGACGAGGCCCGTATCGCCGTCCTGGCCACCGTGCCCGATCGCGACATGCCGCCCGGCCTGTCGGCCCAGATCGAGATGGCTCGCGTCGGTGCGGCCAGACAGGTCGCCTGATCACGCTCCGGTCACCTTGGCCCGTCGGCCTTGACCGGCCGGGGCATCGTCCCTAGCTGACGGGCGAACCCGAAAGGCTCCTCCCGTGACCGACCAAGCTGTTGCCGCCGATCCCGTCCACGACTTCATCGCCTCGACCGTCAGGGACCACGAGGTCGTGCTGTTCATGAAGGGCACGCCGGATGCGCCGCGTTGCGGCTTCTCGTCCCTGGCCGTCCAGATCCTGGATCAGGTCGGTGCGCCCTTCGTCGGCGTCGACGTGCTTCAGGACGACGCCCTGCGCGACGGCATCAAGGCCTTCACCGACTGGCCGACCATCCCCCAGCTCTATGTGAAGGGCGAGTTCGTCGGCGGATCGGACATCGTGCGCGAGATGTTCCAGGCCGGCGAACTGCACGCCCTGATGGCCGAGAAGGGCGTGGCGCTCGGTCAGGACTGACCTTGGCCCGGCTCGTCCTCGAACCGCGTCCGGACCGCGAGGTCTTCACCGTCCCCCTGGACGTGCTGCCCGAACACATCGACGCCAACGGCCATGTGAACAACGTCGTCTATGTCGGCTGGCTCCAGGACGCGGGCACCGCCCACTGGAACGCGCGCTTCGACGAGGACACCCGCGCCCGCTGGTCCTGGGTCGCCCTCAGGCACGAAATCGACTATCTGCGCGCCCTCATGCCCGACGCGACCGCCGTGGCCCGCACCTGGGTCGGCGACCCGCAGGGCCCGCGCTTCAACCGCTATGTCCGCATCGAGGACGGCGAGGGCCGGCTGTGCGCCCAGGGCCTGTCGGAATGGTGCCTGGTGGATGCCGTCACCATGCGCCCGACGCGTATCCCGGCGACCATGTT
>NZ_JBIIAY010000066.1:0-16951 GCF_044239655.1 Brevundimonas sp.
CGACCTGTTCGGCATCGAGCGCGGCTATATGACCACCATCCACTCCTACACCGGCGACCAGCCGACGCTGGATACGATGCACAAGGACCTGTACCGCGCCCGCGCCGCGGCCCTGTCGATGATCCCGACCTCGACCGGCGCCGCCAAGGCGCTCGGCCTGGTTCTGCCGGAACTGAAGGGCAAGCTGGACGGCTCCTCGATCCGCGTGCCGACGCCCAACGTCTCGGTCGTCGACCTGAAGGTCGTCGCCGGTCGCGAGGTCACCGTCGAGGAAATCAACGCCGCGCTTCAGGCCGCCGCCGATGGTCCCATGAAGGGCGTCCTGGCCGTGACCACCGACCCGCTGGTGTCCACCGACCTCAACCACATCGCCGCGTCCAGCACCGCCGCCCTGCCCCAGACCCAGGTCGTCGACGGCAAGCTGGCCCGCGTCCTGACCTGGTACGACAACGAGTGGGGCTTCGCGACGCGTATGGCCGATACGGCGCTGGTGATGAGCAAGCTTATCTGATGACGACCGCCCGGTACCAAGATCAGGGACCGGGCGACATCGTTCCGGGGCGTGGCTTCGAGCTGGTCAAACTGCTTGAGGATCGCGACGGCAAACTTACCCTTATCGAGCTCTCTAACGGTCGGGCCGTCCGCGCTTTCAACAGCGCTTACGGACGCGATATGGGTGCCGAATGGGAGCACACAACACTCAACATCTCTCCCACGCTAATCGGCGAGGAGATCGACCTCATTTGGACTTCCGAAGTGGTCCAAGCCCTCGATCCCACAACTTAAGCTGTTCTCTATCATCGGGCCAAGCCATGACCTTCCGCACCCTCGACGACGCCGGTTCCCTCGCCGGAAAGACCGCCCTGGTCCGCGTGGATTTCAACGTGCCGATGGAAGACGGGAAGATCACCGACGACACCCGGCTGCGGGTCGCCCTGCCGACGATCGCCAAACTGCGCGACGCGGGGGCCAGGGTCGCCCTGCTGGCCCACTTCGACCGGCCCAAGGGCAAGGTCGTGCCGTCGATGAGCCTGAAGCCCGTCGTCGATGATCTGGAGCATCTGCTGGGAGCGCCCGTCCGGTTCGCCGCCGATTGTGTGGGCGACGAGGCCAAGGCCGCCATCGCGGATCTGGACGCCGGCGGCGTGATCCTGCTGGAGAACGTCCGCTTCCACGCCGGCGAGGAAAAGAACGACCCCGCATTCGCCGCCCTGCTGGCCGAGATCGCCGACATCTATGTCAACGACGCGTTTTCCGCCGCCCACCGCGCCCACGCCTCGACCGAAGGCGTGGCCCACCTGATCCCCGCCTATGCCGGGGAATCCATGCGGCGCGAGCTCGAGGCGCTGGACGCCGCGCTCGGCAATCCCAAGAAGCCCGTCATCGGCATCGTCGGAGGATCGAAAGTCTCGACCAAGCTTGACCTGCTCAAGAACCTGGTCGGCAAGCTGGACCGGCTCGCCATCGGCGGCGGCATGGCCAACACCTTCCTGTTCGCCCAAGGCGTCGACATCGGCGGCTCGCTGGCCGAACGCGACATGGCCGAGACCGCCCTAGAAATCCTGACGGAAGCCAAGGCCTGCGGCTGCGAGATCCTGCTGCCCGTCGATTTCATCGTCGCCACCGAGGTCAAACCGGGTGCCGACAGCCGTCCCGTCACCGCTGGCCAGCCCCTTTCGGCCGACGACAAGATTCTGGACGCCGGTCCCGCCACCGTCGCGCGTCTGGTCGATGCCATGACGGCGTCCAAGACCCTGATCTGGAACGGGCCGCTGGGCGTGTTCGAGGTGCCGCCGTTCGACGTCGCCACGGTCGCGGTGGCCCATCGTGCGGCGGCCCTGGCGAAGGCTGGGGTCCTGGTCGCCGTCGGCGGTGGCGGCGATACGGTCGCGGCCCTGCATCACGCCGGGGTCGTGGACGACATGACCTTCGTCAGCACCGCCGGCGGCGCCTTCCTGGAATGGATGGAAGGCAAGCCCCTGCCCGGCGTCGAGGCGCTGAACGTCTGAGTGATCGGGCGGCGCGAACGGCCGGCGACGTGCTAGACCGTCCCCATGTCCGTCCCCGATCCGGCTTTTGATCTGATCCTCGTCGGCGGCGGCCTGTCCGCCGCCCTGATCGCCTGGCGTCTTGCGCTGGACCGGCCGGAGATGCGCGTCGCCGTGATCGAGCGCGACGGACGGCTCGGCGGAAACCACACCTGGTCCTTCTTCGACGGCGACCTGTCCGAGGCCGACCGCGCCTGGCTGGCCCCGGCCACCCCGCATCGCTGGCCCGAAGGCTACGACGTCTATTTCCCGGGCCTCAGCCGCTCGCTGAAGACGCCCTACAACAGCCTTACCTCGGAGCGCCTTCACGCCGTCGTCGCCCCCCTGCTCGGCGACCGGCTGATCGCGGGCGAGGCGGTCGAGATCGCGCCCGGTCACGTCACCCTCGGCGACGGCCGGACCCTGTTTGCACCCGGCGTCATCGACGCGCGGGGCCCCGCCGCGACGCCCCATCTCGACCTCGGCTGGCAGGTGTTCGTCGGCCGGACCCTTCGTCTCGCCAAGCCCCACGGCCTGACCCGGCCTACGATCATGGACGCTACCGTGGGTCAGGGCGAAGCCTATCGCTTCGTTTATCTTCTGCCCTTCGACGCCCATACGGTGATGGTCGAGGACACCTATTACGCCGATAGGCCGACGCTGGACCCCGCTCTGATCGGTCGCCGCATCGACGCCTACGCCCGCTCGCGCGGCTGGACCATCGAGGCGGTGGTGGCCGAGGAACAGGGCGTACTGCCGATCGCGCTCGGTGGCGACATCGACGCCTTCTGGGACGAGGGTCCGCAGGTCGCCCGCACGGGTCTGGCCGCAGCCCTGTTCCACCCGACGACCGGCTATTCCCTGCCCGACGCCGTCGCCATGGCCCGCATGATCGCCGCCCTGCCCGATCTGTCCTCGCCCGCCCTGCGCAAGGCGACCGAGGCACGGTCCAAGGCGCTGTGGGCCGACCGCGCCTTCTACCGACTGTTGAACCGGATGCTGTTCCGAGCCGCCGAACCGTCACAGAGGTGGCGGGTCCTGCGCCGCTTCTACGGCCTGTCGGAGGGTGTGGTGCGGCGCTTCTACGCAGGGCACAGCACGACGCTGGACAAGGCCCGCATTCTGGCCGGAAAACCGCCTGTGCCGATCGGAAAAGCCATGCGACAACTCAGAGACACCCACGCCGGAGCCTCATTGTGAGAGACGTCGCAGCCAAGCGCGCGGTGGTGGTCGGTGCCGGCTTCGGCGGCATCGCCCTGGCTATCCGCCTGCAACGTGCGGGCGTCCAGACCACCCTGGTCGAGAAGCGCGACAAGCCCGGGGGCCGCGCCTACGTCTGGCACGAGCACGGCTTCACCTTCGACGCCGGCCCCACCGTCATCACCGACCCCGCCTGCCTGACCGACCTGTTCGAGGGCACGGGCAAGACGCTGGCCGACTATGTCGAGCTGCTGCCGGTCGATCCCTTCTACCGCCTGTGCTGGGAGGACGGCGCGGCGTTCGACTACAACGACGATCAGGTCGCGATGGAGCGCCAGATCGCGGCCTTCAACCCGGCCGACGTCGAGGGCTACGACCGCTTCCACAAATATTCGGAAGACCTCTATCAGGAGGGCTACCTACGGCTCGGTGCCGTGCCGTTCCAGTCCTTCTGGTCGATGATCAAGGCGGCACCGGAACTGGCCCGGCTGGAAAGCTGGAACAGCGTCCACGCCATGGTCGCGCGCTACATCCAGGACCCGCACCTGCGTCAGGCCTTCAGCTTCCACACCCTGCTGGTCGGGGGCGATCCGTTCAAGACCAGCTCGGTCTATGCCCTGATCCACGCCCTGGAACGGCGCGGCGGTGTCTGGTTCGCAAAGGGCGGCACCGGGGCCTTGATCGCGGGCCTCATCAAGGGATTCGAGGATCTGGGCGGTCGCGTCCTGCTCAACGCTCCGGTCGAGCGGATCGAGATCACGGACGGCCGCGCCACCGGCGTCGTCCTCGAAGACGGTCAGGCGATTTCGGCCGATATGATCGCCTCCAACGCCGACGTCGTCGCGACCTACGACCGACTGCTGGGCGATACCCCGCGTGGAAAGGCCAAGGCGAAATCGCTGAAGTCCAAGCGGTTCTCCATGTCGCTGTTCGTGCTGCATTTCGGCCTGAGCACGCCCCAGCCGCAGTTGGCCCACCACACCATCTGCTTCGGTGCCCGCTACCGCGAACTGATCGCCGAAATCTTCGGCGGCCCGACCCTGCCCGAGGATTTCTCCCTCTATCTGCACAACCCCTGCGCCACCGATCCGGGCATGGCGCCGAATGGAATGTCGAGCCACTATGTCCTGTCGCCCGTGCCGCATCTCGGTGCCGCCGACATCGACTGGGAGGTCCAGGGGCCGCTGTATCGCGAGAAGATCCTCGACTATCTTGAGGAGCGCTACATCCCCAACCTGCGGCGCGACCTGGTCACGACCCGGATCTATACCCCCTTCGATTTCCGCGACGACCTGAACGCCCATCTGGGAAGCGCCTTCTCGCTGGAGCCGATCCTGACCCAGAGCGCCTGGTTCCGGCCGCACAACCGCGACGACGTCATCGACAACCTCTACATCGTGGGCGCAGGAACCCATCCCGGCGCCGGCATCCCCGGCGTGGTCGGCTCGGCCAAGGCGACGGCGGGGTTGATGCTGGAACAGGCGGGCTTGACCGGGGCGGGTGTGAAGGCATGACCGACGCCGTCCTCGCCGCGTCCAAGGCCTCGATCGTCAAGGGGTCAAAGAGCTTCCGCTCGGCCTCTCGCCTGTTCGACGCCGAGGTGCGCGAGGACGCCTGGCTGCTCTACGCCTGGTGCCGCCGCTGCGACGACGAAATCGACGGTCAGGACCACGGCTTCGGCCACGAAAACCTATCGCCCGAGGAACAGCAACGTCGCCTCGCCCGCCTCTACGACCAGACCCGCCGCGCCCTGGCCGGCGAGGCGATGGACGACCAGACCTTCGCCGCCTTCCAGCGCGTCGCCCTGCGTCACCGCCTGCCGGAACGCTGGCCGCTGGATCTGCTCGATGGGTTCGCCATGGACGTGGAGCATCGCGAGTACCGGACCATCGACGACGTCCTGACCTATTGCTGGCACGTCGCGGGCGTTGTCGGGGTGATGATGGCGCGGGTGATGCACGTCACCGACACGGCCGTCCTGCGCCGCGCCCAGGACCTGGGCCTGGCCTTCCAGTTGACCAATATCTCGCGCGACGTCATCGAGGACGCCCAGGACGGCCGGGTCTATCTGCCCGCCGACTGGCTGGTCGAGGCCGGGCTGGAGCCGACCGCTCACGCCGTCGCCGACCCGGCCAACCGCGCCGCCGTACACGCTGTGACTCAGCGCCTGCTGGCCGTGGCCGAGCCCTATTACGACAGCGCCCGCGACGGCCTGCGCGGCTTGCCTTTCCGGTCCTCGATGGCGATCGCGGCGGCACGCGGCGTCTATCGCGAGATCGGCCGCAAGGTGGTCAGGCGCGGCCCCGACGCCTGGGACAAGCGCGTTTCGGTCGGCAAGGCGATGAAGCTGTGGCTGTTCGGTCGCGGTGCCCTGATCGCCGTCTGGACCCAGATGCTGGATCGCGGCCACCCCGCGCCGACGCGGCCGGACCTGTGGACCCGCGTCTGAGCCGTCAGACCTTCAGCCTCACGCCTTGATCTGGGGCAGCCGCCACCACGGCGTCGAGGGCGACAGATGGTGCTCGTGATGCCGCCCGAAGTGGAAACAGGTCAGCAGCGACAGTATCCACGGCATGGGCAGGGTCCGCGCATTGTGATGATCCGGGAACCCGGCCTCCCGCTGATGCCGATGCGGGATCCACGTCCCGAACACGAACAGTTGCAGCGCGCTGAGGATCGCCGGCACCGCCCAGAAAAGGATCAGGTTCACCGGCCGCGCCCCCAGCCACAGATAGGCCAGCAGCACCGCCGTGACGATCGCGAACTCCCGCCATCCGAAATAGCGCAGGAAGAAGCCCAGGAACCACGGCCCGAACCGCGTCGGATCACCGGCATGGAAATCGGGATCGCCCTCGACCCCCGGCGTCCGGTGGTGCTGGTGGTGACAGACGTTCAGCTTGCGGAACGAGAAGGCCGCATAGGCCCCGACGCAGGCCTGGCCCACCACTGCGTTCACGCGCGGCCTGCCCGGTGCCAGCGAGCCATGCATGGCGTCATGCGCCACGATGAACATCCCGGCCCCCAGCCAGCTCTGCACCGCGATCAGCAAAGGCGCGGCGATCAGACCCCAACCCTCGATGCGATGAAAGAACACGCCCCACGCATGCAGGCTCATCCACCCGCCGACGATCAGAGCCGCCAGACCCAGGCCGATCACGGTCTGGCGCAGGGGGCTCACGAAGGCTCGACGTCGGGGACCATACCGGGTGAATTCGCCCGTTCCGCCCGCCGCGCCTTCAGGATCGCGCTCAAACGTTGCGGGTCGGGCGCGAAGACAAACCCGAAAGACACCGCACCTTCGCGCGTCTGGACCGCATGATGCAGCTTGTGCGCCTGGACCAGCCGCCGCGCGTAACCGTTCGCCGGCATCCAGTGAAACGGCCACCGCTGATGCACCAGCCCGTCATGAACGAACAGATAGACGGCCCCGTACAGCGTCACCCCCGTCGCCACCGCCCGCACCGGCCAGGATCCCGTGAACATGGCCACAAAGAACAGCCCCATCCCGAGCACGCAGCCGACGACGGCATAGAGATCGTTCTTCTCCCAGGCCTTGTCGTGCGGTTCATGGTGATCGCGATGCCAGCCCCAGCCCCAGCCGTGCATGACATAGCGATGCGTCCACCACGCCGCCCCCTCCATGAAGAAGAAGACGGCCACGACGATCAGGGTGAACCAGAGGGCGATCATGTTCGCGACACTACGCGCCGTCGCGCCCCGTTCCAACCGTGACCACAGGTCGCTAGGGTCATCGGATGAGCGACGACGCCACCACCCATCGCAAGGACCAGCATCTGGACGTCGTCCTGTCCGGGCGGGGCCGTCACGCGAGCGACGCAGGCTTCGACGCCATCCGCTTCGTCCATGAGGCCCTGCCCGATCTCGATCACGCCGCGATCGACCTGAGCGCCGACTTTCTGGGCCATCGGCTGAAGGCACCCCTGCTGATCAGTTCCATGACCGGCGGTCCCTCCCGCGCCGAGGCGATCAACGCCCGGCTGGCCGAGGCCGCCCAGCACCTCGGCATCGCGCTGGCCGTCGGTTCGCAACGCAGCGCGATCGAGAACGGCGGGGCCGCCGGCCTCAACCCATCCCTGCGCCGCCGCGCTCCCGGCATCCCCCTTCTGGCCAACATCGGTGCAGCCCAGTTGACGCGGGGCTTCGGTCTCGACGAAGCCAGACGCGCCATCGATATGATCGGTTCCGACGCGCTGATCGTCCACCTGAACCCGCTCCAGGAAGCCTGCCAGCCCGAGGGTGATCGAGACTGGCGCGGTGTCGGTGCGGCGCTCGCCGCCCTGATCGACGGTCTGGACACGCCTGTCGTGGTCAAGGAGACCGGTGCCGGCATTTCGGCCGCCACCGCCCGACGCCTGGTCGACATGGGCGTCGCTGCCATCGACGTCGCGGGGGCCGGCGGCGCCAACTGGGGCCTGATCGAGGGCGAGCGCGCGACCGCACCGTCCGACAAGGCCCACGCCCTCGCTTTCGCCGATTGGGGCATCCCCACCGCCCGCGCCATCGCCGAGGTCCGCGCCGCATGCCCCGACGCCGTCATCATCGGCTCCGGCGGCGTCCGCAACGGCCTCGACGCCGCCAAGGCCATCCGCCTGGGCGCCGACATCGTGGGTCAGGCCGCGGGCGTGCTGGAAGCGGCGACGGTCTCGACCGAGGCGGTGGTCGAGCATTTCGAGACCTTGGTCCGACAGTTGCGCACGACATGCTTCTGCACGGGGTCGGCGGGGCTGGCCGCTTTGAAGACGGCCCCCCTGCAGTGGCCGTCCTGAACCGGGGGACCCTATGGCGAGAAATAGCACCGACATCGTCATCCTGGGCGGGGGGCACAACGGCCTGGTCTGCGCCTTCTATCTGGCGCGGGCGGGGCTGAAGGTCACGGTGCTGGAGCGGCGCGGCGTCGTCGGCGGGGCGGCGGTGACGGAGGAGTTCCATCACGGTTTCCGCAACTCCACCGCCAGCTATACCGTCAGCCTGCTGAACCCGAAGATCATCGCCGACCTGGAACTAGCCAGGCACGGACTGAAGGTCGTCGAGCGTCGGATGTCGAACTTCCTGCCGCTGCCGGACGGTCGCTATCTGGCCGCTGGAGAGGGCCGGACGGCGGGAGAGGTGGCCAAGTTCTCGGTCCGCGACGCCGAGCGACTGCCCGAGTACGAGGCGCGGCTGGAGGCCGTGGCGGCCGTGCTGCGCGCCCTGGTTCTCGAAATCCCGCCCAACTTGCCGCCCGGTTCTCAGGGCCTGGGCGGCTGGCTGGCCGCGATCCCCGAGATGCTGAAGTCGGCGTCGGTGGCCCGGCGGCTGGGCGGGCAGGACCTGACGGCGCGGCGCGACGTGCTGGACCTGTTCGCCAAGTCGGCCGGCGACTGGCTGGACGGCTGGTTCGAGAGCGATCCGATCAAGGCCCTGTTTGGCTTCGACAGCGTGGTCGGCAACTATGCCAGCCCCTATACGCCCGGCTCGGCCTATGTCCTGCTGCACCACGTCTTCGGCGAGGTGAACGGTCGAAAGGGCGTCTGGGGTCATGCGATCGGCGGCATGGGCGCGATCACCCAGGCGATGGCGGCGGCCTGTGTCGAACAGGGGGTCGATATCCGCCTCGACACCGCCGTCGCCTCCGTCCTGACCGACAAAGGCCGCGCCGTCGGGGCGGTCACAGAGGCCGGCGACGTCATCCGCGCGCGCGCCGTCGTCTCGAACCTGCATCCGCGCCTGCTGTTCGACCGCTTGGTCGATCCGGCGGTCGTCCCGGCCGACTTCACCGAGCGGATGAGCCGCTATGCCTCGGGTTCCGGCACCTTCCGCATGAACGTCGCGCTCAGCGAACTGCCCGACTTCACCGCCCTGCCTGGCGGAGGCGACCACCTGACCGCCGGGATCATCCTCGCTCCCAGCCTCGCCTATATGGACCGGGCCCACGCCCAGGCGCGGCTGAACGGCTGGTCGAGCGAGCCGATCGTGGAGATGCTGATCCCCTCGACCCTGGACGAGAGCCTCGCCCCGCCCGGTGCGCATGTCGCCAGCCTGTTCTGCCAGCATGTCGCACCCGATCTGGACGACGCCCATCGCGACACCGTGGCCGACCTGATGATCGAGACCGTCGACAGGGCCGCGCCCGGCTTCAAGGCCTCGGTGATCGGCCGGCTGGCCCTTGGGCCGCGCGATCTGGAGCGGCGCTTCGGACTGGTCGGCGGCGACATCTTCCACGGACGCCTGACCCTGGACCAACTGTTCAGCGCCCGCCCTGTGCTGGGTCATGCGGATCACCGGATGCCGGTCCCGGGTCTCTACCTCTGCGGATCAGGCAGTCATCCCGGCGGCGGGGTCACCGGCGCACCCGGGCACAACGCAGCCCGTGCCGTCCTGAAGGACGTTCGTCGTTAGACGTTCGCCACCCCGACCGCGTCCATAAGCGCTTGCTGCACGGCCGCCTCGGTGAAGGGCTTCTGGATCGTCGGGTGGTCGCGCCAGCGGTCGGGCAGTCCGCCCTGGCCATAGCCCGTCGAGAACACGAAGGGCGTTCCGCGCGCGCTCAGCGCCTCGGCGACCGGAAACACCTCATGGCCCGCGACATTGACGTCCAGCAGGGCCGCATCGATCCCCTCGAGCCCGGGATCGGCCAGCAGGCTCAGGGCCTCTGCCACGCTCGCGATCGGCCCGACCGGAGTGCAGCCCATGTCCTCCAGGATGGTTTCCAGCAGCATGGCCACCAGACTCTCGTCCTCGACGATCAGGATGCGGCGGCCATTCAAAGGGTGGGTCATGGGACGGCGCGATCCAGCGGAACAGTGATGCGGGCGTTGAGGCCGCTGTCGAGGTAGCGGAGATCGACCTCTCCCGCCAGATCATGGCGCACATTGCGCTCGATCATGCGTGTGCCGAAACCCCGGCGCTCGGGCACGGCTACGGTCGGACCGCCGGTCTCGCGCCATTCGATGATGAGGCGCCGATCGGTCTGATCGGCGATCGACCAGTCGACCAGCACCCGTCCGCCCGGTGCGGACAGGGCACCGTATTTGGCCGCATTAGTCGCCAGCTCGTGAAAAATCATGCCCAGCGACAGGGCGAAGGCCGGGCCCAGCGGCACCGGCGGTCCGTTGGCCGATATCCGGTGCGTCTCGTGCGCCTCGGTCTCGTGCCGCAGGATGTCGCGCAGGTCGGCACCCTCCCAGTGGCTGCGGGTCAACAGGTCGTGGGTATGCGACAGCGACAGCAGCCGGGCCTGGAACGACTCGGCGAAGGCACGCGGATCGGTGTGCGATCGTGCCGTCTGCATGGCGATCGACTGGACGGTGGCCAGGGTGTTCTTCACCCGGTGGTTCAGCTCGTCGATCATCAGCTTCTGGCGCTGGGTGGCCAGGACGTTGTCGGTGACGTCATGGCCCTGGACGAAGATTCCCACAATCTTCCCGCCGTCCTCCCGGATCGGCTGATAGATGAAATCGACATAGGCGTCCTCGAAGGGACCGCCAGGCACCGCCTGAAGGCGCAACAGGCTGCCCCGACCCTCGACCGGCTCACCGGTTTCGAACACGGTGTCCAGCATGTCGATATAGCCCTGCGGAACCACCTCGGGCAGAGCCTGCGCCACCGTCTTGCCGGCCAGTTCGCGGTGGTCGGTCAGGCGCCGATAGGCCTCGTTGAACAGCTCGAAGCGATGATCAGGCCCGGACAGGACGGCGATGAACCCCGGGGCCTGCATGAACATGTCGGTCAGCCGGTTACGCTCGGTCGCCAGACGCCGATTATCCTCCTGGACGTGCTGCGCCCGTGCCAGCAAACCGCCGCCGATCATGGCGTCGAGAGCGCTGATGGCCCCACCGCTGTCCGTCGCCGACAGCTTCCGCAGCCGCTCCAGTTCGGTGATGTCTGTCGTATGCTGAAGCAGCATCACGACCTCGCCATCCTTGTTCAGGACCGGCGTGTGGGTCGCGCTCCAGAACCGGTCCTCGAAGACGCGGCCGCCCTCGGGTAGATCGCGCGGAATGGAAAATTTGACGACGGCCAGGTGGTCAGGCCGCCGGGTCGAGATGGCCTTTTCCATCGAGGTGCGGACCTGGCGCACATTCTCCGGTGCTTCTTTGCCAGGTCCAGAATCGAAGGCACCGAACAGCGGCTGGCCGAGGATGTCCTCGCGCCGGCTGTGGGTGACGTCCAGATAGGCCTGGTTCATCCCCGCGACGCGCAGGTCCGGGTACAGCAGCACATAGGGATTCGGCGACGCATCGAACGCCGTTGCCAGATCGATCGCGAGATCGCTCGATTTGACTAGTTCTTTCAATGCCATCCCCGCCGAACGCGCCCACTAACGCTCAAGCCCGTGAATGGTTCAACGGATTGTCGTCGATCGTACACAGATGGGATTTGGGCGAAGTCCATCATCGCGTCTAGAGACAGATCATGATCATCGCTTCCTTTCTCGGTGCCGCGCTCCTGATGACGACCCCGCCTGCCTCATCCGACCCGACGGCCCGGACCCGGCAGGGCGTTCTGGTCGGGCGTGAAGCCGGCGGTGTCGAAAGCTTCAGGGGCATTCGCTATGCCGTGCCGCCCGTCGGCCTCTTGCGCTGGCGTCCGCCTCAGGCCCCCGAGCCCTGGTCCGGGCCGCGCGATGCAGGATCGGTCGGTGCCATCTGCATTCAGCCGCCCGCCAATGGCGACAACGGCGTCGGCCCCTTGCCGATGAGCGAGGACTGCCTGACCCTGAATGTCTGGGCCCCCCAGGGTCGCAGCGACCCCCTGCCCGTCATGGTCTGGATTCACGGCGGCGGTTACGTCAACGGCTCGGGCACGGCGGCGCTCTATGACGGGGCGAACCTCGCGCGACGCGGCGTGGTCGTCGTCACCTTGAACTATCGCCTCGGCCGACTGGGCTTCTTCGACCATCCCGCCCTCGCCGCCGAGCGACCAGCGGGCGAACCGGCGGGCAACTACGGCGTGATGGACATGATCGCCGCCCTGGAATGGGTGCGGGACAACATCACGTCTTTTGGAGGCGATCCGGCCAAGGTCACGATCTTCGGCGAGTCGGCCGGCGGCGTGGCGGTGACCCAACTGATGATCGCCGAACGCGCGCGGGGTCTGTTCGCGCGCGCCGTGGTCGAATCGGGCCTGGGCCGACAGCAGGGCGCGCCCCTGATCGAGGTGCCGGGCGGCCCTCTGCGGCCTACCCGCGCGCGCGGCGCGGCCTGGGCCCATGACGCCGGGATTACACCCACGGCCGAGGCCCTGCGCGCCGTTCCCGCCGAACGCCTGCTGACCCCCTCGCCCAGCTTCTATGACGGTGACCTGATCCTCACCGACGGCATCATCCTCACCACCGACGTCGAAACCGCCTTCGCCAACGGCTCCCAGGCACCCGTGCCCCTGATCATCGGAACCAACTCGGCGGAGTTCTGGCGAGCGAACCTGTCCTATGTGCCGCCTTACCGCGACCGTCTCGACGCCCAGACGCCCGATCAGAAGGCCGCCCTGCTCGCCGCCTATGGCGATCAGGCCGCCTATGACGACCATATCGTCAGCGACCTGGTGTTCAATGAGCCGGCGCGGCGCCTGGCCCGACTGCACGCCGGCCAGGGCCACCCGACCTGGCTCTATCGGTTCGATGTCGTCTCGAACGGCATGACCATGCCCCATGGCGGCGCGCCCCACGCCTCGGAACGCCAGTATGTGTTCGACACCCTGAACGCCTCCCCCTGGCCCACCGACGCCCGCGACCAGCGCGTCGCCGACGCCATGGCCGGCTATTGGACCGACTTCGCCAAGGCCGGCGATCCCAACAGCGGAAGCGCTCCCGTCCGCTGGCCCGACCTCGGCTCCTCACCCGATCAGCTTCTGGAGTTCACCAACGACGGCCCCGTGGTCAAGCCCGTCCCCTTCGCGGACCGCCTCGATCTGATCGAAGCGCTCTATCCGAGGAGGCCGAAGTGATGTCAGGCGCGCTTTCGCACGAACACCGTACCCGCTGAATAGCCCGCGCCGAACGAGCAGATCAGGCCGGTGTCGCCGGGCTCGAACCCATCGTGGCGCAGGTGGAAGGCGATGATGGATCCGGCGGATGAGGTGTTGGCGTACTCGTCCAGGATGATGACGTTCTCTTCCGGCCTCGGGTCGCGACCCAGAACCTTCCGCCCGATGAAGTCGTTCATGTTGATGTTGGCCTGGTGCAGCCACAGCCGCTTGAGCCCGTGCGGATCGAGTCCGAGCTCGCCGGCGTGCTCGACGATCATGTCGGAGACCAGCGGCACCACATCCTTGAAGACCTTGCGGCCCTGCTGGATGAACAACTTGTCGGGCGCGCCGATGCCCTCGGGGGCGGCGTTGTTCAGGAAGCCGAAATTGTTGCGGATATTGTTGGAGAAGACGGTCTTGAGCCTGGTGCCGAGGATGTCCCAACCGCCCGGCCCTGCCTGATCCGCCGCCTCGACGATCACGGCGGTGGCGACGTCGCCGAAGATGAAGTGGCTGTCGCGGTCCTTGAAGTTCAGGTGGGCCGAGCAGACCTCGGGGTTGACCATCAGCACGGCCTTGACCGAGCCCGAACCGATGAAGTCGGCGGCGGTCTTGATCCCGAAGGTCGCCGAGGAACAGGCGACGTTCATGTCGAAGCCGAAGCCGTCGATGCCGAGTGCCTGTTGCACCTCGACCGCCAGGGCCGGATAGGGACGCGGCATGTTGGAGGCGGCGCACAGGACCGCGCCGATCTCGCTGACCGGCTTACCCCAGGCGGCGATGGCCTGACGGGCAGCGGCGACGGCCATCTCGGCCATGATCGACAGCTCTTCGTTGCCGCGCTCGGGGATATTCGGGGCCATCCGCTTCGGATCGACGATGCCCGCCTTGTCCAACACATAGCGTGACTTGATGCCCGAGGCCTTCTCGATAAACGCGACCGAGGACGGGGTCAGGGCGGCGACGTCACCTTCGGCGATCTGGAGCGCGTGGTCGATGTTCCACTGCTCGGCCCAGGCGTTGTAGGCCTCGACCAGTTCCTCGTTGGAGATCGACTGTTCGGGGGTGAACAGGCCGGTGGCGGCGATGACTGACGCTTGCACTTCGTGGTCCCTATCGTTCGGCGCGCGGCGCCTCACTGCTTGAGGGACGTCGGTCCGTGAGTTCCAGGCGCGCGCAGAGCGACCTGATGCTTTTCTAAGGCTTCAATAGGACGGCGGCGGCGTCCGGTCGAGAGACGCCATGATCCCACGCCACCAGCGGGGGATGACGCCACGAGGTCCGGGCGGGACCGGATGGTCCCTCGCGGCGATCAGGGCCTCGACCAGATCCTCCGCCTCGCAGGGCCAGCCGGAGGGGCTGACATAGATCGGATAGTCGATCAGGGCGGCGTGGATCAGGGCGTCGAGGCCGGCGCGGGTCGTGCGTCTCGGGAAGGGGCCGGTCCGGTCGTCGGTCAGGCCCCAGCCGGCATAGAAGGGCCGGCCATAGGTGGTCACCGCCTTGCCGCGCATCAGGGCCTCGAACCCCGACAGGGAGGTCAGGGTGACCAGCCGGTCGCAGGCGTTCAGGCAGTCGATGATGTCGAGGTCGTCGGCGACGGCGTCCACGGCGTCCAGCGCGTGGGCCTCCAGCAGGCCGGGCCGGTTGCCGGCCATGACATCCGGGTGGTTGCGGTAGATCAGGAAGGCGTCGGGGAAGTCCCGCCGCGCCGCCTCGACCAGGCCGGAGTTGGTGCGGATGTCGGTGCAGCCCAGCGCGATCGACTTGTCGTTCTCGACCTGGCCGACGACGAGCACGCGCTCCCTGTCGGAAGGCCAGCCGGCCGGTGCCTCGCCCCGGATGTTGTATTTCGACAGGCCCGCCTCGACGATGCGGGCGCGCAAGGCTGCGGCGCGGGCCAGCGCCTTGTCGTCCAGCCCACCGGCCTGGATCAGGCTTTCGAGGCGGCTGGGCCGGTGCGCGTCGTAATAGACCCCCTGGTCGTCCAGGGCGACGGACAGGGCGCCATGGAAATCCGACCCCAGGCCGCGCGAGCGGATGAAGCCGTCCTCCATCCGCACCTTGGGCGCGGTGGTCGCGGCGGCAGCAGCGCGGATCGGATCGCTCTCCTTGCCCGCCCACCAGATCAGGCGACCATTCTGCTCTTCCGCCTGTTTCGCGGCGTTGCGGGCGAACCAGTGATAGCGCACCGAACCCTTGGGCGAGTTCAACAGGCGGCGGATCGGCGGGCGCTTGGCCGGGGCGAACCCGGCGGCGGCCCAGACGCCAGACAGCCGGTCTGCGCGGTTCCGTAGCGCGATCAACCGCTCCAGTGCCTGTTCCGCCTCGCACCGCCGACCGGTGACCGGATCGACGTAGCGGGTGCCCACGATAAGCGCGGCAGCGGCGATCGCCTCCACCGAGCGGGGTCCGCCCCGACGGCCGGTCTCGACTGCGTCAGCCGTCGCGCCCCACCCCGAATAGAAGGGCGCTCCAAAGCAGCGGACGGGCAGCCCCCGCAGCAGGGCCTCGAATCCCAGAGCCGAAGTGACGACATAGACGGCGTCCACCACCGCCAGCAGGTCGGCAGGTCGAACGTCCGTGTCGATCAGGGTAACGCCGGCCCGGTCGGCCGCGGCGATACAGCCCTGTTTGCGCCCGGCGGCGACGGCCGGGTGCCGTTTGACGATCAGTTGCGCATCAGGCTCGTCGCGCCGGGCCGCTGCGATCATCTCGGCGAACGCCTGGGGCGAGGCCAGGCCATAGGCGATAGAGGCGTCGCCCAGGGTCTGGTCCACCACCAGCACCCGCCGCCCGGGCTTCAGGATCGCAGGATCCAGAGGCCCGCCCATGTTCGTCTTGGACACGCCCGACGCCACAATGCGATCGATCAGCCCGCGCGCGCGGCCGGTCATGGCCGCGTCGCACCAGTCGGGCGCGGTGCGGATCAGGTCTTCCATCCGCGAGTGACGGTGCGCGTCATAGTAGACGCCGAGGTCGTCCGCGATGACGCTCAGCGAGGTCGCGCCCGCCTCGCCGAGCCCGACCGAGCGCAGAAACCCGTCCTCCAGCGCAACATAGGGCAGGCCGCGCTTCGCCGCATACTTCCGCCCCGCCGCCGCCGTCGGCTTCATCCCCCAGCCGATGACGGCCCGGATGTCGGGGCCGGGCAGAGCGCGCAGGTCGTACTCCGGCAGGAACTCGGCCAGGAACGGAACCTTCAGCACGCCGGGCGCGCAGACCCAGGCGGGGATTTTGGGCGATGGCGTCGGAGTGGGAGTCACACCCCTGTCTAGGCGGCGCCGAAGACCTTGGAAAGCAGCCGTTCCAGCGCCGCCTGATCCACGCCATCGAACGCCGCCTTTTCCGTGGCGTCCACGTCGAACACGGCGATCAGAACGCCATCCGGCCCGAACACCGGCACCACGATTTCGGACGCCGAGCGGCTGTCGCAGGCGATGTGGCCGGGGAAGGCGTGGACGTCCTCGACCAGCTGGGTCTGGCCGGTGGCCGCCGCCGCCCCGCAGACGCCCCGGCCGAACGGGATACGCAGACAGCCCAGGGTGCCCTGATACGGGCCGACGACCAGTTCGTCGGTCTTGTCCGGATCGACGACGTAGAAGCCGGTCCAGAAATAACTGTCGAAGGCGTCGGCCAGCATCGAGGCGACCGTGGCCATGCGTGCCACACGGTTCGGCTCCGCCTCCAGCACGGCCAGGATTTCACCCTCGACCTCGGCATAGCAGGCGGCCTTGTCGGCGGGGCGGTCGGTGCGG
>NZ_JBIIAY010000067.1:0-16789 GCF_044239655.1 Brevundimonas sp.
CCCCCCGCCGACCGCGAGGACTGGGAGCGCGTCGAGAACAAGTTCGAGACCCACTTCAGCCCGAACCCGGGCAAGGGCTCCTGATCGCCTGCCGCAAAGCCGCCACAATGCGCCGTCGCGGGCCTTACCCGACGTCCCGCTTTGAAAATCCCCAGTTTTGTGATAGGTTCTCAATCATTGGATTGGGCGGCCGCATGTTTTCGTGCTCCGCCCGAGTTTGCGACAGAATCCCGTCCATGAAGACGGGATCGGCCAGAGGTTGGGTGATCCGTTTCCGCATTTGACGCCTGCACGTTTCCTCCGACAGCTTCGCTGGCGGACGAGAACCTGTCTGCGTCATGCGCCTTCGTGTCTTCGGCCCCTGCGTCCGGGAAAGGAATGACATGACCACCAAGAGCGTTCTGGAATTCAAGGTTGGCGACGCGGTCGTCTATCCGGCGCACGGCGTCGGCAAGGTCGCTGCGGTCGAGACCCAGGAAGTCGCCGGCATGTCGCTGGAAGTCTATGTCGTGACCTTCGACCACGAGAAGATGACCCTGCGCGTCCCCACGAAAAAGGCCAAGACCGCCGGCCTGCGTTCGCTGGCCTCCGACGACGTCGTGACCAAGGCCCTGACCACGCTGAAGGGCCGCGCCCGCATCAAGCGCACCATGTGGTCGCGTCGCGCCCAGGAATACGAAGCCAAGATCAACTCGGGCGACCTGATCTCGATCGCCGAGGTGGTCCGCGACCTGCACCGCGCGGATTCGCAGCCGGAACAGTCCTATTCCGAGCGCCAGCTCTATGAATCGGCCCTGGACCGGATGGCCCGCGAAGTCGCCGCCGCCAACCGCATCGACAAGGACGCCGCCGTCCAGCTGCTGGCCAAGTCCCTCAGCGCCAAGAAGGCCAACGCCCCCGTCGCCGTCGAGGAAGACGCCGAGGCCGAAGCCGCCTGATCCCTCCCGGATCGCCGAATGCAGAAAGGCCCGGTGGAAACACCGGGCCTTTTTTCTTGGCCGATCGGTCGCAGGGTGCGGTTTCCCGAACTGATGCATTTGATCGGCCTCACCCAAAAGACGGACCATCGCACCCAACCCGCCGGACGACGCTAACCAATAATTCTTCCGAACCTGATTTCATGGTCCCCAGAACAAGAACGGGGCGGATGCGGTGGATCGAGACGTTAGCCTTGGGCTCAAAACGCCGTTCGATCATTTGACAGCATTGCTCTGCAGTCAGTTCGACGTTCCGTTCGCCCTTGTCTCCGTTGTGCATGATGACCTTGCGGTATTTCTCTCTGCGACGGGGTCGGGAGAGCGGTCACGGCCCCGGGAGGGTAGCGTCAGCGATATGCTCGTAGGCATGGGGCCGGGTGCCTATCTGGCTGTCGAAGACGCTCAATCTCACCCGATCCTGAAAAACCACCCGATGGTTGTCGGAGAACCGTTCCTCAGATTTTTCGCCGGCGTCACGATCAGCAACGGTGAGGGCGAACCTGTCGGTGCCCTGGGCGTCATGGACTCAAAGCCGAGGTTCGCCCTGACGCCTTCGGAACTGCAATCGCTTCACCATCTCGCCGCAGTGGCCGGCAGCATGCTGGATCAGCTCTCTGCGCAAAGGATCCAGGAAGAACGGCTCGTCTTGCTCAACCTGGCTGAACAGATGGCCGGTGTGGGCCATTGGCGCTACGACGTTCTCTCGGGCAAGGTCACCTGGTCCGACGAGGTCTACCGCATCCACGGCTTTCAGCCGGGCGAGATGGACCCCAGCTACCAAAACGCCCTGGCCTTCTATCATCCTGATGACGTCCCCGTGCTTGCGGGGTTGGTGGATCAGGCGATTGCGACCGGCGAGGGGTATGAGTTTCGGCTAAGGCTACAGCCTCCCGGCCGCGGAGAAAGGCTGGTCGACGCCAGCGCGACCACCGAGCAGGATGAGACGGGACGGACGGTGGCGCTGTTCGGCGTTTTTCAGGACGTTACCGACAGGCATGCTGCGGATCAGCGTCTCAGGGAAAGCGAGGAACGCTTTCGCCTCCTTGCCGCCAATGCCACGGACATCGTCACCGCGTGCGGTCTGGACGGGCGGTTCCGCTATGTCTCTCCTGCGGTCAAGACAGTCACCGGCTACACCGAGGACGAAGTTGTCGGCATGCTTGCGCTAGATTTCGTCCACCCGGAGGATCGGGAGCGTGTCGAGCAGGAGATTGGCCTGGCCTTGCGCAGCCCTGGGGTCACCCAGATCGAACATCGACATGTTCGAAAGGATGGAACCGTCATCTGGATCCAGTCTCGCCCCAGATTGGCCTTCGACCCAGTCACGGGGAAGCCGAGCGCCGTAACCGACGTCATGCGGGACGTGACGGCGCAGAAGGCCCTGGAGGCCGACCTGATCGCAGCGCGCGCGACGGCGGAGGAAGCGTCCCGGATCAAGTCCGATTTCGTCGCCAACATGAGCCACGAAATCAGAACGCCACTCACCGCGATCCTCGGCTTTTCGTCCCTGCTGACAGATCGCGACGACATTCCAGAGGATGCCCGGGTTCACCTCGGGCGGATCGCCGGAGCCGGCCGGTCGCTCCTGTCCATCGTCAACGACGTGCTCGACTTCTCCAAGCTCGAGGCCGGCCAGTATGAGTTGCGGGCTGAAGCCTGCGATCCTCTCGAAGTCTGCCACGAAGCGCTTTTGATGTTCGCGCCACTCGCTCACGAGAAGGGAATCGCGCTCGATTTTGAGCAGTCAGGCGATTTCCCGGCACGGACCGAGCTCGACCCTCACCGGCTGCGTCAAATCCTGCTCAACCTCGTGGGGAACGCGATCAAGTTCACGGACGCAGGCTCTGTTCGCCTCATCGTGAGTCATGACGCGGCGCACGACGCTCTCGCTGTCTCCGTTCGCGACACCGGACCCGGGATGGATGAAGGGCAATGTAGCGGCCTTTTCCAGCGCTTTTCGCAGGTGGACACATCCACGACGCGCAGACATGGCGGCACGGGTCTGGGCCTCGCGATCTCCAAGGGCCTTTCGGAGGCCATGGGTGGTAAAATCTGGGTCACATCACGTCCCGGCTTCGGCTCGACATTCTCTTTCACGGTGTCCGCCCCTGCCGCGATTGAATCCCCAAACCCCGTCGCTGCGGCATCGGACGAGGCGCTCGATCTCGACGGCCTCAGGCTGTTGGTGGTCGATGACAACTCGAGCAATCGCGAGATCGTATCGACGCTCGTTGGCCGGCTGGGTGTGGAGGTGTTCGAGGCCGCGAGCGGACCCGAGGCGATTTCAATGGCTGGTGAACTGCCCTTCGACGTCATCCTCATGGACGTTCGGATGCCTGAAATGACCGGCGAAGAAGCCGCTCGGGCGATCAGGAACCAGTCAGGCCCCAACCAGTTCGTGCCCATTCTCGGCTTCTCGGCGGACATACACATCGACAAGGACGGCTTGAACGATTTCGACGGCCTGGTGGCAAAGCCGATCGTGCTGGCCGAACTGTTCGGTGCGATTGCGTCCAGCCTTCGCATATCACGCGACCCAGCCTCGACAGCCGCCTCAGTGACCGCGTAGTGGCAAAATCACGTATCCTCGTGGTCGATGACGACCCCATGATCCTGGAGCTTCTGGTCACACGGCTTGACCTCGCCGGTTACGAGGTCGTGACGGCGCGGGACGGTCATGAAGCCCTCAAGCGCATCCCGGATACTCACCCCCACGCCATGATCCTTGATATAAACATGCCTCGCCTGGATGGGTTCGGCGTCCTCCAGCACCTCAAGGCCACAGGGTGTATCCTGACCTTGCCCGTAATGGTGCTGACCGCTCGCTATCAGGCCAGCGACGTTCAGGAAGCGATCAAGCTGGGCGCGATAGACTTCCTGGCGAAGCCCTTCAAGGACAAGCAGCTGTTCATGAGGGTGGAGCGCCTGCTTCGATCGACGGCGCGACCAGCGGACGACCACCTGTTCATCTAGAGCCAGGATCCCCGAAGGCACCGGGAGCCGCCGACTCCAGCATTCGCTTTCCCTAACGGCACAACTCCCCACCCTCCGCTTCCGGCCCATTTCTCCACGGATCCCGGCTTGTCCAACGGCCCCAGGTTTCAAACCTCGACCGTCCAATCCCAATGAAACAAAGGGATTGCGACGTTCGACACCCCCTCGAACGCGCCCAGGTTCGATCCTGTGTCACCCTCGACGCCTCTGTGGATGATGAGCGTGAGGAGGGGGTCGTGGACCGATCTGAGGATGAGTTGGGCGAGACGTCGCGCGGCCGGGGCGGTGGACGGCCGGCGGCACCGGAGGCTGTCTGGGCGCGGGTGCGCGAGGATTATGTGGCGGGACTGTCCGCCGCCGACTGTCGGCGTCGCCACGGCGTCGGGCTGACGGCCCTGTATGAACGCGCCCGCGCCGAGGGCTGGCGGCGCGCGGACCGGCCCTGGGCGCCGGCGGTCGAGCTCCATCCTGACGACGAGGGGGCCGCGCTGGATATGGCGATCGACGGCGATCTCGATCAGGTCGATCACCCTCTGATGATCGAGGTCGCCGACCAGCGGATGAAGCGCGCCGTTCTGCGCGGCGATGCGAACGGGGCCTTGCGCTGGCGGCGCATTCGCCTGGCGCTCGAGGCGGACCTGGCCGAGATCGACCGCAATTTCGAGGCCCTGGAACGCGAAATGCAGCCGGTCCGTGCCCGCCTCGCCCAGCAAGCCCAAACGGTTGAAACGGTTGAAACGGTTGAAACGGTCGACGATGTCACGAGAGCCCTCCACCGGCTCATGGCCGCATCCGGGTGACGCCCTCAGAAATACTCGGCGTTGGCCGGACACACCGCCGCGATCCGCCGCGCCGTGATGCTGGCCGGCAGATAGGGGGTGCCGCGCGCCAGCTGGGCCCCGCCGCTGAAGCGGAAGCTCTCGGTACGATAGGTGCCGCTCAGCCGCACATTGACCCGGCGACCCTTGCGATCGGTGCAGGTCCCCTCGAATCGGGCATTGCCGCCGGCGAACTGGCGCACCGGATAGGTGCAGCGCCACCGCCGCGTCGACAGCCCGCCGACGAAGCGGTTGATCTCGGACGGACGCACGCATTTCTGTTCGGTGTCGCGGATGCCTACGGCCGAGGTCGTGTATTCCCAATAGCCGGGCAGGACGGTGTCGGCCCCGCCCGACTGGGCCAGGCTCGCCGGTGCGGCCAGCAGGGCCCCCAAGGCCAGGGCAGGGGCCGCCACGGCGACCAGACGGAGAGCGAGCGCGGTGAAGGTCATCATACAGCCCTTGTAGTCACAGACTTGGACGCTGACACGACTATATGGCGGGATTTGAACCGGCGCTGAATGGCTGCGGGTGCCTGCAAAGCCTTGACGCGGCGGCTCCGGTTCCTCTATACGGCCCCCTCTCGCGCAAGGGGCAACTCTTGCGCGCTTCCCGTTTCATGCCGGCGCGACGCTCGCGAAGGCCCGCTTTCAAGGATTACGCGATGTCGCGTCGTTGCGAACTCACCGGTATCGGCCCGATGGTCGGCCACAGCGTGAGCCACTCGAATGTGAAGACCAAGCGCCGGTTCCTGCCGTCGCTGAAGAAGGTCAAGCTGGCGTCGGAGGCCCTGGGCCAGTCCTACACCCTGCGTATCTCCAACGCCGCCCTGCGCACCCTGGACTACAAGGGTGGCCTGGACGCCTTCATCGTCAAGGCCGGCGACGAGCAGCTCTCGCCCACCGCCCAGAAGATCAAGCGCCAGGTCAAGGCCAAGATCGCCGAACTCGCCGCCGCCTGATTCGGGCGTCGCGCTGATATCGAAGAGGCCGCCCCCCGGGGCGGCCTTTTTGCTTTGTGGCTGTCTGTGGCGGATCGTTCATTGAACGTCTCCAACCCTCAACCCACCGTCATCCTGGGCCCTGTGCCCAGGATCCAGACTCCCGGTGACGGCCGCGAGCCACGCTATCGACGGTGTTTCTGGATCCTCGTGACAAGCCCGAGGATGACGGAATGAAGGGTGTCAGGCGTAGCGCCGACGCCGCTCCGCGCTGAGCAGGGTCGAGCGGACGAAGTCGGCGGGGGGATCGGTCTCGGCCAGGACGGCCTCCTTGATGGCCCTCGGCTCCCCGAACAGGTGGCCCTGACCCATCGAGACGTCGAGCTCCAGGATGTCGATGATCTGGCGCTCGTTCTCGCATTTCTCGGCGATCACCTCGATGCCGTAGCGGCGTGTCAGCTGGGCGAAGTCCGAGGCCTGGATGTCGGGCATGGACCGCAGGGGCGCCCCCCCGTCCAGATCCAGCAGCTGTTCGATCAGCAGGTCCGCCGCCACCTTGATGAACCGCACGTCCGACCGCTGCAGGTCCGAGAAGTTCAGGTCCAGCGTCTGCACCTTGTCCAGCGAGAACCGGAACCCCAGGTCGGCCAGCTTGGCCATGTTGCGCGCCTCGACCGCGCCCCGCGCATCGAAGGTCGCCTGACCCAGCTCGAAGATCAGGGCCTGGTTCAGGTCGCGGTTCTCGCTGAGGAAGTCCAGGAACTGCGGGAAGAAGGTCTCGTCGCCCAGGGACGACAGGGCCACGTTGCAGAAGACCCCGACCTTCCTGTCCTGGCGCGCCAGCCGACGCACGATCTGGGCGCAGCGGAACAGCAGCAGGTTGTCGATGGCCGGCACCAGGCCCTCGCCCTCGGCGATCGACAGATACTCGGCCGGCATCATGACCCGGTCCGTGGCGTCCCTCAGCCGGGTGAAGCTCTCGTAGAAGATGGTCCGGCGCTGGGGCAGGCTGACGACGGGCTGGAGGTACAGGTCCACCCGGTTCTCGCTCAGCGCGTCGTGGACGGTCTTGAGCAGGATATTGCCCTGCTGACGGCGACGGGCGTCGGGGCTGTCGGGGGCGATCATCGGGGCGACCTTCAGCCGCTCGTCGATCGATTCGCTCATCTGCTGGATCAGGGTCTCCAGCATCCGCACCTCGCCGGTCAGCTCCTCGGCAGTGTTCAGGGCGCCCGCCTCGATGGCCTGGGCCAGTTCGGCCAGGGCGTTCTGCTGCTGCTCCATGGCGTCGGCCAGCAGGCGGTGCGCCTCGCGGACCTGTCCGATCTCGGCGCGCAGGGCCTTGCGCTGACCGCCGCCCGTGGCCAGCAGATGGATCACCCCCAGCAGGGCGAAGCTGCCGACCGCAGCCGCGAATCCCGCGCCCCCGCCCAGCCCCGCCCGCCACAGGAACGCGCCGACCGTCATCGCCACGAAGGCGTAGGCAAAGAACAGGAAGGCGGTGGTCAGTGCGCGCATGGTCGCCAGACTGTGGGAGGCGGCTCGCGCCGGTCCCGGGTGGAATCGACCAAGTATCAGGCGATTGCAGGTCGGGTGCTAGGGGGCGTACGAATTCATTCTTCGTCTCCCTCTCGTGAGGAAGCCATCTTCCCCCTCCCGCAATGGCCTGACTTCGCACGAAGTCCTGAAGCGTACCTCGCTGCGCAGCAGATGAACGCTACTGCCGCGTCGTTTCCCTCGGCGGCCGCGTCGAGCGTCGCCAGCGGATCGACAGGGTGGCCTCGCCGGTGCCGCCGAACTTGGAGCTGACGGTCAGGTTCCGCCGGACCTGCCATTCGAGGTTGACGGCGGCGCCGCCCTCGCCCCCGCCGATGATCTCCAGATAGACGTTGTTGGTGATGTAGCGGCCGCCCGCGACGGTCAGGGCCGAGGCCTCGCCGCCGAAGGACAGCCGGTCAAGACCGGCCAGTTCGCGCAGGTTGCCGATCACGTCGAAGCCCCCGCCGCCGGCCAGGGACGCCACCCCGGCTGCCAGCTGAGCCGCCTCGAAGGGTGACAGCTGGGAGGCAGAGCGGCCGAACAGGACCTGGGCCAGGATCTCGTCCTGGGGCAGTTGCGGCGTCGAGGTCAGGGCGATCTCGGGCGCGGCGGCGGTGCCGGTGACGCGAATGGTGGCGGTCAGGGCCGGATCCTCGCGCACCGCCGACAGGTTCAGGCGGATTCTGGCCGGGTCGGTCGACAGGGACACCGTGCCCCGGTCGTCGAAGACGAAGCGCTTGCCGGCGAACTCATAGTCGCCGCGCACGATGCGGGCGTTGCCGGTCAGGTTGGGCTGGGCGATGGTGCCGGTGACCTGGGCGTTGACGCCCAGCACGACGTTCAGGCCCCGGCCCACGACCCGGACATTGCCGCCGACTGAACGGAGGCCGATGTCGAGGTTGAACTGTGGCCCACGCTGGCGCTGGACCTGCTGGTCCTCGGTCTCGTCGCCACCGGGCTTGTTGATCTCGATGACGTCCATGCGGACGACGCCGTTGGAGCCGGGGGGGTTGGCCTCGATCCGGGCCTCATCGATGTTCATCTGACCGGCCAGGCGGATGTTGCCGCCCTCGGAGCGGACGACGGTGATGGGGCCGGAAGCTCTAGCCTCGGCGATGTCGTTGTCGATGATGCGGAAGCGGTTGAGGTTGAGCTCGAAGCTGGAGCCAGACCCTTCGCGCAGGCCGATGCGGCCGTCGCCGGAGACCGTGCCACCGGAGCCGTCGTTGGCGCTGAAGGTCTCGACCAAGGCGGTGGTGTCGTCGAACCGCCCGGCCAGGGTCATGCCATTGAGGACGACACCGGTGGCGTTGTCGCGGAAGGACCCCTGGGCCACGTCCATGCGGCCGTTGATGCGCGGGGCGGCCATGGTGCCGGCGATGGTGGCGTCGATGTCGACCTGGCCCGCCAGCGACCGCTCGCCGCCCAGGAACAGGTCCCAGATGGGCTGGATCTGGCCATGCAGGTCGATCTTGCCGGACATGGGCCGGGTGCGGACGATGGCGAGGCGGAACGGGGCGGCCGAGGCTTCGACCGGCAGGCTGAGGTCGGCGCTGGCGCGCACGGCGGTGTCGTCGTGGGCCTGGGCCTGGATGCGCAGGACGCTGTCGGTCAGGGTGGCGCTGACGGTGCCGTCCACCGCCAGACCCCGCGGGGCGTCGAGGCTGCGGACCTGGGCCAGGGCCATGTCGGCCGAGCCGGACAGGCTGGCCCCCGCGCCGCGCAGGGCGATCTTGCCTGTGACCGAGCCGCGCAGGTCGGGGGCGATGGAGCCAAGTTCGACGGCCGACAGATCGGCGTCCAGCACCACGGCCTGAGGCGTCTGGCGCAACTCGCCCAGCAGGACGCCGCCGCCGATGCCGAGGTCGAAGCGGGCCACGCGGTCGTCGCCGACCAGGGCGAGAACGGCGGGGGCGCGGGTGGTGAAGGCGACCTCGCGCACCCGGCCGCCGCCGCGCAGGGCCACGCTCTGGCCCGCGTCGTCGCGGGCATAGACGCCCGAACCGTTGAACTGCACCGGGGTCGCGCCGCCGACGTCCATGGCCAGGGTGAAGGGCAGGCGGGCCAGGGTCCCGCGTCCGTTCAGATCCAGCGACCGGATCGTCCAGGTGGTGCCCGCCAGCCGGGCGTTGCGGGCGGTGACGTCGAGGATGGCGGTGTCGTTCCCGGCCCCTTCCGTCAGGCGCACCCGGCCCTCGGCGCTGCCCGAGGTGATGAAGGCCCCGGGCCGGGCGCTGAAGGTCAGGTCGGCGCTGGAGGGGACATTGTTCGACAGGGCGACGGCGCCCTTGGCCACCACGCCGCCGGCGTTCAGGTCGACGTCGGTCAGCCGGATGGCGGGGCCTCCGAGGAAGAAGTTCCCCGAGGCCGTGGCGGGGCCGTAGTTGGAGCCGGCGGCGAGGGTGATCCGGCCGTCCGAGGCGTCCGCGCCCTTTCGGAAGCTCAGGATCATGTGGGTGTTCAACAGGGTCAGGGGCCCGGCCGCGACCTTGTCGAAGTCGGCGGTCAGGTCGATGCGGGGCTGGGCCAGGGTGCCGGTCAAGGCCCCTTCGCCGGTCATGGCACCGTCGATGGCGACGGGGCCGACGCCGAACGGACCGCGCGCATTCCAGTCGAGCGCGAGCCGCAACGATCCGTCGAAGCCCATCAGGCCCTTGGCGTTGGCCGTGCCCGAGGCGCCGGTGACGGTCGCGGAGTTCACCTCGATGCGGTTGTTCTGCATCAGGCCGGCGAACTGGAGGCGCGGCGTGGGGCCCAGCAGGCGGTCGGTCTCGGCCTGGCCCGTGACGATGCGGGTGCCGCGACCGTCGAAGGTCAGGTCCCAGGGCATGCCCCGGGGCGGCGCGCGGGCGGTGACGACACCGCCGACCTGGCCCCGGGCCCCAGGCCAGATCTTGCCGAAGTCGGTGATCCGCGCATTGCCCCGGAAACCCAGGCCGCCCAGCAGGTTGCGGGATCCCGAACCCTGGAAGGTCAGGGCCTGACCCTGAAGATCCAGCGCCTCGAACAGGAAGACGCCGTCCTTGAGCAGGGCGGTCTCGGCCTTGATGCGAGGGGTGGAGCCCAGCAGGGCACCGATCATGCCTTCGGTCACGCCGCCGGTGACCTGGGCGTCGGTGTCGATGTCGTAGCGACCGGCGGCGGCGCGGACGTTCAGGGGGCCGGCGATCCGGGCGGAGCGATAGCTGACCAGGTCGGTGTTCTGGAGATCGACGCGGCCGTCGAGCGCCCATGTCGAGGCGTCGCCGGTAAAGACGCCAGTCCAGGCGGCCGGGCCCGCCAGCTTGAAATTGCCCAGGCGGCTCAGCGAAGGGGTCGAGACTTCGAGCTGGATGCCGTCGGGGGCCGAACGGTCGGACAGGTTGATCAGGCCCTGGGCGCTCGATGTCAGGTTCTCGGCCACCAGCCGCCAGGCGACGCCCTGGACGTTCTTGCGGTTGGCATCGGGCACGGCGGCGAAGCCGAAGCGGGCGGTGCGGCCGATGCGCTCGACGAAGGGCTCCAGCAGGTCCGAGCCGCTGAAGTCGGCATAGCCGCTGATTCGCGAGCCGGCCTTGCCGTAGTGGCCCTTGATGGTCAGGGGGGTGAAGGTGCCGGTGCGGACCACGGCATCCACGATCTCGCCGTTGACCAGGGCGGTGGCGGTGAAGGGCTGGTCCGGCGAATAGCCGAGGGCCCCGGCAATGGGCCCGCCCTGCGCCTCATTGGCCCGCAGGTTCAGGCGGGTGTCCTCGATCTTCGCGCCGAGCGTGGCGTCGATGCGCAGGAAATCGCCTGGCCGGTTCAGGCTGTAGGCATTGACGGTCGCCTGTTTGGCGCCCGAACGCGGGACCTCGGCCGAGCCGGTCAGACGCCAGCGGCCGTATTCCCTGGAGAAGCCCTCCAGCAGTTCGACGTTGGCCGCGAATTTGTCGATATCGACCGAGATGGGCATGGGCTGGGGCGGCTTGCCGTCCGGGGGATCGAGTTCGGGCCGGCGGACCAGGCGGATCGTGCGGGCGCTGATGTCGGTCGCGTGGAAGCGACGCAGGACCAGTTCGGGATAGGACCAGTCGACGCGGACGTCGGCCGCCTCCAGCCAGACGCCCTTCTGGTCGGTGATGGTCAGGCGGCGGATGGTGAAGTCGTCGAACAGGTCGCCGGTGACGCCCTCGACGTTGATGCGGCCATAGCGGCTGATCTTCTTGCCGGCGATGAAGGAGGTGACCAGGCCGCGCCCGGAATCGGACAGCAGATACATCCGGCCGCCGATGACGAGGACCAGCACCAGCACGGCCAGAATGGCCGCCGTGATCCCGCCGATGAAGGCGGCGAGTTGCAGCCGGGTGCGACGGCGCTTCTCGGCCTTGGCGGGCGTCTCGGTTTCAGGTTCTGGCGCGGTCGGGTCGGTCAAAATGCCTGACCGATGCTGATATAGACCTGAAAGGTCGGATCGCCCTCGCGCGGGCTGATGGGGAAGGCGATGTCGGCGCGGACGGGGCCGAAGGGCAGCTTGTAACGGGCCCCGACGCCGACGGCATAGCGCATGTTGGACAGGTCCGGGGCTTCGTCGAAGCCGATCGCGCCGGCATCGACGAAGGCCACGGCGCCGAAGCTCTGGCCGATGTCGCGACGCACCTCCAGCGAGGTCTCGAACAGGGAGATGCCGCCACGCGGCGTGTTGTCGGGCAGGCGCGGGCCCACGTCCTGATAGCCGTAGCCGCGCACCGACCCGCCGCCGCCGGAATAGAAGAGGCGATCGGCCGGCACCGTCAGCTCGTCCCCGCCCAGGATGGACCCCAGCCGGATGCGCCCGGCCAGCACGGTGCGGTCCATGATCGGCCGGTACAGCGTCGCCTGGGTTTCCGTCCGCAGGAACAACACCGTGTCGTCGCCGGCCACAGCCGTCGGCTGGACGTTCAGGGTGAAGCGATAGCCGGCCGTCGGGTTCAGAGGGTCGTTGGACCGATCCAGATAGGCCCCGGCGCGTCCCGTCAGGATGGCCAGGTCGCGGTTCATGCGGATCGGTGCCAGGGTGACCGGGTCGAAACGGCTCTCGTCATACTGACCGACGTCCAGGCCGACGCCGTAGCTGATCCAGGAGGTCTTGCCGATCCGCTGCTGCAGGTCCGCGGACACGGTGGCGGCGAGGCGGCTGTAGGCGTCGGTGTTCTCGTTCACCAGGGCGGTGGTCAGTTTCAGCGTCTGGGCCGGCCGGCGCCAGTGCGGCAGAGACAGGTCGACGCCGAGCCGGCTGTCGATCGTGGCGATCCGGGCCTGCCAGCGCAGGGTGTCGGCCCGGCCGAAGCGGTTGTACCAGGTCGAGATCGCCTCGACGGCCGAGCCGCCGGTGACCGAGGTCGTGGCACCGGTCGTCACCGTAGCCTGGGCCGTGGACAGGGTGATGCCCGCCTCGAGCACGCGCCTCGGCCGATCGGCCAGGGTCACGACGACGGGGCGGTTGCCCGCCGTATTGGTCTGGTCCGCCGGGGCCAGGGCCACGCCGACGGTGTCATAGACGCCGGTATCCAGCAGGCGGCGTTCCAGTTCCGCGACCTTGTCCGGATCGAACCGGTCGCCCTCGGCCCAGGGCGCGAGGCCCGCGACCCAGTTCTGACGCGTCCGTCCCTCGGTCTCGAGCCTGATCCCGTCCAGCCGGACCAGGGGACCGGAAGCGACGCGATAGGTGGGCTGAACGGTAAATGCGGCGTGGTCGACGACGACGCGGCGGGGCTGGGTCGCCGCATCGGCGTAGCCCCGGCGGGTCAGACCCGCGACGATCCGGCCCTCGCCCGCGATGACATCGACGGCCCGGCCGGGATCGCCGGGTGTCAGGCCGACCTCGGCGGCGGCCGCGGCGGCGGCACCTCGTTCCGGCTCGGGTGCGATCCATTCGATGGCGGGCGGTCCCAGCAGGAAGCGCCGGCCGGGGATCACCGAGACGATCGCGACCGGGTTCTCGTCGCCCTCGACCACATCGTCCAATGTCGGCTGGTAGTAGCCCTCGGATCGCAGCAGGGCCTCGGCGGCCTCGACGGCGGAGCGGGCGCGTCGGCGGGCCTCGAAACGGTTGGTGGGCGCGCCGTCGGCCTCACCCACGGCACGGACGAGCTGCGCGCGCAGGGTATCGTCCAGATCACCCCGAATCTGGGCCTTCGGGTCGGCCCATGAAGGTCCAGCCAGGGTCACAAGCGCCAGCGCGACGACGCCGATCGCAGCGGCCGGAGGAGCGCGCGTAGCGATCGCGTTCCGGCCGGACTGCGGGAAGGGCCGTGCGGTCAATCCTGAACCTTCGTCAACGCGGGCCTCGGCGGCGCGTGCGGGTGAAACCACCCCGTCGTGGCACCCATAAGGCACCGGGCTGGGCGGCGATCAGTAGAACAGCGTCTCGCTCTCGGGCTTGACCGTCTCTTCGGAAGCCCGCTGGTCGGCCGGCAGGGTCGAGGTGTCCGTCGCCGAGGGCGGTGGCGTGGTCGGCACCGGGGTCTCGACCGGCGGCGGAACCGGAGCCTCCATGGGCGGCGGCGCGGTCTCTTCCTGAGCAGGACGAGGCTCATCGCAGCCGGCGAGGGCGACGGTGCCGAAGGCGAGAGCCAGAACGAGTCTTTTGATCATCGATGTCTTCCCCGGAACTTCGCGATAATGCGCCCCGGACAGAGCCGTTCCATAGCGGTGATCGGCCGTCCAAGGCAACGAATCCTTGGTGTTTGGCTCGTACAACAGTGCGATGCGAAGCGAGGCCCCATGACGACTTCCGGATACGCCATGGCCGCACAGGTGCGCGCCCGCGAGCTGGGCTCCCGGCTGGCGCTCGCCGCCTTCATCGGTTTCGTGGGCTGGATCCTGGCCCCGTCGATCTGGCCGGCCGTCTGGATCGTCGTCGTTCTGGTCAGCCAGGGTGCGGACTGGTGGCTCTGTCGAGACCTGCGGCGCGCGCCGGAGCAGGTACCGTCGCCGGCCTACAAGATCGCCTGCTGCGTGATGGCGTCGCTCAATGTCGTCGTCTACTCCGGGATGACCGGCTATCTGTGGTTCTACGGCGGCGAGGAAGGTCGCATCTTTGCGATGATCCAGGCCGCAGGCGGCTTGCTGCACGTCAGCCTGCACATGCACCACACGCGCGCCTTGCTGCTGTCGGCGGTCATACCCCACGCTCTGTATTTCGCGGGCCTGCCCGTCGCCACGGCCATTCTGGAGCGCCGCCCGGCCGAACTGCTGATCATGGTCGGGGGCCTGCTCTACATGAGCCACCTGGTCGTCGCCGTCCGCCAGAGTTCGGCAACCACCTCTGGCCTCAAGGCCGCCAACGCCGAGGCCCGCGAGGCCCGACAGAAGGCCGATGCCGCCAGCGCCGCCAAGTCCGACTTCCTCGCCGTCGTCAGCCACGAGATCCGCACGCCGATGAATGCGGTGATCTCGGCGGCCAACCTGTTGCGCCGGACCCGGCTGGACGCCGAGCAGCGCGAGCATGTGATGATGTTGATCGACGCCGGCGACGTCCTCGTCGGCCTGCTCAATGATGTGCTCGACTTCTCCAAGATCGAGGCGGGCAAGATGCATCTGGAGAAGGCCCCGATGGACGTGAGGGCGCGGCTGACCTCGCTGCAACGGTTGTGGGAGCCCAAGGCGGAGGCCGGCGGCGTAAGTCTGAGGTTCGACATCGCCGACGACACGCCGGACGGGGTCGTGACCGATGCCCTGCGCTTCCAGCAGATCCTGTTCAACCTGCTGTCCAATGCCCTGAAGTTCACGCGGGAAGGGGAGGTGACGGTGAGCGTCGCCTGGGATGCGCCGAGCGCGGCCCTGATCCTGGCCGTCGCCGACACCGGCTGTGGCATCCCCGAGGATCGCCTGTCCCACATCTTCGACAGTTTCGAGCAGGCCGACGTCGGCACGACGCGACGCTATGGCGGCACCGGCCTGGGCCTGGCCATCAGCCGTCGCCTCGCCGAGATGATGGGCGGTGACCTGACGGTGACCAGCGTGGTCGACGAGGGCTCGACCTTCACCGTGCGCCTGCCGGCCGAGGCCGTCGTCATGGCTCCGGCCCAGGACAAGGCCCGCCGGGTCGCCGACGCCGGGGCCCTGCGCGGCCGTCAGGTGCTGGCGGCCGACGACCATGCGGTGAACCGCCGTATCCTCAGCCTGCTGCTGGAACCGCACGGCTGCGTGCTGACCCTGGTCGAGAACGGGGCCGAGGCCGTCGCCATCTGTCAGACCCGGGTGTTCGACGCCATCCTGATGGACATGCAGATGCCGGTCATGGACGGGCTGGAGGCCTCGCGCGGCATCCGCAGCGAAGGCATGAACCGCGATACGCCGCTGATCGCCCTGACCGCCAACGCCATGGACGTCCACCGCGCCGCCTGGGACGAGGTCGGCGCCCAGGCCTTCCTGACCAAGCCGATCGACCCCGTCCTGCTGGCCCGGACCCTGGCGGAGGCCTGCACTCCGGCGTCCGAGATTGAAGAACAGGCCGTGGCCGCCTGATCCGGTCTTGACCCGGCGGCCGCGATCGAACAGAAGGCCCACCCGATAGTGCGCGTCCTTAGCTCAGTTGGTTAGAGCATCTGACTTTTAATCAGAGGGTCCTCGGTTCGAGCCCGAGAGGACGTACCATCGGCTGTCCGCCTTCCTCGATCTCAGCCAACTGGCTGAGGATCTGTGCCGGCATCTGATCACCGACCATCCGTTGCAGGAAAGGGGTCCGGTCGAAGATCAGGTCCCGCAACGGCCGGAATGGCCGGGGCAGATGGTGGAACATCCGCCCGACCTTGTACGCCAGTTGCGACACATAGGCCGTATGGGGTTTGCGCCGATCCTCGTAGGCCTGCAGGGCCCCCTTGACCGCCTGGGTGTCGTGCATGTCGATCGCGCCCAGTTCCCGGGCCAGAAAATAGCCGTCCTCGATCGACATGCCGGCACCGTAGGCCGCGTAGGGTGACGTCGGGTGGGCGGCGTCGCCGACCAGGGTCGCACGGCCCCTGGACCATTGGTTGATCGGCGGGCGATCGCGGATTTCCCATCGCTGCATGTTTTCGACCGGCGTCCGGTCGATCAGTTCCCTGACGAGCGGCGAGAACTCCACGGCGCGCTTCTGAGAGAATCCGAGGAGGTCGACCGGAACGGGGTCCCTGTCCCTGAACGCTTCCAGCACCCACCATTCAAAGCCCCACCGGCCCTCATGCCGGATCGGGGTATAACTGACCTGGGTGGTGCGATTGTGCGAGATCACACCTTCGCCGGAGGCTCCGCGCTCATCGTAGAGCCAACCGCCGACCAGATGGAGAAACTGCCGCCGGATGGGGGCGTCGCCCCACAGCGACTTCCGGACAGATGAGTTGATGCCGTCTGCGCCGATGACGAGGTCGGCGACGACCGGGTCGCGACCTTCAAAGGTCAGTTTCACCGTCTGGCCCAGATCCTCCAGGCCCGTCAGGTTGTGGTTCAGCCGGAGGACGCCCTCGGGCAAGGCCGCCAGCATGCGCTGATACAGACCCCACCGAAGCAGGCCGATGAAGCCGCCGCCATACTCATCCTCG
>NZ_JBIIAY010000007.1:0-53776 GCF_044239655.1 Brevundimonas sp.
TGATCGACCTGTCGCTGAACGAGACCCTGACGCGGACCATCATCACCGGCGTCACCGCCGTCATGGTGCTGGCGGCGCTGGCCATCTGGGGCGGCGAGGCCCTGCGCGGCTTCTCCCTGGCCCTGATGTTCGGGATCATCGTGGGCACCTATTCGTCCATCTACGTCGGCGCGCCGATCATCCTGCTGTGGGGCGTGAAGCGCGGCGAGATCGGCGAGGAAGCCAAGCCGGTGAAGCTGGGGATGGCGTCGCGGCCGTAGGTTTCCTTCTCCCCTTGCGGGAGAAGGTGGCAGCCGCAGGCTGACGGATGAGGGGTCACGCAGACGGTTGGAACAGCGTCCGGCAACCTCATCGTCGAAACCGAGCCACCCCTCATCCGTCACGCTCCGCGTGCCACCTTCTCCCGCAAGGGGAGAAGGACTAGGCTGGCTCTTTCCGAATCCCTGGGGAGGGCTTGATCCATGGCCAATCTGCTGACGAACTTTCGCACGACGATCCTGCTGAGCGTGGCGCTCGCGGTCTTGATGATGTTCGCGTTCGGGCGGGTGGCGCCGGGCGGGTTCGACCTGGGCTTCTGGCAGGCGGCGCTGCGATGGGTCCACGTCGTCGCGGGCATCCTGTGGATCGGGCTGCTGTACTACTTCAACTTCGTCCAGATCCGGGTCATGCCGTCGATCCCGGCCGAGCTGAAGCCCGCCATCGGCAAACATATCGCGCCCGAGGCCCTGTTCTGGTTCCGCTGGTCGGCGCTGGCGACGGTGCTGGCGGGTCTGGCCGTCATGTTCACGCGCGGTCATGCCTATGCGGCCGAGGTGCTGAGCTTCGGGTTTGCGGGCGGGATGGTGCAGGGCGACCAGGGCTTCACCCTGATGGGCGTCGGCGTCTGGCTGGCCGTCATCATGTTCCTCAACGTCTGGGGCATCATCTGGCCGAACCAGAAGCGGGCGCTCGGCATCGTGGTGGTCGATGACGAGAAGAAGGCCAAGGCTGCGCGCGTCGCCATGCTGGGCAGCCGTACCAACCTGTTGCTCAGCCTGCCCATGCTGACCTCCATGGCCATGTACCAGACCCTGTTCGGCTGATTTGGACCAGGCGGCGCCCCCATTCGATGAGGGTGGCCTGGACGACCAGGTCCATGCCGCCGACCTCGATCGCTGGCTGTCCAGCCGGTTCGTGGCGGATGAGCGTGCGCGCGCCGACTTGATCGCGCTCTACGCGTTCGAAGCCGAACTGATGGCCATCCCGACGCGGGTGACCCAGCCGATGCTGGCCGAGATGCGCTATGTCTGGTGGCGCGACCAGCTGGACGGGGTCTTCGCCGGCGTGCCGAGGAAGGGCCATCCGGTGCTGGAGGCCTTGACGGATGTGGTGGCGCGACGGGGGCTGGAGCGCAGCCCCTTAGAGGCGCTCATCGAGGCGCACATTGGTCGGGTCCATGGCGAACCTCACGACCTGGACGCCTTCTACGTCGGGCCGATGCAGGCGGCGGTGCATGTGCTGGCCGGGCCGGGACACGACGCGGCCGTGATCGAGGCCGGGCGGGTCTGGGGCCTCATCCAGGTCGGGCGATCGGAGGAAGCGCGGGCGCTGCGGGGGAGGGCGAACCGCGCGCTCAAGGGCCTGCCGACCGGTGCATTTCCGGCGGTGGCCCATGCGGCGCTGTCGGACCCGTCGCAGGGCGAAGGCGGCAAGCGGCTGCGGCTGGTTTGGGCGAACCTGACCGGACGAATCTAGCGCGGAGCGCCCGTGGGCCATGCCAGGACGTCTTCCGGCCAGACCCGGCGGTTGGGGGAGCCGGTATAGACCCAGTCCAGGGTGCGCTGCATCGTGCGGGCTCCGGCGCGGGTGATGGGCGAGGCGGGCGGCAGGCCATGCATCCGACGAGCCCAGTCGGGCAAGAGGTCGGCACCCGCCGCCATGATCAACTCCGCGGCTCGGTCCTCGGCCAGGCCGCCGACCTTCTGGCGCATGACCAGGGCGGCGACCTCGCGGGTGCGGGCATCGGCCTTCAGTTGCGGCCGCATCGACTGGATCAGGGCCTCGGCCGAGGCGCGGTCGGTGGGGACGGGATCGGCCCCCAGCGCCCGACCGATGCGGGCCATCTCGGCCAGATAGGCGTCCTGGTCCGCCATCGACATGCCGGGCTGGCCATAGCGGACCCAGGCGTCGAGGAAGCTGGTCGTCTCCGTAACATGGACCCAGGCCAGCAGGGCCGGGTCGCTGACGCGATAGGGGGTGCCGTCGGCCGTCGTACCGGAGAGCCTGTCGTGGATCGAGCGCACCTTGTCGATCGCTGCCTGACCCGAAGGGGCGTGGTCATAGGTGGTGACGGCGATGAACTTGGCCGTTCGGCGCAGGCGGCCGTGCATGTCGGCGCGGAAGTCGGAATGGTCCCAGACGCCGGCCAGCACCGCCGGATGCAGCATCTGAAGCAACAGGCCGGACACCCCGCCGATCATCATGGTGACGATGTCGCCGTTGACCCGCCAGGCGACGGAGTCGGCGGGGAACAGGGCGTCGGCGCGGCGCAGGGCGGGTCGCTCGCCCCGCTCATAGTCGTTGAACAGTTCGTTGATCCGGCGACGGATGGCGACCTTGGCGAACTCCATGTCAGGCCGCGTCACGCCACTGCTTGAGCGCCTCGATGGCCCGGATGCTCATCAACCGCTTCTTGGCGCGGCCGCGTTCCTTCAGCGGGATCTTCTTGCCGGCCTCGTCGACCTTGGGCGTGTCGAGGGGCGGCAGCAGGCCGTAGTTGATGTTCATCGGCTGGAATTTCGAGCCCGTCAAATGACCCCCGGTGATGTGCTCGACCAGGGCACCGATGGCGGTGTGGGCGGCAGGGGCATCCAGCGGCTTTCCAAGGCGCTCGGCGGCAGCCAAGCGTCCGGCCAGCAGGCCCGTGGCGGCGCTCTCGACATAGCCCTCGACGCCGGTGACCTGACCCGCGAAGCGCAGTCGGGGCATGGATTTCATCCGTAACTGGCGATCCAGCAGATGCGGGCTGTTCAGATAGGTGTTGCGGTGCAAGCCACCCAGCCGCGCGAACTGGGCGTTCTGAAGCCCCGGGATCATGCGGAAGGTCTCCGCCTGGGCCCCGTGTTTCAGCTTGGTCTGAAAGCCGACGATGTTGAACAATGTGCCGAGCGCATTGTCCTGACGCAGCTGGACGATGGCGTGGGCCTTGACCAGCGGGTCGCGCGGGTTGGTCAGGCCAACGGGCTTCATCGGGCCGTGGCGCAGGGTCTCGCGACCGCGCTCGGCCATGACTTCGATGGGCAGGCAGCCGTCGAAATAGGGGACGTTCTCCCACTCCTTGGACTCGGCCTTGGGGCCGGTGCTCAGGGCGTCGATGAAGGCCTCGTACTCGCCCTTGTTCATCGGGCAGTTGACGTAGGCCGCAGCGTCTCCGCCCGGCCCCTCCTTGTCATAGCGCGACTGCCGCCAGGCGATGTCGAAGTCGATCGACTCGGCGTGGACGATAGGGGCGATGGCATCGAAGAAGCTCAGGGACTCCTCGCCGGTCAGCGTCAGGATCGCCTCGGCCAGGGCGGGGGAGGTCAGGGGGCCGGTGGCCACAATGACGCTATCCCAATCCTCGGGTGGCAGGCCGGCGATTTCCTCGCGTTCGATGGTGACCAGCGGGTGGGCCTGTAGCGTCGCCGTCACCTTCTGCGAGAAGCCTTCGCGGTCGACGGCCAGGGCACCGCCGGCGGGCACCTGATGGTCATGGGCGCTGGCCATGATGATCGAGCCGAGTTCGCGCATCTCTGCGTGCAGCAGGCCCACCGCATTGTGCTCCCAGTCGTCCGACCGGAAGGAGTTGGAACAGACCAGTTCGGCCAGGCCGTCGGTGTGGTGGGCATCGGTCCTGACGCCGGGCACGCCGCGCATCTCGTGCAGGATGACGGGCACGCCGGCCTGGGCGATCTGCCAGGCGGCCTCGGATCCGGCGAGGCCGCCGCCAATGACGTGGATGGGTTTCAGTTCAGTAGGGTTCATCGGGGCCTTCTAGGGCCTTGGGGCGCAATCGTCAGCCTCCGTATGCTGGCGCCGGGCGGGGTGCGTCGTTACGGAAGGGGCATGACCGAGCGGCTGAGCCAGAAACTGATATTGCGCGAGACCCTGGCCGAGACCCTGCGCCGGGTTCCCGAGATGTGGCGGGGCGCGGGCGGGGCGATCGGGATCGCGGTGCTGGCGGCCGTGGTGCTGGCCGTCGTCCCGCTGGCCGGGCCGATGCGGGCGGTCTGCTGGGTGTGGCTGGTGACGGCGTCGCTGGTCGCGTTCGGGGCAGTGACGCGGATCGGGGTGGCGCGGGATCTGGCGGGTGGCAGGGTGCTGGGCCTGGGGCCGTTCGGGTTCCAGCTGACGCGGACCGAGGCACGGCTGGCGGGGGCGACCCTGCTGTGCGCGCTGTTCATGACCATCATCCTGTCGTTGCTGGCGCTGGTGGCCCTGGCCCTGTTCGGCGGAGCGGGGCTGGACGCCGAGGCGATCCGGGCGCGCGACTGGGCCGGGGCGGGGCCGTTGTGGAAGCGGGTGTTGCTGGCCATCGTCGGGGTGATCGTGCTGGGTGCCCCGGTGCTGCTTGGGCTGCGGCTGTCGCTCTTTGCCCAGGCGACGGTAGGGCGCGGGCGGATGACGTCGCTGACGGTCACCCGCCTGACCAACGGGTCGATGCTGCCGCTGTTCGTCGGGTTGCTGCTCGTCGAGATGCCGAAGACCCTGTGGCTGGTCCTGATGGTCGTGGGGGCTGTCAGCGGGCCGGTGGCCGTGATCGGCGGGATCGTCGTGCTGGCAGTCGTCCAGGCTCCCCTGACGGCATCGTTCCTCGGAGCGGCCTATCGACGGCTGGAACGCCCCGGCGAGGATCTGGCCCCGCTTTAGGGCCTTCGCCCCGGTCGGCGACCCATGCTAGAGGCCGCAAATGAAATTCTCGGCAGGCGAAGCGGCGTTTGAAGGCTTTCGGGTCACCCGTCAGCACCCCAGGGCGGTACTGGCCTGGGTCGGGGTCAGCGTCCTGGTCCTCGGAGCCATGGGGTTGACCGCCCTGCCGATCCTCAGCCCTGGCATGAGTGAATTCAAGGCCTCGATGATCAGTGGCGCCCAGCCGTCGACCGAACTTCAAATGCGGATCCTGCGGGCCATGATCGCCGTGATCCCGCTGTACCTCGTCAGCCGGGCCATCCTGCTGCCCGCGCTTTATCGCGCGATGGCTTCCGACAGCCGCGACCGGTTTGGATTTTTGCGCCTGGGGCGGGACGAGTTGCGCGTGTTGGGCGTACTGGCGATCCTGTTGTTCATCTCGCTGGTTCTCGACCAGGCGGGTGCGTTGCTGAACGGCCTGCTCTCGATGGGCGGGCTGGGTGTTCTCGGGAGTGCGGCTGAAGCCGTTGCGATGCTGGCGAGCATCTATGTCTCTGTGCGGCTGGTGCTGCAGGCGCCTGCATCCTTCGTGACCGGAACGATCGATATCTCGGGGGCCTGGCGGGGAACTCGCGGACTGTTCTGGCGTCTGCTCGGCCTGGCCATCATGGCGGGCGTGATGGGGATTGTCGTGACACTGCTTCTTTCGATCGTGGCCCTGCCGTTCAGCGAGGCTGCTGGCGGGTTCACAGAGATGTCGCCCCTCACTACCGTCTCGGGTCTCGGGTTGGTGATCGTCGGAGCTGTCGCCATGACGCTGAGCATGGTCATCGTCTCGGCCCCCTTCATGGCGGTCTATCGCGCCCTGGATGGCGATCATTCACGGCAAGGCTGACAACCGGTCCGGTTTGGCCCTAGTGTGAAGCAGGGCAAGGGGAACAATCATGGCGTTTTCAGCGAGCGATGCGGCGTTCGAGGGGTTTCGGATCGTGCGCCGGCGACCCTTGTCGGTCCTGGCCTGGGCCCTGGCCTATGTGGTCTTCTTCGCCGTGGGCTTCCTGCTGGTCGGGCACTCATTCATTTCGGTGATGACCCAGATCGAGGCGCTGGAACAGGCGGGCGGTTCCCCCACGATGACGGACTTCGCCCCGATCATGGGGGCCTATGGTACGATCTTCGGGGTCGCCTGGCCGCTGTCGATCCTTCTCGGCACCGTCCTGAGTACGGCGATCGCGCGGGCGGTGGTGCGGCCCAAGGACAGCGCCCTGGGCTATCTGCGGCTCGGCATCGACGAGTTCCGGGTGCTCGGGGCCATGGTCGTCCAGTTCCTGCTGCTGATGGTCTATTATGCGGTCGTCGGCGGGGTCTGTGTGGGGTTGGGCGTCTATGCCCATTCCAGCGGCCAGGGTTGGGCATGGTTGGCCTGTGTGCTGGTCGGGCTGATCGGATTTCTGGCGTTGATCTGGCTGATTGTGCGGCTCAGCCTGACCGTGCCGATCATCGTGGCGGAAGGCCGGTTCACCCTGTTTGGCTCGATGCCGGTGACCAAAGGCCGGTTCTGGCCGCTGCTGGGGATGGCGCTGCTGGCCGGTATCATGTCGATCGTGGTGGCGGTCCTCGGCGGGCTGATCTCCATGCCCATCGCGCTTCTGACAGGCGGACCCCTGGTGGCCCAGCTTGAGACGGTCGAGGGGCTGTCGACCATCGAGATCCTGACGAAGCTGGCGCCGGCGCTGATCGCCACCGGCGTCGTCAACGCCATACTGTCGGCGTTGCAGCTTGCCATTCTGTATGCGCCGTTCGCCGAGGCCTATCGCCAGATCAAGGGCGTCGAGGCGAGCTGACGCCGGTCAGCTCGCCTCGACCTTTTTCTTCGCCCTGGCTGGCTTCTCGACCGATGCCGTGAGTGCGGCGACGCGGGCCTTTCGCCGGGTCTCGTGGCGATCGAGCACCTCTTTCAGGTATTTTCCGGTCCAGCTGGCGTCGTTCATGGCGACCTGTTCAGGTGTGCCGACCGCGACGATCTCGCCACCGCCGTCGCCGCCCTCAGGTCCGAAGTCGAGCAGGTAGTCGGCAACCTTGATCACATCCAGATTGTGCTCGATCACCACGATGGTGTTGCCGCTGTCGACCAGTTCCTGAAGCACCTCCAGCAGCTTCCTCGTGTCCTCGAAATGCAGACCGGTGGTGGGCTCGTCGAGGATATACAGGGTCTTACCGGTGGCCCGTTTCGACAGCTCCTTGGACAGCTTGACCCGCTGGGCCTCACCGCCCGACAGGGTCGTCGCCGACTGTCCGACCTTCACGTAGTCCAGGCCGACGCGTGACAGGGTCAGCATCTTGTCGCGGATCGGCGGCACGGCCTTGAAGAAATGCCCGGCCTCCTCGACGGTCATGTCGAGGACATCGCTGATCGACTTGCCCTTGAAGACGATCTCCAGGGTCTCGCGGTTGTAGCGTTTGCCCTTGCAGATGTCGCAGGTGACATAGACGTCGGGCAGGAAGTGCATCTCGATCTTGATCAGCCCGTCGCCCTGACAGGCCTCGCAGCGCCCGCCCTTGACGTTGAAGCTGAACCGACCCGGCCCGTAACCGCGAGCCTTGGATTCAGGGAGGCCGGCGTACCAGTCGCGAATGGGACCGAAGGCCCCGGTATAGGTCGCCGGGTTCGAGCGCGGGGTGCGGCCAATCGGCGACTGGTCGATGTCGATGACCTTGTCGAAATGCTCCAGCCCCTCGATGCGGTCGTAGTTTGCGGGGGCGTCCGAGGCGTTGTGCAGCCGGCGCGCGGCCGCCTTGTACAGGGTCTCGATGGTGAAGGTCGACTTGCCGCCGCCGGACACGCCGGTGACGCAGGTGAACAGGCCGACGGGCACGGCACCGGTCACGGATTTCAGATTGTTGCCGGTCGCGCCGCTGATCTTCAGCATCTTCTTCTTGTCGACCGGGCGACGGCCGTCAGCGGGCAGTTCGATCTCGCGCTCGCCGGTCAGGTATTTGCCGGTCAGGGATTTGGGGTTGGCCATGACCTCTTCGGGCGTGCCCTCGGCACAGATCTCGCCGCCGTGAACGCCGGCGGCCGGGCCCATGTCGATGACATAGTCGGCGGTCAGGATCGCCTCCTCGTCATGCTCGACCACGAGGACGGAGTTGCCGAGGTCGCGCAGGCCGCGCAGGCTTTCCAGCAGTCGGGTGTTGTCGCGCTGGTGCAGGCCGATCGACGGCTCATCGAGCACATACAGCACCCCGGTCAGGCCCGAGCCGATCTGTGACGCCAGCCGGATCCGCTGGCTTTCGCCGCCGGACAGGGTGCCTGAGGCGCGGGAGAGGGACAGGTAGTCGAGGCCGACGTTGTTCAGGAACCGCAGGCGGTCGCCGATTTCCTTCAGGATGCGCCGGCCGATCTCCATCTGCTTGTCGGTCAGTTGCTCCGGCAGGGCGCTGACCCAGTCGTAGGCCTTCTTGATCGACAGGGTCGAGATGTCGGCGATGTCGGAGCCGTCGATCTTGACCGCCAGGGCCTCGGGCTTCAGCCGCTTGCCGTGGCAGAAATCGCAAGGAGTCTCGGACTGGAACCGGCCCAGTTCCTCGCGGACCCAGGCGCTGTCGGTCTCGCGCCAGCGACGGTCGAGGTTGGGGACCACACCCTCGAACGGCTTCGACACCTCGTATTTGCGGGCATTGTCGTCATAGACGAACTTGATCTTTTCGGTGCCCGTGCCGTTCAGGATGACCTTCTGGGCCTTCTCCGGCAGGTCGCGCCACGGCTTGTCCATCGAGAAGCCATAGTGAAGCGCCAGCGCCTGAAGCGTCTGGGTATACAGCGGTGACGGCCCGCGAGACCACGGGGCGACGGCACCCTTGTGCAGGGTCTTGTCGCGGTCGGGGATGACCAGGTCTGCGTCGAAGGCCAGCTTTACGCCCAGGCCGTCGCAGACCGGGCAGGCCCCGAACGGATTGTTGAACGAGAACAGCCGGGGCTCGATCTCACTGATCGTGAAGCCCGAGACCGGACAGGCGAATTTCTCGGAGAAGGTGATCCGACGGGGCTCCTGGCCTTCGTCGGCATTGGCCCATTCGGCGACGGCGATGCCGTCGGCGAGACCGAGCGCCGTCTGGATCGAGTCGGCGTAGCGCGCTTCCAGTCCGCCCTTGGTGACGATCCGGTCCACGACGATGTCGATGTCGTGCTTGAACTTCTTGTCGAGCGTCGGCGCGTCCTCGATGGCATGGAACTGACCGTCGATCTTCAGCCGCTGGAAGCCCGAGCGTTGCCACTCGGCCATCTCCTTCTTGTATTCCCCCTTGCGGCCCCGGACGACGGGAGCCAGCAGCAGCAGGCGTTCGCCGTCGGGCAGGGCGACCAGCTTGTCGACCATCTGACTGATCGTCTGGCTCTCGATCGGCAGGCCGGTCGCGGGCGAATAGGGGACACCGACCCGCGCCCAAAGCAGGCGCATATAGTCATGGATCTCGGTCACCGTGCCGACGGTCGAGCGCGGGTTCTTGGAGGTCGTCTTCTGTTCGATCGAGATCGCTGGCGACAGACCCTCGATCAGATCCACGTCCGGCTTGCCCATCAGTTCCAGGAACTGGCGGGCGTAAGCGCTCAAGCTCTCGACGTAACGCCGCTGGCCCTCCGCATAGATGGTGTCGAACGCCAGCGAGGATTTTCCCGACCCCGACAGGCCGGTCATCACGACCAGCTTCTCGCGCGGGATGTCGACATCCACGCCCTTGAGATTGTGCTCGCGCGCGCCGCGCACGCGGATGAAGTTGTGCTTTTCGGTCATGGGTCCGGGAAACGCAGGGAGCCGGACAAGGGTCCGGTGCAACGTCACTATATGGGGACTGATCCGCTCGATTCAGCAAGAACAATGTGGGAACATTGCCGCGTCAGTCAGCGGAGAGGAACTCTCCGACATTGAGCACCACCGTGCAGCTGTAGTCGCTGGCGCCCTCAGTCGAGCAGCTGTCGATGCCCACAGTGTCCCGGACCAGTCTTTGAGCGTAGCGCTCTGTACGCCCGTACACAGCATACTCGGACAATTGTGCGGCGCTCCACGCACCAAGGGCATCGTAGAAGGCGTGGGCGACCGGACCAGTGCAGGTGAAACGCAGATGGTTCTGGCCGGGCTCCTTTACATAGGTTTTCGCCGCCGCCGCAGCGGCGATGCAGTCGGCGTAGTGGCGAGCCTGGGGCGGAGGCATCTCGCCCTCGGGCCTGATCAGGAAGGGTCCGCGGGTCGGCTGAACCTCCATGGCTTTTGTCGAGGCGCAGGCCGACGCGACCAGGGCGACGACGAGACAGGCGGCGACGGGTGTAGCGCGCATGATGAGGGTCCTCCACATGGGACCTTTTCACACAGCCGTGTTCAGGGCCAGCCGCCGTTGCGCTTGCATCGGCCGGCCTGTGAAGCCATCTTCGACCCATCGCGATCCCCGCGAGGAGACTTCAGCCCATGATCATCGCCCTGGAAATCGGCGCCGCCCTTTCCGCATCCGCGATGTTGATGGTTCTCTATGTCTCGTCTCTCCCCAAGCCCAAGCGGGTCAAGGTCCGCATCCAGGACAGGCGTACCCGCCGCTAAGGCGGGCGTTGTCCTCGATCGGGTCGTCGTTCGCACGCCGGACGGATCCACACTCTTCAACAATCTGAGCCTCGCCTTCAGCGGCGAGCGCACCGGCGTGGTCGGGCGCAATGGCGTCGGCAAGTCCACGCTGCTGCGGCTGGTCGCGGGCGATCAGACCCCGGCCGAGGGTTCAATCGCGCGTGCGGGCTCGGTCGGCGTCCTGGCCCAGCGCGTCGATCCGGGACCTGACGAGACGGTGGCCGAGACCCTTGGCGTGGCGGAGGCGACAGCGGTGATCAGCCGCGTGCTGGCGGGAGAGGGGACGGTCGAGGATCTGGCCGACGCGGACTGGGGTGTTGATGGGCGGATCGAGGATGCTCTGGCGCAGGTCGGGTTGGCGGGCCTCGACCTGTCGCGCGCGACGGCCAGTTTGAGCGGCGGGGAACAGACGCGGGTACGACTGGCGGGACTGCTAATCGCCGCGCCGGACATATTGCTGCTCGATGAGCCGACGAACCATCTCGACGCCGAGGGCCGGGCGATCGTCGCGGAGGTTCTGGGGCGCTGGACCGGTGGCACAGTCGTGGTCAGCCACGATCGGGTGCTACTGCGCCGCATGGACCGGATCGTCGAGCTGTCGAGCCTGGGGGCGTCGATTTATGGCGGCAACTACGATCTCTATCTCGAACTCAAGGCGGCGGAACGGGCAGCGGCAGAGCGGGAACTGGCCTCGGCCGGGCGTGAGGTTGACCGGGTGCAACGCGAGGGCGCTCGCGCAGTCGAGAAGAAGGCCCGCCGTGACCGGGCCGGGCGAGCCTTTGCCGCCTCGGGGTCGGCACCGAAGATCGTCCTGGGCATGATGGCCGAGCGGGCCGAGAGCTCCGGCGCGCGCGAGGGTCGGCTGGCCGAGCGGCGAAGGGAGGAGGCCGAGGCCGCCCTGGCGGAAGCTAAAGCACGAGTTGAACGGGTCCGCGCACTCTCCATCCCGGTCCCGCCGTCTGGGCTGGCGGCGGGGCGGACGGTGCTGCGGATGGAAGGGGCCGGCTGGGCGACGCCGCAGGGGCGGCGGATCGTCGGGCCGCTCGACCTGTCGATCACGGGGGCCCGGCGCGTGGCGATCACCGGGCCGAACGGGGCGGGCAAGACGACCCTGCTGAGGCTGGCCGTCGGAATGCTGGAGCCGACGTCTGGCCGTGTCGAGCGGCCGGTGCGCGCGGCCCTGCTGGATCAGGATGTCTGCCTGTTGCACGCCGGCGAAACCCTGGTTGAGGCGTTCCGACGCCTCAATCCGGAGGCGACGGATCATGAGGCACGGGCTGCCCTCGCGCGGTTCCTGTTCCGTAACGTCGCCGGCGACAAGCGGGTCGAGGTGCTGTCAGGCGGCGAGCGGTTGAGGGCAGGCCTGGCCTGCGTCCTCGGCGGGGCCCGCCCGGCGCAGCTTCTCGTGCTGGACGAACCGACCAACCACCTCGACCTCGACGCGATCGCGGCGGTGGAAGCGGCGCTCCGGGCCTATGACGGTGCCCTGATGGTGGTCAGTCATGATGCTGCGTTTGTGGAGGCGCTCGGGGTGGATGAGGTCGTGCGCCTTTAGCCCCATGCCTCGACGGTTCCCCGGCGTCGCGCAGGTGTTGCGGCGGACAGCACAGTGCGGGGTTCGGGTTCGGCCTTGCCGAACAGCCAACCCTGGCCGTAGTCGACGCCAAGGTCGCGCAGGATGTCGGCCTGGTCCTGGGTCTCCACGAACTCGGCGATGGTGGTCAGGTCCAATGATCCGCACATCTCGACCAGGTGGGCGATCAGGGTGCGGGCGCGGGCGTCGGATCCCAGCCCCCTGACAAACTTGCCGTCGATCTTGACGGTGTCGACCGACAGGCCGTGGATATAGTCGAACGAAGCGGCGCCGGCACCGAAGTCGTCGATGCAGATCTGGATACCCGCCTGGCGCAGGGCGCCCAGCCGGCGATTGGCGGCTCCGATGTCGGCCAGGGCGGCGGATTCGGTGACCTCGACGATCAGGCGACGACGATCCTGAGGCACGGCTGCAGTCATGCGCAGCAGTTGTTGGGCGTACGCATCGTCGGCCAGAGAAGCACCCGAAACATTGACGGCGATCTTGAGAAGGCCCGAACCGGGCTGGCGCAGGCGCTGGATAGCCTTTTCAACGACGGCGAGGTCGAAACCCTCGATCAGGGCCAGTTCCTCGGCCATCTGGATCGTTTGGCCAGGGCTGCCCCAACCGAAGCGGGCCAGGGCCTCGAAATGGTGGACCGCGCCTGTGTCGAGCGCCACGATCGGCTGATAATGCAGGGCGAAGTCGCGGCCCCGAACCATGGCGCGGAATTGGTCGGCTTCGCGCAAGGTGCGGGCAAGGGCGGCGTCGAAGGCCTCGTCGGGCCGACTGTCGGATCCGTCGACCAGGCAGCTCTGGATCGCGAAGCGCAAGGCCCGAAGGGCGTTGACCGGGGACGCTCCGGACAGGTCGGCGATAGAGCCGGTCACATCGACGTCCAGGCCTTCGTCGCGTGCTAGTTCCCCGACCTCGCCAAGGATGTCGCGCGTGTCATTCTGGTCGCGCAGCACGGCGTAGCGATCGTCCGTCAGTCGTGACGCCGCGCCGCCAACAGATGCCGATTGCAGCGCCGCTTCAATCCGGGCGGCGGCTCGCACGCTCTCCGCACCTGACGCCTTCAGGCCGACGACATCGACGAAGGCGACGGCCAGGTTGGCAGGGTCACCGCCGGCCAGGACCGTCCTGGCGCGGGCGAGGAAGGCTTCCGCATCGATCAGCTCGGCAGGCGCGCCTTCCTGGGACGATGCCAAGGTGTAGGCTGGGCCTTCGTAGCGGATCGAGCAGGAAATGCTTGGGGCGAGATCGGGCAGGACAAAGGCGGCCAGGGTCGCGCGACGGACCCTGCCTTCGCCGCACGCCATGAGGATTTCCATCGGGGCGAGCCGACCCCCGGGTTCCAGGGCGGAAAGCGCGGCTCCGACCGCTTCGGGTCGGTGTACGATCAGGGCGTCGAACGGGCGGCCATGAAGGCTGGCCGGGGTTACATTGCTGGTCGGGCCGGCCCCAAGCGCGAACGTGACGGCCCCGTCCGGCTGCATCTCGATCAGCAGATCGCCCGATGCGAAGGCGAAACCCAGAAGGCGGTGGCGGAGCTGCATTCTCGAAATCTAACCCACAAAAGGTTTAGGCTTCGCCGTCCAGAAGGGTTAACCGGCTGGTTTGCCGGGCTCGATCCACCGCATGGACGTCAGGCGCTGCGGTTCAATGTGATGGCGCGGCCATCACCCTGATAGGCCCGTCCAGAGGCACCGTAGCCGGTCCCCATGGCGCGGGCCCCGGCCACCTCGGCGGCGATCGTCTGGATCAGGCCTTCGGAGATGATGCGGGCCGCCTCGACCGCGCGGGCGTGTTTGGCGAGGACGGCTTCGAACCGTTCGGTGGCGCGGATCAAGGCCATGCGTTCGCTGCTCGGGGCTTGCGACATCAGGCCGGGCGCGGCCTTCAGTTGGGCGGACTCGCGGCGATACTGATTGGTCAGGTCCTGGGTCTCGGGCAGGCTGGCCACGACGTCGCCGGGTCGTCGTTCGGCGAAGGCGCGGGTCTCGGCCTCGAGCCGGTCGGTCAGGCGCTCGGTCAGGGCGACTAGGCGGCGAGCGTGGGCAGTGGCGGTTATGGGGTCCGAAGCGTTCACTGACCCTGCTCCTGCATCTTGATCATTTCGGCCATGACGGTGTCGGTCAGGCCGATGCCGCCGGCCTTGACGGTCTGTTTGGCCATGGCGTCGATCAGGAAGCTGCGCCAGGTGGCCTCGGCCTCGCCGCCACCGAACATCCCGTCGGTCGACAGGCCCTCGAACATCGGCTTCATCATCTGGGACATGAAGCTGGTCTCGAAATCCTCCGCGGTGCGACGCATTCGGGCGGTCTGGGCCAGCTGGGCCGGTGTCGGTGCGATGGCGGCGAGTGGAGACGCGACTTCAATCATCACATCACCTCGATTTCGGCCTGGAGGGCCCCGGCGGCCTTGATGGCTTGCAGGATGGAGATCATGTCGCGCGGCGAGACACCCAGGGCGTTCAGGCCGTTGACCAGTGTGGAGAGCGAGGTTCCGCCGTTCACGAGCCTGATCTCGCGGCCGAGTTCCTCCTCGACCGTGACATCGGACTGGGGGACGACGGCGGTCTGGCCCTGGCTGAAGGGGGCCGGCTGGCTGACCTGGGGGCTTTCCTGGACCGAGATGGTCAGGTTGCCCTGCGCGATCGCGACGGTTGAGACGCGGACCGCCTCGCCCATGACGATGACGCCGTTGACCTCGTCGATGATGACCTTGGCCGGCACGTCGACGGTGACAGGCAGGTTCTCGACGCGGCTGATGAAGCCGGCCATGCCCAGTTGGGCCGGGGCGCGCAGGGCGATGACCGAGCCGTTCTCGGCCAGGGCGGTGCCGGGATAGGTCTGGTTGATGGCGGCGGCGACGCGCTGGGCCGTGGTGAAGTCGGGATTGCGCAGGGTCAGGCGGACCTCGGCCATGCCGTCCAGGTTGAAACCGGTCTCGGCCTCGACCGTGGCCCCCGAGGCGATGCGGCCTGCGGTCGGCACGCCACGCGTGACGGAGGATCCCGAACCGCCGGAGCCGGAGACCGAGCCAGTCTGTACGGATCCTTGCGCCACCGCATAGACCTGGCCGTCGGCACCTTGCAGACTGGTGACGATCAGTGTGCCACCCAGCAGGCTCTTGGCGTCGCCCAGACTGGCCACGGCGACGTCAATGCGCGCGCCGGGTGTAGCGAAGGGCGGCAGTTCGGCGGTGACGAGGACGGCGGCGGTGTTCTTGGTGTTGGCGTTGGCGCCGCGGATATTGACGCCGAGCCGCTCGGTCATCCCTTCCAGAGACTGGCGGGTAAAGGGGGCGTTCCTGAGCGAATCGCCGGTCCCGTTCAGTCCGACGACAAGACCGTATCCGACCAGCTGGTTCGTCCGCACGCCCTCGACCGAGGCAATGTCCTTGATGCGGGACTGGGCAAGCGCCCCGCCGGCGCAGGCCACCATCGCCAGGACGGCGAGGGGAGCGATCAGGCGGGTAAGCAACTTCTGCATCGGGCGGCGATCCTGGAGGACTGACATTGCGTGCGTTGCGAAAGTCGTGCCGCAGAAAATGTGTTTATCTTACAGAGCATTGATGATTTGGCCGGGTGCCGAGGCGGCAAAACCTGCCTGGCCGTTAACCAAACAGTGACGGTCCCCGGCGAGGGTTGCGCATGTCCCGGAGCGTGCTTTCATGAAGGTGACCGGCCCATCGGCCCCGACGACCTCGACGCCGTCTCGTGCAGCGCGTTCGACAGGCGGTTTCAGCCTGGGATCGACGGCTGGCACCTCTGCGCCGACGGCCGCGCCCGCAGCCTCGGCCACGACCAATGTCGCCGGTTTGTCGGCCCTGATGGCCTTGCAAGGGGTCGAAACCGCGACCGAACGCCGGCGTCGAGCCATCCGGCGCGGCGGTGGCCTGCTCGACCGGCTGGACGAGCTCAAGATCGCCCTGCTGTCGGGTGAGGCCGGCGAGGGGGCGCTGGAACGGCTTGGTCGGGACTTGCGCGAGGCCCGGACCGACGACGACGAACCCGGGTTGACAGACCTGTTGAACCAGATCGACCTGCGCGCTGCGGTAGAGCTCGCCAAGGCGGAAGTTCGCCGCAGTGCAGCATAAATCCGTCGAATCGCTGGGTTATTTCGCCTGCTACCACCGTCGGTGATGAAGAAATGTCACGCCAACACCACGGACAACCAAACGGCGATCACGGACGCGCGACCTGTGTTGCTCCGACTCTGTCATCTGCCTATAGGCAGGACGACGCCGCAGGGGGGTGTTTAGTATGAGTGTGAGTGCGATGACCGCAGTTGCCTCTGTCGTTGTTCCGGAACCGGTCGCCTATCGACCCTCCGACGACGAGCCGTTCATGAACGAACGGCAACTGGCCTATTTCAAACACAAGCTGATGGCGTGGCGGGACGACATCCTGCGCGAGTCCAAGGGCACGGTGGTCAATCTGAAGGCCGAGACGGAGAACCATCCGGATCTGCTGGACCGCGCGTCCTCGGCCTCCGACCGGGCGCTGGAGCTGCGGACCCGCGACCGACAGCGCAAGCTGATCTCCAAGATCGAAGATGCCCTGCGTCGGATCGAGGACGGCTCATACGGCTACTGTGAGGACACCGGTGAACCGATCGGCCTGGGTCGGCTTGAAGCCCGCCCGACCGCGACCCTGTCCGTCGAGGCCCAGGAGCGCCACGAACGCCGTGAGCGGGTTCACCGGGACGATTGATCGTCAGGCGGTCATGGCAGGAATGGCTGGGATCACGTCTGTTTCGCTGAAATCATTGCCCTTGAACAAAAGCGGCGAGGCAGTCTCCTTTGCCAAGGCATAGGCGAAGCAGTCACCGAGATTGAGCTTCGCGGACGTCCGTTTGCCAAAGGTCGCTTCGGCATCGCAAGCCAGTCTGGCCGTCTCCCAGGTCGCGGGCACCACCCGGATACGAAGGTCGTGGATAACCGACTGCAACTCGGCAACGCCAGAATCTCCCCGCAGACTTCGTAGTCGGGTCGTCGCCTCCCAGTATCCGATCGGCGAAAGCACGAGGTCGGATTGAGCCAAAAGGAACTCGCGAAACGAGATCGCCTCGGGTTCTTCAAGCAGAATGGCCACCAAGGCAGACGCGTCTACGGCTATCACTTCGGCAGGCCGTCTTCGTCATAGAGGTCATCGTCCGCAAGCAGGGGCCCGACGATCGGCAGGGCGTTGAAGCGACGAACCGCCTCCTCGACGCCACGGCGACGTTCGGCGATGTCGGCCTCGCGCGCGGAGGTCAGCCGTTCGTCGCGTTCCCGGACCATTTCCTCGACCAGCTCGGTGATGGACTTGCCCTCGAGGCGCGCCATGCTTCTCAGCCGCTCGGCAACTTCGGGCTTTCGGATCTGGACAGGTGCGTTCATGACAAACAGTAGTCTATCATGACGGTACCATCCGTCCAACCTGCGCCTTGACTTCGCCACCCCTGTAACCGACCTACGCGCCTCGCTTTCGAGGTCGCCCGTCATGTCCGCCAACTCGCCCGTCAAGGTCCGTTTCGCCCCGTCGCCGACCGGGAAATTGCACGTCGGCAACGTGCGGACCGCCCTGGTCAACTGGATGTTTGCGAAAGGGCAGGGGGGCGCGTTCGTGCTGAGGATCGACGACACCGATCTGGCGCGCTCCACGGCCGCGTTCGAGCAGGGGATTGAGGATGACCTGACCTGGCTGGGGTTGGTCTGGGACGAGCGCTATAATCAGTCCAAACGGTTCGATCGTTATGAGGAGGCGGCCGAGCGTCTGAAGGCGGCCGGGCGGCTCTATCCCTGTTACGAGACCGGCGAGGAGCTGGACCGGCGGCGCAAGGTGCAACTGGCGCGCGGCCTGCCGCCCATCTACGACCGCGCAGCGCTCGATCTGACCGACGCCGACAGGGCCGCGTTCGAGGCCGAGGGCCGCAAGCCCCACTGGCGGTTCAAGCTGGAGGGCCGCCGTGTCGCCTGGGAGGATCTGGCGCGCGGTCATGCCGAGGTGGACACGACCTCGATGTCCGATCCGGTGCTGATCCGCGAAGACGGGCTGTTCCTCTACACCCTGCCGTCGGTGGTGGACGACATCGATATGGGCATCACCCATGTGATCCGGGGCGAGGACCATGTCACCAACACCGGGGCCCAGATCGAGATCTTCGAGGCGCTCGGTGGGCCCACGCCTGGCTTTGCGCACATGCCGCTGCTGGTCGGTGCCGACGGTCAGGCCCTGTCCAAGCGGCTGGGGTCACTGTCGATCGCCGAAATGCGCGAGCAGGGCTATGAGCCGATCGCAATCACCAGCCATCTGGGCCGGATCGGTACGTCCGATCCGCTCGAGGTGGGGGCCTCGGTTGAAGCGCTTGGGGAGGCCTTCGCCTTCACCAAGATGGGCCGGTCTCCGGCGCGGTACGACACGGCGGATCTGGACCGGCTGAACGCCCAGGCCCTGCACGCCATGCCGTATTCGGCCGCGCAGGAGAGGCTGGCAGCCTTGGGCGTCGACCTGGGCGAGACCTTCTGGAATGCCGTCCGGCCGAACCTGGTCAAGTTCGGCGACGTGGTCGATCAGGCGCGGATCGTCCAGGGGCCGGTGACGCCGGTGATCGAGGATGCGGCATTCGCCGAGGCGGCGCTGGGGTTGCTGCCGGCCGTGATCGACGAGACGGCCTGGTCGGCCTGGACCTCGGCCGTCAAGGAGGCGACCGGGGCCAAGGGCAAGACCCTGTTCATGCCACTGCGGCTGATCCTGACGGGGCAGGCACACGGGCCGGACATGGCGACCATCATTCCCCTGATCGGGCGCGAACGGATGGTGCAGCGGCTAAAGGGCGGGGTCGCCTGAATACGAAAAAGGGCCGGACGGTCGCCCGTCCGGCCCTCATCTCAGTCTGATCAAGCGATCAGGCGGCGGCGGTGTTGCAGGTCGCCAGTTGGGCGTCCGTCAGAGTCACGCCCTTGTAGGTGAAGCTGGCCAGGGCCACGCCCACCTTGGCGACGACGCGGCGACAGGCCCGCGTGGCGGGCTGGTTCGCACCGACACCGGTGCCGACGCAGACGTTGTTGGTCCCGCAGCGCCAGTTGGTGCCGTCGATGATTACCGGGGCGCTGGGCGTGAAGGCGACGTTCTGGACCGTGAAGCTGGACGCGTTGGACTGGGCAAAGGCGGGGGCGGTGCCGGCCAGCATCAGGGCGGCGGCAAGAGCGAGTGCGCGCATGGGAGGTCTCCGTATGGCGTTCGGAGCCGCACGATGCGCATCCGATGCGTCACTGTCAGTTTCGTTAGAAAACTGTCAAGCCGTTTTCGCTGCACTGCGACAATAAGTGATCGATGATCACCTATCTGGGATCAAACCGCAACACGGGGCCATCGTGGTCCTGCTGCATCAGGGCGATAGCCTCTTCGACCGTGTCACAGACCGAGTAGGCCTGGAGGAAGGATGCGGGCGTCATCCCCTCTGCCACGCTGTGCTCGACCAGGGTGAAGAAGGTGTCCCAGAAGCCCTTGATGTTGAGAAAGATGATCGGCTTGGCATGCAGGTCCAGCCGCTTCCAGGACAGCAACTCGACGACCTCTTCCAGCGTTCCGACGCCGCCTGGTGCCACCACGAAGGCGTCCGAGTTGTCGTACATCAGCTGTTTGCGCTCGTGCATGGAGGTGACGACCACGGTCTCGACCTCGTCGAACAGGCGTTCGCGGCTGCGCAGGAAGCCGGGCATGATACCCACGACGCGGCCGTCCGCCGCATGGGCTGCGCGCGCCGAGGCCCCCATCAGGCCGACGCCGCCGCCGCCATAGACCAGCCGCCAGCCGACACGGGCCGTGGCGGCACCGAACTCACGCGCGGCCTCAAGATAGGCCGGGTCCGCGCCGTCGGACGACGCGCAGAACAGACAGACGGAACGGCCCTCGTAGGGGGCGACGGTCGCGGAGAGAACAGACATGGGGCCTCGGACGGAAATGCGAGACAGGCCGCCGCGCGACGGTCTATCTGGGGCGACAGTCCTATAGGGCCGGCGAGCGGGATGAAACGGGCGAATCTGTTGTCGAGGCGAGTCACAGGGTTGGTCATCGGCGTTGTCCTGGCGACGACGGCGGCCTGTACCGCGCCGCAAAGCGCGCCGAACTCAGCCGCCGCCGAGGCCTCGACCTGGGTCATGACGCCTCAGGTGGAAAGCTTTGAACGGCGCGAGGGCAGCCTGATGCTGGGCGGCCGCGCCGCGCCGGACGGGAGGGTGGTCGTGCGCGGCCCGGGCGGGATCGCCTATGCCACCAGCGCCGACGCCAGCGGGCGGTTCACGGTCCGTATCGACGCTCCCCGGGAGGCCGCCCTGTTCATGGTCGAGACCCAGACCGGTCAGGACGCGACGCCTGCGCCTTACCGACTGCTGGTCAGTGCGGACATCGGGGGACCCATCGCCCTGCTGACCCCCGGAGGGCCCAGTCTCAGACTCGATCAGGCAGGACCGCTGGACGTGATCGACGGCGATGGGCGAAACCTGCTCGCATCCGGGCGTGCCGCCGCTCAGGGGCCAACCGAGGTGACGACCGACGGAAGCCCGGTCGAAATCCAGCCAAATAGGGATGGGCGCTGGGTCCTTCCTCTGGCATCCGGTTCGCGGGTCGTCGTGGTCGCGGACCGGGCCTACTCTATCCCGACGCCGCAGACTGGCATCGCGGCCTCGTTCTCCGTGGAAAGAGCCCCCGGTGGGCGTATTGTGTCCTGGAACACGCCGGGCGGAGCGGTACAGCACGCCTGGTTCCCGGATTCGGCCTGACGGCGTTAGCGCTGCGTTAACCCAATCGGCGTTCTCTCAGGCTGTGCTCTTTTTTGAGGACACCCACCATCACCAGACTGATTTCGCCCGGCGCTCGCGTCGGGCTTTTTTTGTCTCGGAGAAATCCGACGGGTGCGGATCAACCGTCATCATCACGAGACGACAACTTCACACAAGCGCGCCGGAACCGTCATGGTTCGGCGCGGACGGCGTCACGAAGCTTGCCTACTGAGAGCGCCGGGCAGGTTGGGCGAAACTTCGTCGGACGCGAGGCATGACGCCGCGCATCCATCCTGTCGCGACATTGATCAGACATGGTGGACATGATGACCGGCTTTCGACTGACAACCCTCTTGACGGTCGCCGCCAGCGCTCTGACGCTGGCCGCGTGCGGCTCGGCCGAAGTGGCTTCGCCCGGCGAAGGTGATTTCGGCGGCGGCACCACGCCGACCACTCCCACCACTCCGACGACGCCGGCACCCGGCACGCCCGCTGCGGATTGCCCGACCGGCCTGTCAAACGTCGGTCTGGTCGCCAACGGCACGTTGCGCGCCTGCCAGTTGCCCGCCACCATCACCGGCTCCCTGACCCTGTCGGTCCGCGCGGGCACCATCTATTCGATCTCGGGCCGCACCGAAGTCGGCACCGATCGCGGCGCTGATCCGACCGCGCCCGTCGCCGGCAGCGTCCAAGGCATTCTGACCATCGATCCGGGCGTCAAGGTCTTCGCCTCGGGCGGAACCGACTACTTGCTGATCAACCGCGGCTCGCAAATCTTCGCTGAAGGCACCGCCACCAACCCGATCATCTTCACCAGCCGCCAGAACATCGAGGGCACGACGACCGCGACCTCGCAGGGCCAGTGGGGCGGTATCGTCCTCGCGGGTCGCGCACCGGGTGCCGTCTGCCCCGTCGGCGTGACCGCGCCGAACGCGTCCTGCGTCGGTCAGGTCGAAGGCACCAGCGCCAACTACGGCGGCAACTCGCCGGCCGACAACTCGGGCCGTCTGCGCTACGTCCAGGTCAACTATTCGGGCTTTGAACTGTCGCCGAACAACGAGCTTCAGGCCCTGACCCTGGCCGGCGTCGGCAACGGCACGGTGGTCGAGTTCTTCCAGTCCTACAACTCGTCGGACGACGGCATCGAAATCTTTGGTGGCACCGTCAACCTGAAGAACATCGTCATCAACGGTGCCGACGACGACGGCCTGGACACCGACACCGGCTGGCGCGGTGGGGCCCAGTTCGGCATCATCACCCAGAAGCCGACCGCCGTGACCAACGGCAGCCGTGGCTTTGAATGGTCGGCCGCTCCGTCCGGCACGGCATTCTATGCCCAGCCCAAGGTGTCGAACTTCACCATAGTCGGCCGTAACGCTGCCGTCGCCGCCGACGCCTTGCTGACGCTGAACACCGGCACTCAGCCCACGATCATCAACTCGATCGTGACCAACCCGACGACGTCGGCCGCCGCCTGCCTCGACATCGACGACGCCCAGACGGTGACCAACGCCCCGATCTTCCGCTCGGTCTATTTCGCCTGCTCGCGTCCCTATGAGAACGACAGCAACGTCAACGGTGCGGCGACTGAGGCCGTCTTCCTGTCGGCGACAAATGTGTTCAACACCCCGACCGGCTCGTCGACGGGCCTGCTGGCCCCGGCCGGTGCGACGATCCAGAACAGCACGCTGACCTTCATCACGGGTGGCGACGCGGCCCTGGTGACGCCGACCAACGGCAACGCCCTGTACTCGTTCTTCTCGAACGTGACCTACATCGGTGCCGTCCGGAACGCGGCCGACACCTGGTACCTGGGCTGGACCTGCGGCCTGGCTGCTGGCTCCAACTGCTGATGACGAACGACGGGCGGTCTCCGCGAGGAGGCCGCCCGATTTCGCCGGCTTTCGTCACTCCTCTCCAAGGCGCAGATTCCATGAAGACGCTCTCCCTCACCCTGACCGGGGTCCTCCTGGCCACCAGCGCCCTGATCGCGCCGGGCATGGCGTACGCTCAGACCGCCCCCGTCGAGCAGACCCCAGCCGAACAGGCCGAACCCGAGCCCGAGGAGTCGTCGCAACTGGACGAGATCGTCGTCCTGGGCCGCTTCATCCCGCAGCCGAACCGCGAGAGCCCCGAGGTCGCCGCCTTCCTGACGGCCGAAGACCTGCAGCGGACGGGCGACTCCAACGCCGCCGCCGCCCTGACCCGCGTCACCGGCCTGTCGGTCGTCGAGGGCCGGTTTGTCTACGTGCGCGGCCTGGGTGAGCGCTATTCGTCGGCCCTGCTGAATGGTTCGCCCCTGCCCAGCCCCGAGCCGCTGCAACGGGTCGTGCCGCTGGACCTGTTCCCGGCCGACATCCTGAAGGGCGTGACCGTTCAGAAGACCTATTCCGTCAGCTATCCCGGCGAGTTCGGTGGCGGCGTGATCGACCTGCAGACCATCGGCACGCCCAACGAACCCTTCTTCACGATGAAGGCCTCTCTGGCCGGCAACACCGAGTCGACCGGCCAGGAAGCCCTGATCTATTTCGGCTCGCGCTCCGACTTCACCGGCTATGACGACGGTACGCGCAGCGTTCCCGATCCCATCGCGCTGGCCTTCTCGAGCGGCAACCGTATCCAGGCCGGCCCGAACTACACCGCCGCCCAGCTGCGCCAGTTGGGCCAGTCGCTGGAGAACGCGCCGCTTCGCCTGCTCCAGGAAGAAGTCACGCCCGTCAACTTCAGCCTCGGCGTGACCGGCGGCTCGTCGATGGAGACCGGCATCGGCTCGCTCGGCGCCGTTTTCGTCGCCGGCTATGACAACAGCTGGAAGGGCCGTGAAGGCATCCGCCAGTCGGGCCGGATCGACAGCGGCAAGCTGGTCCTGGCCGACGATTACGATTTCCGCTCGAACGAGAACAACATCGGGCTGAACCTGTTCGGGTCGCTGAGCCTCGAGAACGAGAACAACACGGTCAAGTGGACGAACCTGTTCGTTCGCAACGTCACCAAGGAGGCCCGGTCGGTCGAGGGTATCGACGATCTGGGTGGACAGGCGTTCCGCCGCACCGACTACACCGAGTGGTTCGCACGCCAGCTGTTCACGACCCAGCTGGCCGGCGAGCATTCGCTGGGCGAGGCCTGGGACGTCTCGTGGCGCGCAGCCTACGCCAAGACCTCGCGCGACGCGCCGTACGAGACCCAGTTCGGTTATGGCCGCCGTCCCACGGGCGAGATCATCCACAACATCCAGACCAACCGCATCCAGTTCGGCGAGCTGGACGATCAGGTGATCTCGGGTGGGGCGGACGTCAGCTACACCTTGCCGCTGTCGGACTATCGCGAGATCGTTTTCAAGGCGGGTGTCGCCAGCTATGACAACGAGCGGTCGTCGGAACAGCGCGCGCTTCAGTTCATCGCCCCGAACGGCCTGAGCGCCGATCAGGTCGAATCGCGGGTCGACTATCTGTTCTCGGACTTCAACATAGGGCCCTTCCTGCAGATCCAGGAAATCACCGGATCGAACGGTGCCTCGGCCTATGATGCCCAGCTTCAGGTGCTGGCCGGATATGCTCAGGTCGAGGCCGAGATCATTCCCCTGGTCAATCTGAACCTCGGCGTGCGCTACGAGGACGGCGAGCAGTCGGTCAATCCGTTCGACCTGTTCGGAGCTGCGACCGGCTTCCTGCCGACGAAGATCGAGGAGCAGTACTGGCTGCCGGCCGGAACCATCACCTGGAACTTCGCCGAGGACATGCAACTGCGTCTGGGCGCATCCAAGACCATCGGCCGTCCCCAGTTCCGCGAACTGGCACCGCAGCAGTATACCGACGTCGAAAGCGACCGGACCTTCATCGGCAACCCGTATCTCGTCGATACCGAGCTGCTGAACATCGACGCGCGCTACGAGTGGTATTTCGCCCGCCAGCAGTATGTGACCGCCGGCGTTTTCTACAAGGATCTGGAAAACCCGATCGAATCCAGCGTGATCGACCAAGGTGCCAACATCTCCCAGACCTTCCTGAACGCCCCCAAGGCGACGATCATCGGCTTCGAGCTCGAGGGTAAGAAATACTTCGAGTTCCCCGACAACGGCATGAGCTTCATCGCCAACAAGAAGTGGCTGGTCCAGGCCAACTACACCTATGCCTCGTCCGAGGTGAAGGTCGGGGCCGGTGACATCGTGACGACCCAGAACAGCCTTGGGGTCGCCCAGCCGGCCAGCTTCTATGTGGTGGACGGCAGCCGCTTGCAGGGCCAGTCGGACCACGTCGCCAACGCCCAGTTCGGGTGGGAAGACGACACGGCTCGGTCCCAGGCCACGATCATCGTCAACTATGTGTCGGAGCGCACCTCGGCGCGCGGCCGGCCGGGCGAGCCTGACCTGATCCAGGATCCGGGCGTGTTCCTGGACTTCGTCTATCGCAAGGATTTCGACGCGATGGGCCGCGACCTGGGCTTTGCCCTGGAACTGCGCAACCTGCTGCGCACCGACTTCGACGAGTTCCAGACGCTGGGGAACTCCACGATCGCGGTGAACCGCTATGAACTGGGCCGCAGCGCATCGGTCAGCCTGACCGCACGCTTCTAGCGATCAGACCGAACGACATCGAAGGGACCGGCCGCGAGGCTGGTCCCTTTTCGTTGCAGCCAGGGTGATTGGCGTGAGCGCCCGCGTCCTCTAGAGCATCCGCCAGCGGCGCGAGACCAGCGCCGAGGTGTCAGGCCTTTGGGGGACGATCCATGACGACGGTGATCATCGGCGGGGGGCACGGCGGCGGCGCGGTGGCGGGCCAGTTGCGTCAGTTCGGCCATCAGGATCCGATCGTCGTGGTCGGCGAGGAGCCGCATCCTCCGTATCAGAGGCCGCCCCTGTCCAAGGGCTGGCTGAAGGGCGAGGTGGACGGCGACGGCCTGCTGCTGCGTCCGCGCGACTGGTACGCCGAGAATGACATCGACTTGCGCACCTCCACCCGCGTCATCAGGATCGACCGTGACAAGCGTCAGCTGACGCTGTCGACCGACGACACCCTGGACTACGACACCCTGATCCTGGCCACGGGCGCCCGGGCGCGCCAGTTGAAGCTGCCCGGCAGCGATCTGAAGGGCTTTCTGGAACTTCGCACCATCGAGGATGCCGAGGCGATCAAGGCCTGGTTCCGGCCGGGTTTCCGTCTGGCGATCATCGGCGGCGGCTATGTCGGGCTCGAGGTCGCGGCCTCGGCTCGCAAGCTGGGGGCCGAGGTCGATCTGCTGGAGCGCGAGGACAGGCTGCTGGCGCGGGTCGCCGGACCGGTGCTGTCGACCTTCTTCCAGGGCCTGCATGAGGCGCAGGGCGTCCGCTTTCATTTCGGCGTCAACATCGAAGGGTTCGACGGTCTGGACGGCCAGGTTTCGGGCGTTCGCCTGGCCGGCGGGGATACGATCCATTGTGATGCCGTGCTGGTCGGGATCGGGGCCATCCCCAATGACGACCTGGCCAGCGAGGCCGGGCTGACTTGCGACAACGGCGTGGTCGTGGACCACGAGGCGCGGACCTCCGATCCCGCCATCTTCGCCATCGGAGACGTGACGCAACGCCCCATGCCGCTCTACGACCGTTCGCTGAGGCTCGAGAGCGTGCCCAATGCGCTGGAGCAGGCCAAGATCGTCGCCAGCGCCATCACGGGCCGCCCGTTGCCTGCGCCCGAGGTGCCGTGGTTCTGGTCGGATCAGTACGAGGTCAAGCTGCAGATCGCGGGAATGCCGTTCGGCGTCGATCGCCAGATCGTGCGCGGCGATCCCGGTGAGGGCCGATTCGCCGTCTTCCACCTGGCGGGCAACAGGATCGTCTGCGTCGAGGCCATCAGCGCCCCGCCCGAATTCATGGCCGGCCGCCAGCTGATCGGCCGCGCCACGCCCGTCGATCCGGTCAAGCTGGCCGACACAGCGGTCTCGATGAAGGCCGTCGCCGCTGAGGGGTGACGGACGGTCTCGCAATGTCGGGAAAAGCCCCGAGCTGGCTCCGCGGGTAGGATTCGAACCTACGACCAGCCGATTAACAGTCGGCTGCTCTACCACTGAGCTACCGCGGAACAGAGGCTCGGGAGGCGGGCCTATAGCAGTGGCGCGCGCGGCTGTGCAACGGCTAATGTCGGTCATGAACCCGATTAGGATCGACGACCCCGACGACCCCCGCATCGCCGCCTATCGCGACATCAAGGAACGCGATCTGACCGGTCGCGAGGGTCTGTTTATCGCCGAGGGCGAGGTGGTGGTTCGCACCCTGGCGTCGCCCGCGTCACGCTGTCGGATGCGATCGATGCTGCTGGCCGAGAAGCGGGTCGCGGGCCTGTCGGACGTGATCGCAGGGCTGGCAGCCGAGACGCCGGTCTATGTCATGGGGCAGGCGGTGCTGGACGTCGTGGCGGGATTTCCGCTGCACCGGGGTATCCTGGCGCTGGGCGAAAAGCCGCCGATCCTGACGGTCACCGAGGCGCTGTCGGGGTTGACGGAGGACGCCGTGGTCGTCGCCGCCTCAGGCATCGGCAATCACGACAATATCGGCGGCCTGTACCGCAATGCTGCGGCCTTCGGTGCGGGGGCGGTGTTGCTGGACGATCTGTGCGGCGACCCCTTTTATCGCAAGGCGATCCGGGTGTCGGTCGGGGCGGTGCTGAGGACGGCGCGGGTCGAGCCTCTGCCTCTGGACGTGCTGGTCGACGCCCTGATCGCATCCGGGTTCGAGGTCATCGCCCTGACGCCGGGGGCAGGGGAGACCCTGGCGTCGCTGAGGCCCGGGGGGCGACGTGCGATCCTGCTCGGGTCGGAAGGTCCCGGGCTGCCCCGGGCTGTCATCGATCGCTGCCGGGCCGTGCGAATCCCGATGTCGGGCGGCTTCGATTCGCTGAATGTGGCTGTGACCAGCGCGGTGGCCCTGAATCAGCTTACCGCGCTCGCGGACTGATCCGTTCGCCGGGCAGGCGAAACAGGCGTGACCGAATGCGCCCGCTACGTGACAAGTTCCGGAATTCTTTGTGCAAAGATGCACATCCGCTTGATGGAACGATGTTTCTGTGGCGCCCTGTTTGCAGGGGGACGTCATCATGACCCATCTGATCCATTTCGCGCACAGGAACGCCCGGACGGTCGCCATGGCGGCGATGGCGATCGGCGTCGTGCTGGCAGGCGCTATCGGCTGGATGACCGCGCCGGTCTGAGCCCGGTCGACATACGGCACCGAGAAGGGCAGGTTCGCGCGGTCGCCTGCGTCCGTGGAGTTCCGTCATGTCGCCTCGCCTTGTTCTCGCTGCTGTCTCGGCCCTGGCCCTGCTTGCAGGGTGCGCTACGGTGGGGCAGGTGGGCACCGACGGCCGGGTTGATCCGGCGCGGCTGAACGAGACGGTGCGCATCCTGGCCGGCGACGACTTCGAGGGCAGGGGGCCGACCACGCCGGGCGAGGAAAAGACCGTCGACTGGATCGCCGACCAGTTCCAGGCCCTGGGGCTCGAGCCCGCCGGCGATGACGGCACCTGGTTCCAGACCGTGCCGATCAACCGCTTCACCCAGGACGGCCCCGCCGTGATCACCGCCAAGTCGGGCGGCGAGACCCTGACCTTTCAGCGCAGCACCGAGGTCATCGTCGGCAGCCACCGGCCCGTTCCCCGGATCACACTGACCGACACGCCGGTGGTGTTTGTCGGCTATGGCGTGACGGCGCCTGAGCGCGGCTGGGACGACTTCAAGGGCGTCGATGTGCGCGGCAAGATCGTGCTGATGCTGGTCAACGACCCGGATTTCGAGGTCGCCGCCGACAGTCCCGTGGCGGGCAAGTTCGATGGGCGCGGCATGACCTACTACGGCCGCTGGGTCTACAAGTTCGAGGAGGCGGCAAGGCGGGGCGCGGCGGGGGTGCTGGTGATCCATGAGACAGCCGGGGCCGGCTATCCGTGGAATACGCTGCAGAACTCGTCCACGGCGGCCCTGCTCGACATCGTCCGCGCCGACGTCGAGGCCGAGCGGGTCCAGGCGCAGGGCTGGATCCAGCAGCCGATCGCCGCCAAGCTGATGCACGCGGCCGGGCTCGACTATGCGATGCTGAAGGCCTCCGCCCAGACGGCGGAGTTCCGACCCGTCGAGCTGACCGGGGTGACGATGTCGCTGAACTTCGGCCAGACCTATCAGCGGCTGACGACCCGGAACGTCGCCGCGCGGCTGACCGGCACGACGCACCCGGACGAGACGGTGATGTTCGGGGCCCACTGGGACGCCTTCGGACACGCCACGGCCAATGCGGCGGGCGACGACATCTACAACGGGGCGGTCGACAACGCTTCGGGCGTCGCGGGCCTGCTGGAGCTGGCGCGGCTGTTCGCCGAGGCGCCGCGCACCGAGCGTTCGACCCTGTTCATGTCCTGGGCGGCGGAGGAGGCGGGGCTGCTGGGGGCCTATCACTACGCGGCCCATCCGCTGGTGCCGCTGGAGACGACCGTGGCCAACATCAACATTGACTCGCTGTTGCCCGGTCCGGCTGAGCCGCAAATCGTGGTCATCGGCTACGGCAAGACCGACCTTCAGGATCGGCTGGAGCGCGACACCGTCGCCGTCGGCCGCACCCTGATCGCCGACCCCGCACCTCAGGTTGGGGCCTTCTATCGCTCGGACCACTTCCCTCTGGCCAAGATGGGTGTGCCGGCCCTGTTTGCGGCGGCGGGCTTTACCGGGGCGTCGGAACGCAGCCGGGTCTATGTGCGCGATCGCTATCACCAGCCTACGGACGACTGGGATGCCACCTGGACCATGGAGGGCGCCGCCGAGGACGTGCAACTGCTTTACGGCGTCGGCCGCTGGCTGGCTCAGGGACGCGACTGGCCCAAATGGACGCCCGGCAATGAGTTCGAGGCTGTGCGCGAGGCCAGCGCGGCGCGGCGGCGATAAGCCACCGGGCTTACCGGTCCCAGGGAAACTTCAGGGTCGGCGTGTTCGCATAGCGATCCATGGCGAGCACCAAACGCGCGCCGCTGCCGGGCGCAAGGCGGACCGTGACGGTGGCGGCGTCCACCGGCTGGCTCTTGCCGTCGATCGAGACGGCCGAAATCCGGTGTTCCCCATAACCCCCGCCCTGGATCACGACTGTGCGGTTCTGCGTCGGTGACAGATTGACCAGGGTGACGGCGGTCTCGTCGGCGGTCATGCTGTCGATCAGGGCGGCGACATCCTCAGGCACGCCCGCCCTTCGCGCGACGGGATCGAAATAGCGCAGCCGGGCATACAGCGGCGATCCTCCGGCATTCGGCGCGGTCGGTGCCCAGGAGGGACGCGCGATATGCAGCGCCCCCATCATTGCGTGCATCAGTGAGGTCACACTGGCCGGATTGAACTCGATCCGCGCGTCGGCCAGTCGCGTGTCGGGCGTGGACGTGTCCTCGCGTTCGGCCCTGGCCATCTCGGCGACCCGGGCCAGGTCGGCGCGCATCGCGGTCTCGGGCCAGGCGGCGTTGCGGCCTTCCAGGTATGCCACCCACGGATGATCCGGGCCTCGCGTCCGATCCGACGGCTTCATCGAGAACCACCACAGATCCAGGCTGTTGGTCTGGTTCAGCCCGTCCTTCCAGCCATACCAGCCGTCTGGCCCGTACATGGTCGGGGTCTGGACCTTGCCGCCCTCGGTGCGCCGCGCCGCATTGATGCGGTCGGTCTGTTTGCGCCAAGTCTCCAGATACTTGTCGTCGCCGGTCAGCAGATAGGCGTTGAAGAAGCCCAGGATGGTCCGCAGCACCCGGCTGCGATCCTCGCGCAGGCCCGTCACCGGATTGACCGGCGAGAAACCCCAGCCATAGGCTCCGCCCCACCATTTGCCTTCGGCCGACGAGCCGATCACCCCGTCGAGGCCGACGTTGGACGGCAGCAGGTCGTCGTTCGCCTTCGCCCGCTCGGCCCAGGCATCAACGTAGCCGAGCAGCCAGTCACGGTATTTGGCCTCACCGGTAATCAGGAAGGCGTTCAGCGCCAGGGTGGTGGCGAACAGGTTCAGGGGGTGGTCGCCGACGACGTCGGTGTATTCCTCGTAGTGGGCCAGGAACTCTTCATAGGTTTCCTCGCCGTGCTCGATGAAGAAGGCGGACGGGTCGAAGGGATCGCCGACCCAGTCCAGGGCCGTGGCCTTTCTCAGCATCGGCCCCTTCGAGCCGTTCATCAGGCTGCGGATGATCCTGTGCTGGGGATCATAGTTCGGGGCGGCCGGATCCTCGCCCATATAGAGACCGGCGAAGCGCCGGGCGCGGTCGATGAAGCGCGGGCTGTTCGGGTCCGACAGGCCCTGAACGTTGAACAGCGTCATCTCTTCCGCATGGTGCTGCCAGTCCAGCTGGACGCAGAACTCCTTGTGGAACATGCCCTCGCGGGCGATCTCGACCTCGACCGTCTTCGCAGCCGTGTATTGCCGCAGGTGGCCTTCCCAGGCCTGGGTGTACATCGTCTTGACCACCTCGGCCCCGCCCAGGGCATGCAGCAGGGGCCAGTCGTTGACGTTCTCGATCGCGTCGTCGGGGCCGTCGTTGGCCCCCCACCGCTCGAAGCACAGCAGGTATCCCCGCTCGTCGAAATAGCGGTTGTAGAAGACCTTGCAGGCCTCGGCGTTGGCGTCGAGCAATTCGCGCTGCAACAGGGCCCAGGTCGGGGCCGTCATCGGGGTCGAGACCTCGATCGCCGCCGCCGCCGACGCCGTGCAGGGCAGGGCGGCGATCAGCGGAGCCACGGCGGCTCCGCCCAGTATGTCGCGACGGCGCGCCTGTGGCAGGACCCGCATCACCCGGCCGCCTTCAGGGTCAGGCGTTCGATCTTGCCGGTAATCAGGAAATAGGCGGCGATCACCAGGGCGCAGTGCAGGCCGACGAACCACAGGGCCAGGTCGAACGAGCCGGTCGCCTGGACGATATAGCCGATCACGATGGGGGTCACGATGCCCGCCGTGTTGCCGAAGGTGTTGAAGATGCCGCCGGTCACGCCGACGAACTCGCGCGGCGAGGTGTCGGAGATCACCGCCCAGCCCAGCGAGGCGATCCCCTTGCCGAAGAAAGCCACCGCCATGATGACGATCACCAGCCATTCCTGCTCGATATAGGCGCAGGCGATGATCAGGCAGGACAACAGCATGCCGATCAACAGCGGCGTCTTGCGCGCAATGGTCAAACTGCCGGTCCGCTTCAGCAGCTGGTCCGAGATGACCCCGCCCAGTACCCCGCCGACGAAGCCGCACAGAGCCGGTGCCGCCGTCGCCCAGCCGGCGTCCATGATCGACAGGCCACGCTCGCGCACCAGATAGATCGGGAACCAGGTCACGAAGAAATAGGTCAGGACGTTGATCCCGTACTGGCCGATGAAGACGCCCATCAGCATCCGGCTGCCCAGGACCTGAGACACGTTGGCCCAGTTGAAGGCCGCAGACTTGGTCGCCTGCTTGGTCTCCATATTGATCAGGCCGCCGCCGGCCTCGATGTAGTCGAGCTCGGCCTGGTTGACGCCGGGATGGTCGCTGGGGCTGCGGATGATCCACCAGAACACGACGGCACCGATCAGGCCCAGCCCGCCCATGACGAAGAAGACCGAATGCCAGTCAAAGGTATGCACCAGCCAGCTCATCAGGGGCGCGAACACCACCAGCGAGAAATACTGGGCCGAGTTGAACACAGCCGAGGCGAACCCCCGTTCTGACCCGGGAAACCAGGCCGCGACCAGACGGGCGTTACCGGGGAAAGAGGGGCTCTCGGCCAGACCGACCGCAAACCGCATGGCGAACAGACCTGCGAAGATCGCCCCGCCGACCAGGAAGCCCGAGAAGCCCTGAATCATGGTGAAGAAGGACCAGGTCGCGATGGCGATGGCGTAGATCAGCTTGGTGCCGAACCGGTCCAGCAGGGCCCCGCCCGGGATCTGGCCCAGCACATAGGCCCAGGCGAATGCCGACAGGATGTATCCCATCTCGATCGCGTCCAGCCCCAGATCGTCCGCCGCGCTCTTGCCCGCGATCGAGAAGGTCGACCGGTCGGCGTAGTTGATCGTGGTGATCAGGAAGATCAGCAGCAGGATCATGAACCGCACCTTGGTGCGTTTGCTGACGGGGGGCTGCGTGGTCGCGGCGTCGGTCATCGGTCGGCTCCTCAAGCGTCGCAGGATCACGAGCGACACGAGGCGCGGAAAGACCGCATCCTCGACCTGTTCGTTTCCCAGGGGCGCCGGCGGCGCCGACCGTCGCCTCTCGCGGGCGACTGATCCCGACGGACGATAGGGATGCACCCGCGTGGGGTCCAAGCCAATACGACTATGGATCGATCCAGATCAGGTATCGATCGGGTGCCAGATTGTCGCACCTTGCCATGGATGGTCCGATCTGGTGTTTCATCGATGACGTGATGCGCTGCTTGAGGGGTGCATCAGTGCGCGTCCTGCATGGGTCTATGCCCGATTAGGATTGGCCTCGCCCATTGTGGCGCTCCTATGGTCCGATCGAAGCCAGCGGGTGACCGGTGGCGGACATCTGGCGCGAACAGCGCGCCGCCAAGAACGATCCGCAGCATGCGGGCGCCATGGGGAAGGAACACTACGATGCGCACCTCGCACTCATTCCAGTTCGCACTGACGGCCGGAGCTTCCGCTCTCGCCATGACGCTGGCGCTCGCCGGCGCCGCTCACGCCCAGACCGCACCGTCCACGGACGCGCAGGAAGAGACCCAAGTCGACGAAGTCGTCGTCACCGGTTTCCGCGCCTCGCTGCAGAGCGCCGTCAGCGCCAAGCGTCGCGAAAGCGGCGTGGTCGACGTCATCAAGGCCGAGGACATCGCCGACTTCCCCGACCTGAACCTGGCTGAGTCGCTGCAACGCGTCCCCGGCGTGACCATCAGCCGCGCCAACGGCGAAGGCCGCCAGATCTCGGTGCGCGGCCTGGGTTCGGAGTACACCCGCGTTCGCGTCAACGGCATGGAAGCGATCGCCACCACCGGCGGTACGGTCAACTCGGGCGGCACCAACCGCTCGCGCGGCTTCGACTTCAACATGTTCGCGTCCGAGCTGTTCAACAGCCTGACGGTGCGCAAGTCCGCCTCGGCCGACGTCGAGGAAGGATCCCTGGGCGCCACCGTCGATCTCCAGACCGCGCGTCCCTTCGACTATCGTGAACCCACCCTCGTGATGGGTGCCCAGGTCAGCTACAACGACCTGGCTCAGGACGCCAAGCCGCGCTTCACCCTGCTGGCCTCCGACACATGGATGGACGGCAAGTTCGGTGCCCTGATCTCGGCCGCCTATGAGCAGCGCCACATTCTTGAAGAAGGTGCCAACATCACGCGCTGGACCTTCGGCGGTGCCAACGGCGGGTTCAACACGGCCTCGACCCTGGCGGGCTACACCACGGCCCAGATCAACAATACGAACACCGCGACGGCGCTGTATCACCCGCGCATTCCTGCCTATGTCCAGTATGATCACAATACCGAGCGCCTGGGCCTTACCGGATCGTTCCAGTTTCGTCCCGACGACCAGACGACCATCTCGTTGGACGTGCTCTATTCCGACGTGAAGTCGACCCGCGACGAGGCCCAGCTTCAGGCGATCGGCTTCAGCCGCGCGGGCTCCGGCAAGCCCCAGACCATCATCCGGTCGGGCACGGTGGACGGCAGAAACATCGTGGCGGGCGTGTTCGACGCGGTCGATGTGCGTACGCAATCGGCTCACGACGAGCTTCAGACCCAGTTCCAGCAGTACACCCTGACGGCCACACGCAACTGGACAGACCGGTTCCGCACTGGCTTCGTCGGCGGCTATTCGCGCTCGGAGTTCTCCAACCCCGTCTCGACGATCGTGACCTTCGACCGGGCCAACACCAACGGCTTCTCGTACGATTTCACGTCACGGATGCCCAAGTTCGACTTCGGCTTCGATCTGACCAACCCCGCCAACTGGTCGATGATCAACGGCACGTCTGAAGTTCGGATCCGCCCGAACGCGGTGACCAACACCTTCACCACGGCCAAGGGCTATTTCGAGTTCGACGCCAACGAGAACGTCACCCTCAAGGGCGGCCTCGATTATCGCCGGTTCAGTTTCGACTCCGAAGGCCAGTACCGGACCACCGAGACCGTCGTGCAGACCCTGACGGCGACGGAACTGGCAGCCGTATCGCGGGTCTTCTCCGGCTTCGGCCAGAACCTGGGCCTGCCCACGGGTGCGCCGACCAGCTGGCTGGCCCCCGACCTCGACAAGTTCATTGCCACCTACAACATCTATTCGAACACGGGCATCTACGCCCTGACCGGGCTCAACAACTCGTCGGCACGTGGCCAGTACGTCACCGTCGACGAAAAGGATCTGGGTGCCTATGCCCAGGCCGACTTCCGCTTCGACGCCTTCGGTATGCCGTGGCGGGGTGACGCCGGTGTTCGATACGTCCTGACCGAGCAGTATTCGGACGGCTTCGCCGCCACGGGCGGAACGATCCAGCTCGTTCGGGCCCGCCGCGACTATGACATGTGGTTGCCGTCGGCCAACCTGGCCGTCGATCTGACCGACGACGTGGTGGTGCGCCTGTCGGCCGCCCAGACCATCGCCCGGCCGTCCATTTCGGTCCTGACCCCCGGCGGTGACGTCGGCATCCAGGGCGCGAACCGCAGCTTCTCGTCAGGCAATCCCAACATCATGCCGACCAAGTCGGACAATGTGGACTTCTCGCTGGAATGGTATCCGGACGCGGACAGCCTGTTCGCGCTCGGTGTCTTCTACAAGAAGATCAACACCTTCGTTCAGACCCTGCGCCAAGACATTCCGTTCAACCAGTTGGGCCTGCCGACCTCGCTGCTGACCGGCACCACGGCGCTGCCGACCGATCTGTTCGTCGTCACCCAGCCGGTCAATTCGCCGGGTGGCACCCTGCAAGGCTTCGAGATCAACGCTCAGAAGCGCCTCGACTTCCTGCCCGGCTGGATGTCCAACTTCGGGGTTCAGGCCAACTACACCTTCGTGGACTCCAGCATCGAGTACCTGACCTCGACGACCGCCGGGGCACCGACGATCAACGAGACCCTGGTCGGTCTGTCCAAGAACGCCGCCAACTTCACCCTCTACTACGAGACCGAAAAGTTCTCGGTCCGGGGATCGGCCGCTTATCGCCAGGGTTATCTGACCCAGGTTCCGGGCAACGACGGCAACTCGGTCCACGGCACCAATGAGACCCTGAACTTCGATGCCCAGGCCTCGTACAACATCACCGAGAACCTCAAGGTCAGCGTCGAGGGCATCAACCTGACAGACGAGTTCAACGACCAGTATGTCGACGCGTCCAACCGCCTGAACGTCTACAGCCACACCGGGCGTCAGTTCTTCGCGGGCATTCGCTACACCTTCTGATTCACACCCTCTCTCCCGAACGGACGCTCCTCCCAGAGTCTCCGCACTTCGCGCCGGCCCGCAAAACGGGTCGGCGTTTTTTTGTCCGGTGGGTTGGCCGGTTGCATCGGTGGTTGAAGCAGGGGCGGCCATGTCCCACAGGAAGGTCATGGCCAAGAAATCCGCAGCGGCGCGCAAGACGGTGTCGAGCGCCAACCTGATCGAACTGGGCGCGGATCGGCTGGCGGTGCTGCTGCTCGAGGCCGCGACGGGCAACGCCAACCTGAAACGCCGGCTCAAGCTTGAACTCGCCGCCGAGGTCGGGGCGGCCGATCTGGCGCTCGAGATCGACAAGCGGCTGACGGCTCTGGCAGCCAGCCGCACGCGCGTGTCATGGCGCAAGCGGCCCGAACTGATCGACGACCTGTCGATCCATCTGAATTTCATCGCCGAGCGGCTGGCGGGAATGGACGCAGGCCTGGCGCTGGACCGGATCATCGCCTGGTTCGACCTCTACCCCGGCCTGGCATCGCGGGTGAAGGACCCCAAGGGCGAGATATCGGCCCTGTTCTTCGACGCTGCGCCGGACCTCGCGCGGGTCGTTTCAGCCGCTGGGCCCGAGGCCGCCGGACCTCTGCTGTTCGAGGCCTTGCAGACCCGGCTGTCTGACTGGGGCGGCTGGATCGGGCGGGCCGCGCCCGAGCTGAGCGAGCCCGTGGCGGGCGACCTTCTGGCCCGTCTGACCGAGGGACGGCCCCGCCCGACGGGACGACTGGCGCTGGTGGTGCGCAAGCTGGCCGACCGCACCGGCGACGTCCAGGCCTGGGCCGACGCCATCCCCGACATCGAGAAGTCAAAGCCGGAGGTGGGGGCCGAGATCGCCCGCCGTCTGGCCGCCTCCGGCCGAGTCGCCGATGCCCGCGTCGCGCTGGAGGCCTCCCGGCCCCGCCCGCCGACGGCCTCTAAATGGGCGCTGCGTAACGGCGCCGCGCCCCAGGCCGAGCCGTCCGATGTCTGGGATACCGCCGAGATCGTGGTGCTGGAGGCCGAGGGGGCGGCGGACGAGGCTCAAGGCTGCCGCTGGACCCTGTTCGAGCGCACCCTGTCCCCTGACGTCCTGCGGGCCTTCATCGGCCGGTTGCCCGACTTCGACGACGTCGAGGCCCTGGACCGCGCCCAGGCCGTCGCCGCCGCCTGGCCGGACGCGGCCAAGGGGCTGGCCTTCCTGATGGACTGGCCCGCCCTGCGCGAGGCCGCCGCCATGGTGCTAGCCCGTGCGGCCGACCTGCGCCTCGACGCCGATCAGACCGCGCTGTGGTCAGGCCGTCTGGTGGGCCGCTATCCCAATGCGGCGCTGAGCCTGATCCGCGCCCGCGCCCGGTTGTTGTGCCGCCAGGGTCTGGGCCGTTCCGACGAGGTCCGCGCCCTTTCCGCCGAGGCCGCCGGCATGACCGACACGCCGGGCGCGCTGGACGGCATCGTTTCTCACGCGGAGTTCATCGACGAACTGGAGGCCCTGTCGCGCCCGGGCCGCCCCGGCTGGCGTTAAAGGTCCGAGGAGATCATCTGATGCGCGACATCCGCACCGACTGGCACTAGAAGGATCCCGCCGACCGCAAGCCCGCGCGCGAGGACGTGGCACCCCGTGTCGGGACGCGCATGATCGTGGCCATCCGACTGTGGACGTAAGCGAGGCCCGTGTTGTAAGGGCTGCGGCCTACCGAATGCGGATGTGGCGGAACTGGTAGACGCACCAGATTTAGGTTCTGGCATCGCAAGGTGTGGAGGTTCGAGTCCTCTCATCCGCACCAGCCTTGTTTTAGAGCGCTACCGCTCGCGACGCGGTCGCTGGCTGCTTGAGTACGATGCGTCTGGCTCAACAAAAAAGGCCCCGGATCGCTCCGGGGCCTTTGTCGTGTGGGATTGATCGGAAGATCAGTCCTTCTGGTTGTCGACGCCCGATCCCATGGCTTCGGCAGGGGACGACATCGTGGTCTCTTCGGTGATGTCGATGCCCTTGGCCAGTTTGGAGTTGGCGAAGCCGTAGGCGGCGTAGATGATCGCACCGACGACGGCATAGATGCCGAGGATGGTGAGCGGCAGCGGATTGCCGTTCATCGCGTGCTGGATCATCGGCCAGAAGTTGAAGCCGGCCAGCGCCAGACAGGCGAAGATGCCCGCGCCGGCTGTCCAGACACCGCCCGGAACCTTGAACGGCCGTTCCATTTCCGGATGCTTGATCCGCAGGAAGATCACGCTCAGGCACACGATCGAGAAGGCCACGGCCGTGCCCAGCGACACCAGATCGCCCAGGATGGAGATCGGCAGGAAGGACGCCGCGATGGCGATCAGGATGCCCAGCAGGATGGTGCCGATCCACGGTGTGCGGAACTTGGGATGGATCACGGCGAAGGCGCGCGGCAGCAGGCCGTCACGCGCCATGGTGTAGAAGATCCGCGTCTGGCCGTAGCAGAGCACCAGCATGACCGAGGTCAGGCCCGTAATCGCGCCGATCTTGATCAGGAAGCTGATCAGGTTCAGCTGTCCGCCGGCGGCCGAGGCCAGCGGCACATTGGCCCATTCCAGACCCATGCGGTCGATGGCGACGGCGACGGGGGCCGGGCTGGCCAGCTCCAGATAGGGAACGACACCGGTCATGACGGCCGCGACGGCCATGTAGATCAGGGTACAGACGAACAGGGCGCCCAGGATGCCGACGGGAACGTCCTTGGACGGGTTCTTGGCCTCGGCGGCGGCGGTCGAGACGGCCTCGAATCCGACGTAGGCGAAGAAGATGATCGAGGCCCCGCGCAGGATGCCGGTCGCCCCGAACTCACCGAAATTGCCGGACGTGTTCTCGGGGATGAAGGGCACCCAGTTGGCGGGGTTCACATAGCCGATCCCCACCGCGATGAAGGTCAGCAGCACCACGATCTTGATCAGCACGATGATGTTGTTGATCCGGGCCGACTCGCTGACACCCAGCACCAGCAGGCCGCACACGGCGGCGATGCCAACGGCGGCCACCAGATTGAAGGTTCCGGTCAGGGGGAAGGTGCTGCCCGTTTCGGACACCACGGCGTTCACCAGCGGCGTGGCCCATGAGGGGCCTTCACCGCCGGCGTACTGGATCATCGGGAACAGGGTTTCCGACAGGCCGAAATCCTTCAGGATCGAGACGACATAGCCGGACCAGCCGACCGCCACGGTCGAGGCCGCGACGCCGTACTCAAGCACCAGCAGCCAGCCCATGATCCAGGCGAAGACCTCGCCCAGGGTTCCATAGGCATAGGTATAGGCCGAGCCGGACACCGGCATGGTCGAGGCCAGTTCGGCGTAGCAGAGGCCCGCCAGACCGCAGGCGACGCCGGCGACGATGAAGGACAGCATGATGGCCGGGCCCGCATTGGCCGCCGCGACCTGGCCGGTCAGAACGAAAATACCGGCACCGATGATGGCCCCGATGCCCAGGCTCATCAGATTGATCGGACCGAGAGAGCGTTTCAGCTCGCTCTTGGCCGCTTCCTTCTGGATCTGGGCCACCGATTTCTTGAGGAACAACTGGTTCCCCCCAGGCTTGACGCCGTTTGCCGACATGAAGTCGCGCCCCCGAAAAATTGCACGGCAGACCCTCCCCGGGCCGCCTTCCTGGCCGGACGCTAGCGAGGGATTGTGCGGCGCGCAACGCGGTTTACGAACCGTGACGGCCGGGCGACGCTTTCGTGATGCGGGATTCTTGGTGGGAGGGGGCCGTTCGCGCTAGTTGGGCCTGTGATTCCGCTCCCCGCCAGCCAGCCCCGGCTTCCGATCCACGACGTTCTGGACGCGCTGATGGCCGCGCTTTCCGGACACGACGCCGTCGTGCTCGCCGCGCCGCCGGGGGCGGGCAAGACCACGGTCGTGCCGCTGGCTCTGCTGGACGCGCCCTGGCTGGCGGGGGGCAAGATCCTGGTGCTGGAGCCGCGGCGGCTGGCGGCCCGTGCAGCGGCCGAGCGCATGGCGGCGACGCTGGGCCAGACGGCCGGCCAGACAGTCGGCTATCGGACGCGCTTGCAGAGCCGGATCGGCCCGACGACGCGAATCGAGGTCATCACCGAAGGCGTCTTTACCCGGATGATCCTGGACGATCCGGGCCTAGACGGCGTCGGGGCGGTGCTGTTCGACGAGTTCCACGAGCGGTCGCTGGATGCCGACCTGGGGCTGGCGTTGGCGCGGGACAGCCAGTCGCTCCTGCGGCCCGACCTGAAGATGGTGGTGATGTCGGCGACATTGGACATCACCGGGATCGCGCGGCTGCTGGCCCACCCCGATGGAACCGGGGCGCCCGTCGTCGAGGCCAAGGGCCGGATGTTCCCGGTCGAGACGCTGTATCTGGGTCGCGATCCGTCCGAGCGGATCGAGGCGGCGGTGGCCCGGGCCTGTCGGCTGGCCCTGTCAGAGCAGACGGGATCTGTCCTGGCCTTCCTGCCAGGGCAGGGGGAAATCCACCGCACGGTTCAGGCCCTGGCCGATCGCCTGCCGCCCGATGTCGATGTCGCGCCGCTGTATGGTGCCTTGGACAAGGCGGCCCAGGATCGGGCGCTGGAGTCCGCGCCGGCGGGGCGGCGCAAGGTGGTGCTGGCCACCTCGGTCGCGGAGACCAGTCTGACCATCGAGGGCGTTCGCGTGGTGATCGATGGCGGCCTGTCGCGCGTGCCCCGGTTCGAGCCGTCCAGCGGCCTGACGCGCCTGGCCACGGTCCGTGTCAGCCGATCCTCCGCCGAGCAGCGGCGAGGCCGGGCAGGGCGGACCGAGCCTGGGGTCTGCTACCGGCTGTGGGACGAGGAGGCGACGCGGGGTCTGGTCCCGCACCAGAGACCGGAGATTCTGGAGGCTGACCTGACCAGCCTCGCGCTGGATCTGGCCCGCTGGGGCGCGAGGAGGGCGGAAGGTCTGGCCCTGCTGGACCCGCCCCCTGCCGGGGCCTTTGCCGAGGCCCGCGCAGTGTTAACCCGGCTGGGCGCGCTGGACGGGGAGGGGGCCTTGACGGCGCACGGGCGTCGGCTGGCGACCCTGCCGCTGGGCCCGCGCCTGGGCCATCTGGTCGCCGTGGCCTCGGACGGAGGCGACGCCATGACGGGCGCGCGGATCGCGGCGGTGCTGAGCGAACCCGGTCTGGGCGGCAACGACGTTGATCTCAGGGGCCGGCTGAAGGGGTTCGATCGGGACCGCTCGCCCCGCGCCAACGACGCCCGCCGCCTGGCCGAACGTTGGGCCAGAGCTGCGGGGGGTGGCGCGGCAGGCAGCGGCAAGGGCGGCGATGTCGATGTCGGTGCCCTGCTGGCCGAAGCCTTCCCGGAGCGGGTAGCGAAGGCGCGGGGCAAGCCGGGCGAGGTGCTGCTGGCCTCGGGTCGCGGCGCGTTTCTGGACCCCACCGACGCCCTGGCGCGCGAGCCTTGGCTATCCGTCGCTGACCTGGGCGGAGGCGAGGCGCGCGACCGCATCCGCCTGGCCGCGCCGCTCGATCCGGCCGCGCTCGAGCACCGGATCGTCGTCGAGGACCGGCTGACCAAGGAGCCGTCGGGGCGGATGGTCGTCCGCCGCATCCGCCGGGTGGGGGCCCTGGTGATCGATGAGCGGCTGATGGGCCCGCCAGACAGGGAAACGGTCACGGCTGCCTTGAAAGCCGAGGTCGAGCGCGACGGGCTGACCGCACTGCGCTGGGGTGAGCGGTCGACAGGGCTGCGAGAACGTCTGACGTTCGTCGCCGGTCTTGAGGAGGGATGGCCCGATGTCTCTGATGGCGGACTGCTCGGCACGCGGGCGGACTGGCTCTGGCCCGTGCTGCAGACGGCGCGGTCATTGGAGGCGATCTCGGACGGCGATCTGGAACAGGCGATCAAGGGTCTGATCCCCTGGGACCACCAGCGCGCCCTGGATCATCTGGCACCCGCACGCCTGACGACGCCGCTGGGGTCCGCCGCTATCGACTACGCGGCCGAGGGCGGGCCCCGTGTCGATATCCGGGTTCAGGAACTGTTCGGGGTCAGGACCCATCCAACGGTCGGTGGTGGTCGCGTGCCCCTGACTCTGGCGCTACTGTCACCCGCGCGCCGCCCCGTGCAGATGACGAAGGATCTGCCCGGCTTCTGGTCCGGCAGCTGGAGCGCCGTCCGCGCCGAGATGCGAGGCCGCTACCCCCGCCACCCCTGGCCCGAAGACCCCGCCAACGCCGATCCGACGAACCGGGTGAAGCCGAGGGGGACGTGAGACCAGCTTGACCTTTCGCGGCTCTCCGGCTCAATCGCTGGCCTGATTTAAGGAAGCGACGCCTTGACCGACACCCATCTCCTGACGGCACCCAGCCCGGCCTCGACGCGGCGCGTGCTGTTCGCCAGCCTGATCGGGACGACGATCGAGTTCTTCGACTTCTACATCTATGCGACGGCGGCGGTGCTGGTGTTTCCGGCGTTGTTCTTTCCCGGCGAGGACGCGACGACGGCGCAGCTGCAGTCGTTCGCGACGTTCGGGCTCGCGTTTTTCGCCAGACCGGTCGGTGCCGTCGTCTTCGGCCATTTCGGGGATCGGGTGGGGCGCAAGGCGACGCTGGTGGCGGCCTTGATGACCATGGGGCTGTCGACCATCGCCATCGGCCTGCTGCCGACCTATCAGGCGGCAGGCATCATCGCGCCGCTTTTGCTGGCGCTTTGCCGGTTCGGTCAGGGGTTCGGACTGGGCGGCGAATGGGGCGGGGCTGTGCTGCTGGCGACCGAGAACGCGCCGCCGGGACGCAAGGCCTGGTTCGGCATGTTCCCGCAACTGGGCGCGCCGATCGGCTTCATCCTCTCGACCGGATCGTTCCTGATCCTGACCGGCTTCATGGCCGAGGACGACTTCCTGGCCTGGGGCTGGCGTCTGCCGTTCCTGGCGTCTTCGGTACTGGTGTTCGTGGGCCTGTGGGTGCGGTTGCGGATCACCGAGACGCCCGAGTTCAGCCGCGTCATCGAGCGCGCCGAGCGGGTCAAGGCACCGATTCTGACCCTGCTGGCCAAATACAAGGCGGCGCTGATCCTGGGCACGCTGGGGGCGACGACGACCTTTTTGCTGTTCTACCTGATGACCGTCTTCGCGCTCAGCTGGGCGACCTCGTCGATGGGCTTCACCCGTCAGGAGATCCTGCCGATCCAGCTGATCGGCGTGCTGTTCTTCGGGGCCTTCATCCCGATCTCGGCGCTGGCGGCCGACAAATGGGGTCAGCTCAAGGTGCTGGGCGTCGCCTCGATCGGGATCGGCCTGTTCGGCCTTGTTCTGGCGCCCCTGTTCTCCGGCGGGCTTACGGGCCTTCTGATCTTCTTTTCGCTCGGGTTCGCCCTGATGGGGGCGACCTATGGACCGCTGAGCGCCGCCATGGCGCGGCCATTCCGGACGGCGGTGCGCTACACGGGCGCGTCGATGGCGTTCAATCTGGCGGGGATCGTGGGGGCCTCGGTCGCGCCGTTCGCGGCGACCTGGCTGGCCAAGAACGTGGGCCTGCCGTCGGTGGGACTGTATCTGGCGGCGGCCTCGGTGGTGACCCTGCTGGCCCTGATCGGGATGGGACGGCTTAAGGTCGAGGACTGAGGGCGTCCGTGACCGCATAGGCCATGATGCCCGTCGCGATGGCCAGGTTCAGGCTGTCGGCCCGGCCGCGCATGGGAATCTTGACGTTGACGTCGCAGGCGGCGGCCAGTTCGTCGGTCAATCCGGCCTGTTCGTTGCCCATCAGGATCAGGGCGGGCGAATGGAGCGCTGCCTCACGGTAGTTCACCGATCCATCCAGGCGGGTGCCGATCACGCTGCCCGGCCAGGTGTGACGCCAGGCCAGGAACTCGGCGACCGACACCCTGGAGATCGAAACCGCGAAGACCGATCCCATCGTGGCCCTGACCGCCTCGACCGAATAGGGATCGACGCAGTCGCCGATCAGGATCACGCCACCGCATCCCGCCGCGTCTGCGGTGCGGATGATGGTCCCCAGATTGCCGGGATCGCGAACCTGTTCCAGCGCGATCCAGCAGGGCGCGGAGCCCGGCGTGATCGCCGAGATCGGGGTATAGGCCTGTTCGAAGACGCCCAGCACCGTCTGGGGATTGTCGCGCCGGCTGATCTTTTCCAGGATCGGGTGGGTGACGGTGACGACGTCCCCGCCTGCGCGGACGGTCTCTGCTTTCGCGCGGTCCAGCAGCGGATGCGGCCGTGCCTCCATCCCCACCAGCAGGGTGCGGGGCGCGCGACCCTGATCCAGGGCCTCGCCGATGAACTTCAGCCCCTCGGCCAGGAACAGGCCGGTCGCCTCGCGTTCCTTGCGCATATGCAGGGCGCGGACGGCCTTGACCGTGTCGTTGGTCAGGGAGGTGATGATCCGTTCGTCGCTCATGCCGACCACCGCGCGAAGAAGCTCAGACCGATCGCCCGACCTTCCGCCCCGTCCTCGGACAGTGCCAGTTCGCCCCAGTCGATGCGTCCCCCGCGATCCGCAGTCGCCTCGGCCATAAGATGGGCCAGCGACAGGCCCGACACCCGCGCGGCATAGGCATTCAGCAACAGGAAGGACGCGTCGTCGGCCAGCAGGGCCGCGCAGTCCTTGAGCAGGGCGGGCATGTCCTCGAACAGCCGCCACACCTCGCCGGTTGGCCCGCGTCCGTATTTCGGCGGGTCCAGGATGATGCCCTGGTATTTCACGCCGCGCCGGACCTCGCGGGCGACGTATTTGCGGGCATCCTCGACGATCCAGCGGACGGGCCGGTCGGCCAGGCCCGACATCTCGGCGTTCTCGCGCGCCCAGGCGACGGACTTCTTGGACGCATCGACGTGCGTCACCTCGGCCCCGGCGGCGAGACAGGCCAGTGACGCCACGCCGGTATAGCCGAACAGGTTCAACACGCGCGGCTTGTCGAGAGTGCGAAGTCGAGCGTCCAGCCAGGCCCAGTTCGCCGCCTGCTCCGGGAAAAAGGCCAGGTGCCGGAACGGTGTGAACCGCCCGGTGAACCGGGTCTGCCCCCAGCTCAGAGGAAAGGAATCTATCGGCCCGTGCCGGTCGAAGCGCCAGCGCCCGGCGTCCTCCTCTTCCTGTTGAGGATCGAACACGGCGTTGGCGTTGTCGAACGCCGCCGGATCGCGCGGCGTCCAGAAGCACTGGGGCTCCGGCCGCACGACCGTGTGGCGTCCGTACCGCTCCAGCTTCCTGCCATGGCCGCTGTCGAGCAGGGCGTAGTCCGACCATCCGGTGGTCAGCAGGGTTTCGGGCGTTTTCGACAGGACGGGAGGCATCGGCGCTGCTTAGACGATCACAGCGGGCTGCGCATCCTCGTCGCGATGATGGGTGGTCTTGTCCCAGGCAAAAGGCTCTCGGATCAGCCGCCACAGGGCGTGGGCGAAGGCCAGGGTCAGCAGTGACCAGTATGCAGGCGCCGCGATCATGTCCCACGGCCCATAGGGCACGCGTCCTCGATAGGCTCCGATCGCGCATTGCAGCCAGGCTGCGGCCAGGGCCAGGACCAGCACGCTCATGGAGAACAGCGGCGGTGCCGGCGGCAGGCCTGCGGTGACCGACACCAGTACCCAGGCCAGCACCCAGGCCAGCGCAACGGCCTGGGCCGCCGCCGAGACCAGCCCTGCGCCGATCGTCATCGACATGGCGAACAGGCCCCTCAGGCCGAGCGTCCGCAGATCGCGCGTATGGACGCCCCAGGTCTGCATATAGCCCTTCAGCCAGCGCACCCGTTGCGGCAGCCAGTTGTCGAGGTCGCCCGGCGGGGTCTCATAGGTCGGGCGGTTGAGTACGCCCAGCCGCCAGCCGCGCCGCCACAGCTCGAACCCCAGGTCGGCATCCTCGGTGACGTTCCAGGCGTCCCAGCCGCCGACCTCGCGCAGCGGCCCGATGCGGAAATGATTGCTGGTGCCACCGAGCGGAAACGGAAGTCCGAGCCGCGCCATCGCCGGCAATTTGACCTCGAACAAGGCAGCATACTCGACCGCGAACTGGCGGTCGAGAAAGGGCGAGGCGCGTCGATCGTTGCGGCGTCGGATACGCAGCGGCGATTGCAAACAGGCGTAGGCCTCGGTCTTGTCGGCCGCGAACCGGGCGGCGGCCTCGCGCAGTTGAAACGGGTCCGGGTCGTCCTCCGCGTCATAGATGACCAGCAGGTCTCCCGTGGCGTGGGCCAGGCCATGGTTGAGCGCACGCGGCTTGGTCAGGGGCCGGCCGGGCGGCACGACCTTGATCTTGAGCCATTCCGGGCGCTCGACGGCCTGTGTCGCGTCGAGGGTCTCGAGGTCATGCGCTTCCAGCAACAGGAAGGCCTCGATCCTGTCGGGCGGATAGTCGATCTCGGCCAGACGTTCGATCAACTGGCCGACCACCTCGGCCTCGTCATGCAGGGCCGCGAGGATGGTGTAGCGCGGCAGCCTGTCTGCTGCCTCCAGATCCAGCACCTCGTCCGACGGACGATAGCCGCTCCCGGTAATCAGATAGATGCGCCATGCCGCGAGGATCAGAAATCCGGTCTGCAACGCGAACAGAAGTATGGCGAATGACGCCGCCGGCGCGCGGATCGCTGAAACCGTGAACGCCCCGATCAGACCGCAGGTAACGATCGCCTGACCGATGGTCATACCCCGGCGACGGGCGCCGATCCGGACGGGCGCAGTCCGTTCGATCTTCGGCGGCGCGAAATCCCTCGGCATCACGAAAACGCTAGTGACCCGATCAGACTTGGGCAACCCATTGGCGAACGCCTGCCAATGGCGCTATTCAAACCCAAGGTTCACAGGAGTGTCGCGTTTGAGCGTCCTCGTTTCATCCTCGCCGCAAGGTCCCGTGCGGTCCGGTCGCAAACCCAAGGGCGAGGGGCATTCCCGGCGTGCCGAAATCCTGGCCGCGGCCGAGCGAATCTTCGTCGAGCATGGCTATGAGGGCGCGACGATCCGCAAGATCGCCGACGAGGTCGGCCTGTCCTCGACCGCCCTCTACATGCATTTCGCCGACAAGGGCGAGATCCTCCAGGACATCTGCCGCCAGGCCTTCGAAGAACTGCTGGCCGCCAACCGACGGATCACGACGGATGAACCGGACCCCCAGGCCCGGCTGCGCGCGATGCTTCAGGGCTATGTCGCCTTCGGTTTCGCCCAGCCCAACGCCTATCGTCTGATCTACCTGACGCGCCCGATCGAGGCGCGAAGCGGTGCCCAGAACGCCGCCGAGACCCAGGGCCCCGAGCTGTTCCGATCCTTCCAGGTCGTGCTGGAAGAGATCAAGGCCACCGGACGGCTGCGCGGTGACGACGCGGCCGCCGCGGCGCGACTGTTCTGGGCGGGCACGCACGGCATCGTCTCGCTGATCATCACCAAGCCCTATTTCGACTGGGGCGACACGCGCGCCCTCAGCGACGGCATGATCGACGCCCTGATCCGGGGTCTGCTGAAGGCCTGATCGCGCGAGCCCGTCAGTTGCCGCTGTAGGCCTGATAGGCGGTCGGTCCCGGAGGCGTCCCGCGCGAGATGTCCGACGACAGGGTCAGGGGGGCCGAGCCGCCGTTCAGCCGCGCCTTGTAGACCGACAGGTTCTCCATCACCCGCATCATGTAGTTGCGCGTCTCCGTGAACGGCGCGCATTCGATGTAGTTGATGGCGGCCTCGACGCTGCCGCGCGGATCGCCGCAACGGGCCACCCACTGGGGCGCACGACCGGGGCCGGCGTTATAGCCGACGGCGGTCATCAGCATTGACCCACCGAAATTCCCCATCAGCTCGCCCAGGTGATAGCTGCCCAGGGTCATGTTGTAGTCGGCGTCCCACAGCCGCTCGGCCGAATAGCTCATGCCCAGACGCCGTGCGACGCCCGAGGCAGTGGCCGGCAGGAACTGCATCATGCCGCGCGCATCGGCACCCGACCGGGCGCGGGGATCGAAGCTGGATTCCTGGCGCGTGATGGCCAGGGTGAAGGGCAGCGGGGCCGCGCCCGAAACCTGGGGCGGGGTGCGCAAGGGGTACTGGCGTTCGGGCAACAGGATGCCGCGCTGGCTGGCCGCGCGTCCGACCATCATGGCCCCGAAGCCGTCGCCATAGCCGCGCATGGTATCCATCAGCAGGGCCAGATCGGTCGGGTTCGGCAGGGTATCGTCCAGGTGATAGGCGAAGACCCGCAGCAGGCTGGTCTCGCCCGTCTCGCCCAGGATGCGCAGGGCCCGCACCACCTCATTGCCCTCGAAGGCCGCAGCGTCGGCAGAGGTCGGGCGGGGGTCGGCGGGCAGGGTCAGGGTCGTCATCCCGGCCTTCTCGGCGGCGAGCTGGCCATAGAAGGTCTGGATATGCTGGGCCCCGTTGCGGTAGGCCTGCTGGGCACCGGCCTGATCGCCCTGGGCTTCGGCGGCGCGACCCAGCCAGTACATGGCGCGCCCCTGGGTGATCGGCGTGGACGACACGGTGCGCAGGGTCTCGAAATGGCGGGCGGCGCGAGCCGGGTCGTTGAGCTTGGTCAGGGCGACCCAGCCGGCAAAGAACTCCGCGTCGACCTTGCGATCGCCCGACGGGAAGCCGTGCCCGGCCATGGCGTCATAGGCGGCCTGATAATTTCTGTCCTGATAGGCGTCGAGGAAATAGTTGCGGCGCTCGCTCCACAGCGTGTCCTGGCCCTCCTTGTGCGAGGGCGCGGGCGGCAGGTAGCGCAGGATCGAATAGGCCTCGCGCTGGCGGTCCTGGGACCTCAGGATACGGACCCGCTCAAGCGCCACCGCCGGGTCCGTCGCCTGGGACGCGGACAGGTTGGCCACCATGGAATCGGGGCTGTAGGCCGAACGCAGCGCCATCACCGTATTGGCCACGGCGGCCTTTTCGGGTGAGGCCAGATTGACCATGGCCCGTGTCGCCGGACCGTGCGGCCCAAGCAGAAGCATCGACAGGCGGGCGTCGTGGTCGGCGGTGCTCAGCCAGCCGCTCCACTGGCCCAGGATGCGGGTCTGTTCGGGGGCCTCGAACGACCGGGTCCGCCACCAGTCGCGGATCAGGGATTGTGCCTCTGACGTACGGCCGGACTGGTCCAGTGCCCAGGCCAGAGCGATCGCACCCTGCACCGTCGTCGGCTGGCTGGAGCCGAAGAAGGCGAACACGGCGTCGGGCGAACCGCCGGCGCGGTCCAGCGCGATCTCGCCGGCGCTGCGCCGCGCCTCGACCCGGGGCCAGCCGTTCAGGGCCCGCTGGTCGCGCGACAGTTCGGCGTAGGACCTCGGAGGGGCCGAGGTATCGACCAGGGCCCATTCGACCAGCTTCCTCGCGGTCGGGTCGCCGATGCGGCTGATGGCGTCCTGGGTGCCGACAACGTCGCGAGACCGCGCCAGCGTCAGGCCGCGACGAAAGGCGATCGTGTCCGAATCGTTGAGCACGCGCGGTTGATAGGTGGCGGTCGAGACCTGGCTGTAGGGCTGGGCACCGTTCAGTTCCGCCGTCGACTGCGGCAGCAGGGATTCCACAGGGGGAGCCAGGACCGCCAGAGCGGCCGCAATCGTCGTCGCCAGCATCGTTCGTACAAACCCCATTCAACCCGGTTGCAGGCTTTGGGCCCACCACCTACCCTCTACCGCCTGTCACGGGCGCCCGCCGCCCATTTCCCACGCAGGTAGACTGTTTCTATGACCGCCCCTTTGTTCAAGGGCGTGATCACCGCCCTGATCACACCTCTTCGTGACGGAAACGTGGACGATGCCGCGCTGGAACGCCTGATCGAGCGCCAGATCGCCGCAGGCGTCCACGGCATCGTGCCGATGGGCACCACCGGCGAGAGCGCCAGCCTGACCCTGGACGAGGCGAAACACGTCGTCGCGCGCACGGTGGAGATCGTCCGTGGACGGATTCGTGTCATGGCCGGCGCGGGTTCGACCGCCACCGACAAGGCCATCGACCTGGTCCGCCATGCCAAGACGGTCGGCGCGGACGGCACCCTGGTCGTCACCCCATACTACAACCGGCCGTCCCAGGCGGGTCTGGCGGCGCATTTCGAGGCGGTGGCCGATGCGGTCCAGTTGCCGATCGTGCTCTACAATGTGCCCGGCCGGACCGGCGTGGACATGTCGAACGAGACCGTCGCGCGGCTGGCGGCTCATCCGAACATCGTCGGCATCAAGGATGCGACCGCCGACATGGGCCGGGTCAGCTGGATGCACGCCACGATCGGAGGCCAGCCCGGTGTCCAGTTCGACCTGATCAGCGGCGATGACCCCAGCTTCCTGGGCTATGCGGCGCATGGCGGGGTCGGGGTGATTTCTGTCACCTCCAACGTCGCGCCGGAGGCCATGGTCGCCCTGTACAACGCCGTGGTCGCCGGCGACTACACGGCGGCGCGGTCCTGGCAGGATCGGCTGATCGGCCTGCACAAGGCCCTGTTCCTCGACGCCTCGCCGGCACCGGCCAAATATGCGCTGGCCAAGCTGGGCCTCTGCAGCGAGGAAATCCGCCTGCCGCTGGTGCCGACCAGCGATGCGGTCAAGCCGGCCATCGACGCGGCCCTCGACGCCGCCGGGCTGGGCTGATGGCCACGACCAGGGAAAAGGCGGCGGCAGCGACCAAGGCCCCGATCACCAAGGCCAAGCTGATCGCCGAGAACCGCCGCGCCCGCTTCGACTATTTCCTGGAGGACAACCTCGAGGCCGGGATCATGCTGCTGGGCACCGAGATCAAGGCCCTGCGCATGGGCCGCGCCAATATCGCCGAAAGCTATGCGGCGGTAGAAGGCCGCGAAATCGTCCTGATCAACGCCGACATCCCGCCCTACGCCCAGGCCAACCGTTTCAATCACGAGCCGCGCCGGCCGCGGAAACTGCTGCTGCACAGAAAGCAGATCGATCGGCTCATCGGTGCGGTCCAGAAGGACGGCCAGACCATCATCCCCTTGCGCCTGTATCTGAACGACGACGGCAAGGCCAAGCTCGAGATCGCCCTGGCCAAGGGCAAGAAGCTGCACGACAAGCGCGAGGCCTCCGCCGACCGCGACTGGGCGCGCGACAAGGCCCGGCTGATGCGCGACAAGGGCTGAAGTCGGGGTTCAGGCCTCGGGGTCGTCCAGCGCGCACCGCGGCCCCGGCTCGTCGATCGCCTCGCGCCGCTCGATCAGGCCGATCCAGCCGTCGGCCAGCGTCAGCAACCCTTCGCGACGCGCCGCGTCATCTTCGGGCACGGCCTCCGCAATGAGGTCGCTGATGGCGGCGCGGCATTCCTTGACGGTTTTCACAGTGAAACAAGCGGTTACGCCGGGGAGGGCGGACGTGTTCAACCGGTGCGGATCACCGTTGTTCCGTATGGCGAAGGTCGGGTAGCGGACGTTTGTTCAGTCCTGCGTTGCCACGTCCATCGCCCGCCTTGCACGGACGATCGAGCCCGCAATCTCGCTGGCGCTGGCCCTTTGGTTCACCGACATCCGCTGCGCCTGATACAGCCCCTTCAGATAGGCCTCGTCCCACTGGGTCAGGCCGGCGACGCCTTCGGGATCATCGAAGACGTTCAGGATCGTGGCATAGCCGCCGGTGTCGGCGTCGGCATCGACCTGGGCCAGGGTCACCATGGCCAGATAATCGGCCAGCTGATGTGCCGACAGTGCGGCGACCTGATCCACATCGACGATGATGAAGACCCGCTCGATATCATCCTCGGTCGGCGACGACAGTCGCGACCCCAGCGTCTTCACGCCCGGTGCCATGTCCGACGGCAGCAGGCACGACCCGCTGCAATAGCCGGGAATACGAACGGCGTTCCGGCCCATCTCATCGACCGGCAGGGTCACGGTCCACCAGCGCACCGGCCGGTCGGTCGCCTGAAACCGGCGCAGAGCGGCTGCACCCTGATCCATGCCGGCCCCGCCGACGCGGAACAGGCGGGGGCGCATGGCGACGAACTGCGGGGTAAAGACGGCGGCGTCTTCGGTGGCGACGATGATGACATTGGGCGTGCAGCCTGCGCCGCCGGGCGTCAGCCCCACGGTTCGCGCCGTCTCGGACACCCGCTCCACGATGAACCGGGCCGCCGGGGCCTGAAGATTGAGCACGTCGACGCAGATCGCGCCGCGCCACCGCGCCAGACCCCGATTACGGGACGGTGCCCCGACCTCGCGCACGAACTCGCGTGTCGCCGTCTCTAGAGTGCGTCCCGTGACAGTCAGCTCGCCGAGGTCAACGGCATCCACGGTCGGCGTAGACGGGACCGGGCGAGGTGAGACGTCCTGGATCGCGGATTCAGGCGTGGCGGACAGGACGGCACTGAGGATGGCGGCGATCAACATGACGGGCTCCCGGCGGCCGTGCTCAACTACTGCGCTGTATCTTGATTGGCCGCCCTGGCCAGATCGTGGTGGGCACCGATGATGGAGGCGACGATCTCGGTTCGGCTGGCACCCTGGCTCTTGCGGGTGCGGGTCGCGTCATAGAGGCCTTGCAGATAGGCCTTGTCCCAGTTGGTCAGGCCCTCGGTCTGGGTCGGGTCGTCGAATACGTTCAGGATCGTCGCATAGCCGGAGGTGTCGGCCTCCGGATCGACCTGGGCCATCGACACCAGGGCGATATAGTCGGCCAGCTGGGCCAGCGAGATCGCGCCGATCTTCGTCACGTCGACGATGACGAAGGTGCGTTTTGTGTCGTCCACGATCTGGGTGCTTAGTCTGGACGCCGCACGGACGTCGATGTTCGGCGCGAACAGCATGACGTTGTTGGCATCGCCATTATCGGCACCGCCATTGACCGAGCCCGGCAGGCGCACCGCAATCTGGCCCGTGTCGCCATCGACGGGGACGCTGACGTTCCACCAGCGGACGGGCTGGTCGTTGGTCTCGAACCGTTGCAACGCGTTGCGTCCGCGATCCATACCTGTTCCGCCGACGATGAACAGTCGAGGGCGAGAGGCCACGAACTGAGGCGTGAAGGCATTGGCGTCCTGGGTCGCCACGACCAGGATCGACGGCTCACAACCGGGGTCACCGACCCGAAGACCCAGATCCTGTGCCACGGTCGATACCCGGTCGGCGATATACTGGGCCGCGTCGTTCTGAAGGTTCGCCACGCCGACGCAGACCCCATTGCGCCAGCGGGCCAGGCCGCGACCGCCGGCCGGGGCCCCGACCTCCCGGACGAAGTCCTGGGTCACCTCCTCCAGACGACGACCCTCGACGACGATGTCTTCAAGGTCGGTCGCCGGGACCGACGAAGGCTCCTGGGCTTGCGGGACGCTTGCCTGGACCGGTGCGGCCAGCAGGAGGGCGGAGAACAGGGTAGAGATCAGCATTGGAGTCCTGCTTTCAGTTACTGCGCGCCGTCTTCCTCGTTCGTCATGCCCTGGCGAACCCGGATGATCGAGGAGACGACCTCGGCGCGGGCGGCGCCGACGCTGGCACGGGTGCGCTGGGCGTCATAAAGGCCCTTCAGATAGGCCTTGTCCCACTGCGTCAGACCGGGCGCATAGGCCGGCTCGTCGAACAGGTTCAGGATGGTCGCATAGCCGGAGGTGTCGGCCTCCGGGTCGATCTGGGCCAGGGCGACCATGGCGATATAGTCGCCGAGCTGTTGCAGGGTCACATCCCCGATCCGGTCGACATCGACGATCACAAAGGTGCGCTTCAGGTCCT
>NZ_JBIIAY010000068.1:0-16762 GCF_044239655.1 Brevundimonas sp.
CCAGTCTGGCTGCCAAGCCTGAGAAGCTGTTCACCGCCCAGGCCGACCTGTTCAACCGGTACCTGGACCTGTGGGCCTCCACGACGCGCCGCGCGGCGGGACAGGAGGCGGTGCCGTCGAAGGACAAGCGGTTCAAGGATCCGGCCTGGTCCGAAAACCCCATGTTCGACATGATGCGGCAGTCCTACATGGTGACGTCGGACTGGATGAACGGCCTGGTCGCCTCGGTCGAGGACGTCGACCCCCTGACCAAGCGCCGCGCCGAGTTCTTCACCAAGCTTCTGACCGACGCGTTTTCGCCCGCGAACTTCCTGGCCTCCAACCCGGCGGCGCTCAAGGCGATGGCCGAGACCAACGGCGAATCGCTGGTCAAGGGGATGCAGAACTTTGCCGCCGACCTGGAACGCGGTGCCGGCAAGCTGCAGATCAGCCAGGCCGACTACGGCAAGTTCGTGGTGGGCGAGAACGTGGCCACGGCCCCGGGTCAGGTCGTCTGGCGCGACGAACTGTTCGAACTGATCCAGTTCGACGCCGCGACCGAACAGCAGCACAGGATCCCGCTGCTGATCTTCCCGCCGTGGATCAACAAATTCTACATCATGGATCTGCAGCCGGGGAACTCGATGATCCGCTGGCTGTCGGCCCAGGGGTTCACGGTGTTCGTCTGCTCATGGGTCAATCCGGACGTGGACAAGGCCGCGTTCGGCTTCGACGAATACCTGCACAAGGGCATCTATCGCTGCACGGAAAAGGCGATGGAACAGGCCGGGGTCGATCGGCTGAACACCGTCGGCTACTGCATCGGCGGCACCCTGATGGGAATCGCCCTGGCCGACATGGCGGCGAAGGGCGACAAGCGGATCAACGCGACCACCTTCTTCGCCGCCCAGCACGACTTCGCCGAGGCGGGCGACCTGCTGCTGTTCACCGACGAGCATTGGCTGGCCCAGGTCGAGCAGATGATGGATGACGCGGGCGGCGTCCTGCCCGGCGCGGCCATGGCCGAGACCTTCAACGCGCTGCGGGCCAACGACCTGATCTGGTCCTTCTTCGTGTCCAACTATCTTATGGGCAAGTCGCCGGCGGCCTTCGACCTGCTGTTCTGGAACGCCGACCAGACCCGGATGCCCAAGGCCCTGCACATGGACTATCTGCGCAGCCTGTACGGCCAGAACAAGCTGTCCAAGGGCGAGTTCGCGGTGGGCGGCCAACGGATCGACCTGGGCAAGGTCAAGACGCCGCTGTATTTCCAGGCCTCGCGCGAGGACCATATCGCGCCGATGAACTCGATCTATCGCTCGGCCAAGGCGTTCGGTTCGGACGACCTGACCTTCACCCTGGCAGGGTCCGGCCATATCGCCGGGGTCATCAATGCGCCGGTGGCCAACAAGTACAATCACTGGACCAATGACGCCTTCCCCGACACCCTGGCCGAATGGCAGTCGGGTGCGGTCGAACATCCCGGCAGCTGGTGGCCGCACTGGGCGAAATGGCTGGCCGCGCGTTCGGGTGAAATGATCCCGGCCCGGGACCCGAAGACCGGCCCCCTCAAGCCGATTGAACCGGCACCGGGGTCCTATGTGAAAGTGAAGTCTTGAAGCGTATCGAACCCAACCTGCTGCTGGCCGTCGCCACCGGTATCCCGCTGTTGCTGCTGACCCTGACCGCGACCGTCTATGGCGAGGCCGGCCCGGCCTGGCGCTATCCGTTCCTGGCCGGGCTCTACACAGTGATGTTCGTTTTCCTGAACCGCCCGCTGGCCCGGCTGATGAAGATACGGGTCGATCGGCCGCCGATGATCAGCCTGGAAGCGCCCACGTCGGCGCTGTGGGCCGGAATCTTTCCGCTCGTGGTCATGGTGATGGCGGCCATCCCGTTCTTCATCAGAGGCTGGGACTACGGCCTGCTGGTGGTCATCGCCTCGATCATGTTCGGCTTCACGGTCGATTCGGCGATGAAGGCCCTCAGCCGGGCTTGAAGATCAGCGCGACGCCGTTGTTGCAGTAGCGTTTGCCGGTCGGACGCGGCCCGTCATCGAACACGTGACCCTGGTGCCCCAGGCAGCGGGCGCAATGATACTCGACCCGGGGGATGCCGAGGGCCAGGTCGCGCTTGGTCCCGATGTTGGCCGGGTTGACCCGGAAAAAGCTGGGCCAGCCGGTGCCGCTGTCGAACTTCCACGCCGACAGGAACAGCGGCAATTCGCACCCCCGACAGACGAAGGTGCCGGCCCGGTGCTCCTCGTTCAGCGGGCTGGTGTAGGGCCGCTCGGTCCCCTCGTGGCGCAGCACATCATAGCTGGCAGCCGGCAGCCGGGCACGCCACTGGGCGTCGGTGATCCGACGGAAGGGCGACGAGGCGAACGCGGCTTCGTCAGCGCTGGCGGCCTGGGGCGTAAGGGCTGTGATGGCCAGGGCACCGGTGCCGGTCAGCAAGGCACGGCGGTTGGGGATCGGAGTGGCGTGGGTCATGCCTCTACATACGGCGCTCGGAGGCGGAAGGTTTCAAGCCATCTTCCTACTGCCCTTGCGGGAGAAGGGTCAGGTCAGGCCGGTGTCTTCCCGCAGTCCCAGCATCAGGTTCAGGTTCTGCACCGCAGCCCCCGACGCGCCCTTGCCGAGGTTGTCGAGCAGGGCGACCAGCCGTGCCTGAGACCCCGACCGGTCGCCGAAGACGTGCAGTCGCATCCGGTTGGTGCCGTTCAGCCCCTCCGGGTCGATGCCGGTCATGGCCTCGGTCGTTTCCAGGTCGGCGACCTCGACGAAGCGAGCGCCGGCATAGTGTTCGGCCAGGGCGCCGTGGATGACCTCGATCGAGGGCGAGCCCGGCAGGGAGGCCAGATGCAGCGGGACCTCGACCAGCATCCCCTGGCGGTAGGCGCCGACGGCGGGGGCGAACATGACGTCGTGGGTCAGGCCGGTGTGGCGGGTCATCTCCGGCACATGCTTGTGGTGCTGGCTCAGGCCATAGGCGCGGAAGGCGGAGGCGGTGCCAGATTCGAACTCGGCGATCATGGACTTGCCGCCGCCGGAATAGCCGGAGACGGCGTTGACGGTGACGAACCGGTCGGCGGGCACGATCCCGGCCCTCACCAGCGGGCGCATCAGGCCGATGAAGCCGGTCGGATAGCAGCCCGGATTGCTGACCCGCTTAGACGCCGCGATGGCCGCCCCCTGCCCCGCGTCCATCTCGGCGAAACCATAGGTCCAGCCGTCGGCGACCCGGAAGGCCGTGGAGGCGTCGATGACCCGCGTGGTCGCGTTGTCGATCATGCCGACGGCCTCGATCGCCGCGTCGTCCGGCAGGCACAGGATCACCGCATCCGCCGCGTTCAGCGCCTCGCGCCGCGCGGCCGGATCGCGCCTGCGGTCGCCCAGCAGGATCAGCTCCAGATCGGCACGGGCCCCAAGCCGCTCGCGGATCTCGAGCCCAGTGGTACCGGCTTCGCCGTCGATGAAGAGTGTGTGGGTCATTTCAACTCCTGCTCCCTCTCCCAGAGGGAGAGGGCTTGAGCGCCCGAGAGCCGTCAGGCGATCGGCCTTGCGCGAAAGGGTGAGGGGCGATGCCCTCACCGGTTCGCACCTTAACCCCTCACCCTTTCGGCTAAGACGCATCGCTACGCTCTGCGAGCCTCAAGCCCTCTCCCTCTGGGAGAGGGTTAGAAAAAAGGGCGCTCCGGTTTTCCCGAAGCGCCCCCAATCCAAACCGTACGAAACGACTTAGCGCTTCGAGAACTGGAAGGACTTGCGGGCCTTGGCGCGGCCGTACTTCTTGCGCTCGACCACGCGGCTGTCGCGGGTCAGGAAGCCGTGGGGCTTCAGGACCGGGCGGAGCGCGGGCTCATAGTGGGTCAGGGCGTGCGACAGGCCGTGGCGGATGGCGCCGGCCTGGCCGGACAGGCCCGAACCCTCGACCGTGCAGACGACGTCGAACTGGGTCTCGCGGCCCGTGACGACCAGGGGCTGGGCGATCATCATGCGCAGGATTTCGCGAGCGAAATACTGCATCTGGTCCTTGCCGTTGATGGTGAACTTGCCGGTGCCGGGCTTGACCCAGACGCGGGCGATCGCGTTCTTGCGCTTGCCGGTCGAATAGGCGCGGCCTTGCGCGTCCAGCTTCTGGACGTATTCGGGAGCGGCTTCGGCGGTGGTGCCGAGGCCCTTCAGGGCGTCGAAACCGGTGGCTTCGGGGGCGGTGACGTCGGTCATGCTCAGATGCTCCGGAAGTTCTTGGCGGACATCGACTTGAAGTCGACGATTTCCGGCTGCTGGGCTTCGTGGGTGTGGGTGGCGCCGGCGAAGATGCGCAGGTGGGTCATCTGCAGGCGAGCCAGCGGGCTTTCCTTGGGCAGCATGCGCTCGACGGCCTTTTCAAGGACGCGCTCGGGGAAGCGGCCGTTCAGGACCTTCTGCGGGGTGGTCGACTTGATGCCGCCCGGGTGGCCGGTGTGGCGATAGTAGACCTTGTCGGTCAGCTTCTTGCCGGTGAACACGACCTTGTCGGCGTTGACGACGATGACATGGTCACCCAGGTCGACGTGGGGCGTGTAGGTGGGCAGGTGCTTGCCGCGCAGGCGGTTGGCGATGAACGTCGCGAGGCGACCGACAACGACGCCTTCGGCATCGATGACGATCCACTTCTTGTCGACGTCGGCCGGCTTGAGCGCGACCGTGGTGCTCTTCAGCATGTCGGTGGATTCCTGGAAAACGAAACGGGCGGCCCGAGCCAACAGCGGTCGGAACGAGCGGAAGGCGCGCTAGTAGAGGATGGGTGCGGGGAGGTCAATGCGGGTGAGGTGCATGACCTTCATCTATGTCGCTGTTTTTGCAACGTTTTTATAATACGGTATTAAAATACCGCATTTTTTGGCGCCTGTCATGCCGGTTCTGGGCTGACTCGATCGTCTTGTGGCCAATCCTCGGAGTGGCGGTGGCGGTCTGAAAACACACCGCCAAAGCGCCAAAGCGCCAAGAATGACGCGGCTCGCGACCGGATCGAACCTGTTCGGCCCGCTTCATTGGACGTGTCAAAGACCGTCACGAGAACATGGAGACGTCCAACAGAACCGCAAGGCCGTGATCGGATTATTTTCCTAAACGATAGCCCTATCGACGCCTTGGCCCCGACATGAACAGTCTCGGCTGTGAGCGACGCACCAGCCACAGGTTCACCGTCGCGAGCATGAGCACGATGGCCGCGCCCGCCTGGTGAAGTCCGCCCAGCCAAAGCGGCACGGCGTGGATCAGGGTCACGACACCCAGCGCTGCCTGAAGCCATAGCGAACCGGCGGCCACGAAGGCGAAGGCGCCGAGCCCCTCGGCCAGCCGCCAGCGCCAGCCCTGGATCGCATAGGCCGTACCGAACGCCACCAACAGGTAGCCCCAGATGCGGTGGTTGAACTGGACCAGGGCCTGGTCATGCAGGAAGGCCAGCGCCCCCTTGCCCCATTCCACCGGCGGGAAGAACCCACCATTCATCATCGGCCAGTCCGTATAGACGAACCCCGCCTTGGCCCCCGCGACAAGCCCACCCAGCAGGCACTGTACGAACACGGCCCCCAGCAGGATGGCCGCGGCTCGGCTCCAGCCCGCCGGCGAGCGCGAGTGCTCCTCCCCGGCCCAGGCCTCCAGCCCCGTCCAGATCAAGCCGGCGAAGATGGCGAGCGCCAGCCCCAGGTGGACGGTCAGCCGCTCCGGCGCGACATCGACCCGCTCCGACAGGCCCGACGACACCATCCACCAACCGATCAGGCCCTGAAGGCCGCCTGCCGCCAGCAGCAGGAAACAGCGCCAGACCAGACGACGCGGAATTTTGCGCGTCAGCAGGAAGACGACGAACGGAACGGCGAATACGACCCCGATCAGCCGACCGAACAGACGGTGCGCCCACTCCCACCAGAAGATGCCCTGGAATTCGGCCAGGCTCATGCCGGCGTTGACCTGGGCGTACTGGGGTATGGCCTTGTATTTCTCGAATGCCTCGGCCCAGGCGGCGGGGTTCATCGGCGGCAGGGCCCCCATGATGGGCTTCCATTCCGTGATCGACAGGCCCGATCCGGTGAGGCGGGTGATCCCGCCGATGACCACCATGGCGAACACCATGGCCGCGCAGACGAACAGCCAAATCGCGACCGACCGACTTTGTTCGCGATAGCCCAAACGCTTCATTCGACGCCTGCCGTCCTGACGGATACACTGTCGTTCCGAACGGAGGCGAAGGATCGTCCCCGGACCTTGGCGGTATGCCCGACCATCAAGGCAGGATCAAAGCGGATTTCCGAACCTCGTCGTCGCAGGCGGGATCGGGCGGGCACGGAGAACGGACGCCTTGCAGTACGCCGACATCCTCATCGCCATCGTGGGCGTCCTGATCGTGGCGGGGATCGCCGACATGCTGGGCGGCAAGCGCGGCTTCGGCGGCGCGCTGCTGGTCGCCTCGGTCGGTGCGGCCTGCGGCTGGTTCCTGGTCATCCGGGTGTTTGCCCTGACGACCATGGACGACTGGAACTGGATCCTGTGGGCGCTGGGCGGCGCGGCACTCAGCCTGGTGGCCTATTACCTGCTGAGGAACAAGCGATGAGCGCGCCGGTCGAACGTCCCAGCCCCCGCCGGGCCCTGGCCGCCCTGCTGACGCTGCTGTTTCTCGCCGCCTATGTCTGGACCGTCATCGCGATCGGCGACCGGCTGCCGGACCGATGGTGGATCGACCTTCTGCTGTTCGGCGGCGCGGGAATGCTGTGGGGCGTACCGCTGATCCCGCTGTATTCGTGGGCCGAGCGCGGCGGCAAAAAGTCGTAGAACGACAAACGGGGCCGTCTTTCGACGACCCCGTTATTGACGCATTTTCTGATCGAAAATGGTCGGAGCGACAGGATTCGAACCTGCGACCCCTTGACCCCCAGTCAAGTGCGCTACCAGGCTGCGCCACGCTCCGAGAGGCGGTCCTATAGCGGGGCACCCTCGCCGCCGCAAACCGAAAATCGGGAAAAGCGCGTCAGGCGGCCAGGACGGCGTCCAGGCGAGCGCGGGCGGCCTCGAGATCGGCGATGACGGCTGCGAGGCCTTCGGGGTCGTCGATGGTTGCGGGCGACGCATCCGACTCAGGGAGCGCCGCGGGCTGATACACCTCCGCGTCCATTACGAAGGTCGCGTCGGGATCGCCATAGGCGGCCAGGCGGGCAAGGCCCTGATCCTTGTGCAGGCGCTGGACGCCCTTGATGGTCAGACCTTCGTCATGCAGCAGGCGTTTGATGGCCTTCAGCACCACGATGTCGTTGGGCCGATAGAACCGACGCCCCCCGGCCCGCTTCACCGGCGTCACGAAGGTGAACTTCGTCTCCCAAAAGCGCAGCACGTGCTGGGGCGCGCCGACGGCGTCCGAGGCTTCGGATATGGTACGAAAAGCCTGAGGGCCTTTTGTGGCGGGCTTGACGGCCAAGGGATCAGGCCCCGACGCCCGCGTCGTGTACCTTGGACTTCATGATCTGGGACGCGCGGAAGCTGATGACCCGGCGTGGATTGATCGCGGCCGGTTCGCCCGTCTTGGGGTTGCGGCCCATGCGGGCACGCTTGTCGCGGACCTGGAAGACGCCGAATCCCGACAGCTTGACCGTCTCGCCGCGTTGCAGCGCCTCGACGATCAGCTCAAGGGTGCGCTCGACCATGGTGGAGCATTCCTGTCGCGACAGACCCACATCCTCGTGGACGGCCTCGCAGAGGTCGGCTCGGGTCAGGGTGCTCTGTTCGCCCAAGATGTTCGCTCCAATGATCCTGACGCGTTCATAAAGCGGCGAAAACCGCGCAAAGTCAAAGTCGGAAGCGTCACCTTACAGGCGAATTGCGCAGGCGCCCCAGGTCAGGCCGCCGCCCATGGCCTCCAGCAGCACCAGATCGCCGCGTTTGATGCGCCCATCCTGGATCGCGGCGTCCATCGCCAGAGGAATCGAGGCGGCCGAGGTGTTGGCGTGCAGGGCCACCGTGGTGATCACCTTGTCCTCGTCCAGACCCAGTCGATCGCCGACCCCCTTGATGATTCGTTGGTTGGCCTGGTGCGGTACGAACCAGTCGACGTCGGCGATCTCGATGTTGGCGGCGGCGCAGGCGGCGGTGATGGCCTCGGCGATGTTCACGACCGCGTGGCGGAACACCTGGTTGCCCAGCATCCGCAGATGGCCGACCGTGCCCGTGGTGGTCGGGCCGCCGTCGACGTAGAGCAGATCGGTCTTGGTGCCGTCGCAGCGCAGGGCAAACCCCAGCAGGCCCTGGTCCGCCTTGGTCCCCTCGCCTTCCCGCGGTTCGACCACGAAGGCGCCGGCACCGTCGCCGAACAGGACGCAGGTGGTCCGGTCGGTCCAGTCCATCAGCCGGGTCATCTCCTCGGCACCGATCACGAGGGCGCATCTGGCCATGCCCCGGGCCACGAAGCCGTCCGCGACGCTCAGCGCATAGACGAAGCCCGAACACACCGCCTGGACATCGAAGGCGATCCCGACCGGACAGCCGAGCTTCCTCTGCACGATCGAGGCGGTGGCCGGAAAGGTCATGTCGGGGGTCGTGGTGGCGACGATGATCAGATCGACGTCGGCCGCCGTCTTGCCCGCATCGGCCAGGGCGCGGCGCGCGGCCTCCACGGCCAGGTCACTGGTCGGCTGGTCATCGCGGGCCTGATGGCGCTGGCGAATGCCGGTGCGTTCGACGATCCATTCGTCGGATGTGTCGACGAATTTCGACAGGTCCGCATTGGTGACGACCTTTTCCGGCAGGAAGGAGCCGACGCCGGTCACAGCGCTACGGGTGACGCTCACTACAGACTCTCTCCGGAAATCGTCGGGCTTTCGGGGGCGGGTTGGGCGGCATGCATGACGGCGTCGAGCTTGCCCATCTTTTCGCCGACCTTGACCAGATAGTCGCTGCGGGCCAGGTCGACACCGATGCGGATGGCATTGCCGAAGCCCTTGGCATTCGCCCCGCCGTGGCTCTTTACGACGATCCCGTTCAGGCCCAGCAGGGGTCCGCCGTTGATGGCGCTAGGGTCGATCTTCTGGCCCATGGCCTTCAGCGCAGGCAGGGCGATGAGTGCCCCCAGCTTGGCCTGGACGCCGGAGGACAGGGCTTCCTTCAGCAGGGCCGAGATGAAACGCGCCGTGCCCTCGGCCGTCTTGAGCGCGATATTGCCGGTGAAGCCGTCGGTCACCACCACATCGACTGTGCCCTTGGCGATGTCGTCGCCCTCGACGAAGCCGTGGTAGTTCAGATCAAGTCCGCCGGCGCGCAGCACGGCATGGGCCTCGCGCACATCCTCGTGGCCCTTCATGTCCTCTGAGCCGACGTTCAGGATGCCGATGGTGGGACGGCCGGAGCCGTGGACCGCCGCGTGAAAGGCCTCGCCCATGATGGCGAACTCTATCAGCTGTTCGGCATCGCTCTCGATATTGGCACCGACGTCCAGAACCGCCGTCACGCCCTTCAGGGTCGGCCAGCTGGCCACGATGGCGGGACGCTCCAGGCCCGGTGCCGACATCCGCAGGATCAGCTTGGAGATCGCCATCAGGGCGCCGGTGTTGCCGGCCGACACGACGGCACCCGCCTCGCCCGACTTCACTGATTCGACCGCGTTCCACAGGCTGGAGCCCTTGCCGCGCCGCATGGCTTGAGCCGGCTTCTCGTCCATGGCGACGACCTTGTCGGTATGGCGAATCTGGCAGATCGCATCGGTCAGCCTGACCCTGGCCATCTCGGCCGCGATCGCCGCCTCGTCCCCGTGCAGCAGGAATCGCACGCCCTCGCCGCCGTGACGACGGATGTAGTCGTGGACGCCGGGCACGACGACGGCGGGGCCGTGGTCGCCGCCCATCGCGTCGAGGGATATCAGGACTGGGGATGGCAAGAGGCTGTTCGCTCCGGACGCGTGATCGCGTCGCTCATCTATTGGGCGAGGCATACCGCCGCAACGGCGGCGATGCAAAGCGGCTGTCGTTACGTCAGGTTTCGCCGGCGTCCTTCGCCTTGAATTGCTTGAGCACGGCAAAGGGCGAGATCTCGGCCGGTTCCTCGGGCTGGACGAACTCCGCGCCGGGTTTTCTGGGGAAGGGATCTAGCGTCAGGGCCAGCTGTTCAACCGCGTACTGGCCCAGATCGATTCGCCCGTCCTCGATAACGTCGGGGGCGTCATCGTCCAGGGTGATCTCGATTTCGTCGATCTCGATCGGGTCGACAGCCTCGACCAGATCGATCGAGAATCGTTCATCAATCTCGACCGGCAGGGGCTCAAGGGTGATGCCGCAGGTCTGGACGGCACTGGCCCGGACGCGGCCGGTCAGACGGTAGCCGGCGTTGGCGGCAGGGGCCACCGACAGGTCGGCGACGAAGGCGTCCAGCGAGGCAAGGTCCAGAGCCTTGGCGATCTTCGACCGCGCAGCCGCGTCCGGTTCCAGCGTCCGGGCCAGGCCCTTGCCGATCTCGTTCAGCCGTACAGGTTCGCTCAGGGGCAGGGTCGGGCTCATGCGGCGATCTCCGGCCAGACGGGGGCTGCGAGAACATCGGCAAAGCCCTGTCGCGACAGGGCCTCGCGCGCTGCCAGGGCGTAACGCGCCAGCGGTTCGGCCCGCTCAGGCTCGTCCGAGACATAGACGTTGCGGGCCAGGTTGGTCGCCAGGGCGGCTGTATCGCCCGCCCGCAGCGGTCCTTCATAGGCGGTCATCCGGCCGTACAGGGCCTCGCCCAGCTTGCGCATCTTCTTGGCCATCGAGACATCCCCGACGCCGAGTTCGCGCAGCACATTGTCCAAGGCCGAAACATAGACATCGAACAGGCTCTGGGCCGCCGCTGCGCCCTCGGCCGGCCCGTCCCGGTCCTCGTCCCGCACCCGCAGGATCAGCAGCAGGGCATGAAGGGTGTAGAGCTCGAACCGCGCATCGATCCGGTCCTCGACGCCCAGGTCGGTATAGAAGGCGATCTGGCGCGCCTGTTCGGCGACCGCCGCGTACAGAGCCTCGCCCACCGGCGGCGGGGATTTGGGTCGTTTTCTCAGCAGAGCAGTCAGCATGTCATGCGGCCCCTTTTCCGCCGCGACGTTGAACTAGGACGCGGGTCCGGTTAGGTCAAAGACCTTGTTGCTCGTCAGGCCCCATCCATGACCCGTATTCCTGCCCTCATCGCCGCCGTCGCCGTGCTCGGATCGTTGGGTGCCTGCGCTCCCGTGGTGGGGCTGCACGGGTTCCAGGTCGTCGATGTGGCGCCTACCGACATCGTCGCGGGCACCGACACCAAGGAAACGGTTCTGGCCCGGCTGGGCACGCCCTCGACTACCTCGACCTTCGAGAAGGACCAGATCTGGTACTATATGAGCCAGACGACAGAGCGTTACACCTACAACCGGCCCCAGGTGTCCCAGCGCAGCATCACCGAAATCACCTTCAACGAGGCCGACGGCAAGGTCGCCGCCGTGCGCACCCTGGGCCTCGATGACGGCGAGAAAATCGCCATGGAGCGTCGCGAAACCCCGACCCGCGGTCGCGCCCTGACCATCATGGAGCAACTGCTGGGCAACGTCGCCCGAGGCCAGTTGCCCCGCACAGACGAAGACGTCCCGGGCGCTCGCCGTCCAGACTAATCTTCCTTCGCCCCTTGCGGGAGAAGGTGGCCGAGCGAAGCGAGGTCGGATGAGGGGTCACTCGGACCATTCCGATTTTGTCTCGTCCGCCAACTCCAGCCATGGGCGTGACCCCTCTTCCGTCAGCCTTCGGCTGCCACCTTCTCCCGCAAGGGGAGAAGGAAGAAAAAAGCCCCGGAGATCGCTCTCCGGGGCTTTCTTCGCTTCAGCCTCGCGCCAACCTAGAACACCTTCCCGCTGGCCAGCACCGCCAGCAGCAGCAGGGCCACGATGTTGGTGATCTTGATCATCGGGTTCACCGCCGGGCCCGACGTGTCCTTGTAGGGATCGCCGACCGTGTCGCCGGTCACGGCGGCCTTGTGGGCCTCCGAACCCTTGCCGTGGAGGACGCCGTCCTTGTCGGTGAAGCCCTCCTCGATGACCTTCTTGGCATTGTCCCAGGCCCCGCCGCCACTGGTCATGGAGACTGCGACGAACAGGCCGGTGACGATCACACCCATCAGCATTGCGCCCAGGGCCGCGAACGCCGTGGCCTTGTCCGTGATGGCCAGGATCGCGACGAACAGCACGATCGGTGACAGCACGGGCAGCAGCGACGGCACGATCATCTCGCGGATCGCCGCCTTGGTCAGGATGTCGACCGCCTTGCCGTACTCGGGCTTGACCTCATAGGTCATGATGCCCGGGTTCTCGCGGAACTGGCGACGCACCTCGGCGACGACCGCCTCGGCCGCGCGCCCCACCGCCATCATCGACATCCCGCCAAACAGGAAGGGCAGCAGCCCCCCGAACAGCAGGCCAACCACGACATAGGGGCTGGTAAGATCGAAGCTGACCTCACCCAGTCCGTAGAAGAAGCTGCCTGGCAGGGCTTCGGCGGCGAAGTACTTGAGGTCCTCGGTATAGGCGGCGAACAGCACAAGCGCGCCGAGGCCCGCCGAACCGATCGCATAGCCCTTGGTCACGGCCTTGGTGGTGTTGCCCACGGCGTCGAGGGCATCGGTGGAGTGACGGACTTCCGGGGGAAGCCCCGCCATCTCGGCGATGCCGCCGGCGTTGTCGGTGACGGGACCGAAGGCGTCGAGCGCCACGATCATCCCCGCCACGCCCAGCATGGTCGTGGTGGCGATGGCGATGCCGAACGAGCCGGCCAACTGGAAGCTGGCCACGATGCCGACAATGATGACCAGGGCGATCGGGGCGGTCGCCTCGAGCGAGACGGCCAGACCCTGGATGACGTTGGTGCCGTGACCCGACACCGAGGCCTGGGCCACCGACCGGACGGGCCGGAAGTTGGAGCCGGTGTAGAACTCGGTCACCACCACGATGGCGGCGGTGACGGCCAGGCCCACGACACCCGCCCAGAACAGGCTCATCGGCTGGATGACCAGCCCGCCCGTGGTCGTGATCGCATCCGGAACCAATTGCGAGATCACCCACCACACCGCGCCGACCGACAGGACGCCGGTGACGATCAGGCCCTGGTACAGGGCCCCCATGATGTTCTGGCTCTTGCCGAGTCGGACGAAGAAGCTGCCGATGATGGAGGTCACGATGCAGACGCCGCAGATCGCCAGCGGCAGCAGCATCATCGCCCCGACGTATTCGGAGCCCCGGAAGAAGATGGCGGCCAGCACCATCGTCGCCACGGTCGCCACCGCATAGGTCTCGAACAGGTCGGCGGCCATGCCGGCGCAATCGCCGACGTTGTCGCCCACATTGTCGGCGATGGTGGCGGCGTTGCGCGGATCATCCTCGGGGATACCGGCCTCGACCTTGCCCACCATGTCCCCGCCGACGTCGGCGCCCTTGGTGAAGATGCCACCGCCCAGACGCGCGAAGATCGAGATCAGCGACGCTCCGAAGCCCAGGGCCACCAGGCCATCGACGACCTCACGGCTCGTCGGCTCCAGCCCCATGTGGACGACCAGCACCGCGAAATAGCCGGCCACGCCCATGAGAGCGCCGCCCGCCACGAACATGCCGGTGATGGCACCCGAGCGGAACGCCAGGTCCAGCCCCTTGGCTAGGCTTTCAGAGGCGGCGTGCGCGGTACGGACGTTGGCGCGCACCGAGATCAGCATCCCGGCATAACCGGCCGCACCCGACAGCACCGCGCCGATCAGGAAGCCGGCCGCCGCATAGGGTCCGATCAACAGCCAGGCCGCGATCAGGACGACCACGCCGACGATACCGATGGTGAAATACTGACGCTTCAGATAGGCCGACGCCCCTTCCTGGATGGCGGCGGCGATCTCTCGCATCTTGTCGTTGCCCGTCCCGGCCTTCATCAGGACGAAGGTCTGGATCGCCCCGTACAGGACTCCCAGAACGCCGGCCCCGAAGGCCAGCGTGAGTATATGATTCATTGGCGTTTCCGTGCCTAAAAAGCCCCCGGCTCCTTGGCGCGGCGGGCCTTATGACCTCTGTCCGCCTTCCGGTACCCCCCGGGCGCATCGGACGCTGAGTTTGCGCCCACTCGGGAATTGCCCACAGACCGTGCCAAATGCGGCGCGATGACGCAAGCGGAACAAATTCAGGCCCCTCCGGGCACTCCGGTGCGACGGCGCGGCGTCTGCATCAGGACTTCCGACTTCACCACCGAGCCGGGACCCGACACCACATTGGCGATCGCCACCATGGCGGCGTTGATGGCGTTTTCGTTGAGGCTGGTCCAGTCGCCGGGCACGGTGAAGGGCGCGCGGTGGGCGGTTCGGACCAGAGCGTCACGGAAAAAAGGATCCTTGCCCCGCATGGCCGTGGCGTCGGCACCGGGTCCAAGGGTCAGTTTGACCGTGACGAAGACATAGTTGCGCAGCCGGCCGTCGGCGATGACCGGCAGGCCGACGCCGCTGATGTTCAGGGTCACCCCCTCGGCCGGGGCGGCGCTTTCGCTGGCCAGGGCGGATGTGGCGGCAGCACCCGCGAGGGCGACGGTTCCGACGGCGATGAGGTCTCTGCGGCGCATGGTCGGACCCTACAGCTCAGCCGTTAGGATTGGGTTTCGAGCCTAGCCGTGGGTAAAGCCCGGTTTCGCCAAGGTGATCGGCCGGCCGCCGAAGCGGGCCTTGACCCCCTGCCCCTCCGTAACCCGACCCAGCCTGGTCAGGCGGACGTGCCGTCGGTCCGCCTCTCGCCGCAGCACGGCTTCGTCCGAGGCCGGAGCGGTGAAGGCGATCTCATAGTCGTCGCCGCCGGTCGCCAGCTGCTCCAGGGCCGCCTGTTCATCGACGCGGCTGTCGAACCAGGCCTGACCGGCGAGGGACAGGGGCGTCAGTTCCAGGTCGATCTCGACCCCGACGCCGCTCGCCGCCGCGATATGGCCGAGGTCCGCGACCAGCCCGTCCGAGACGTCCAGGGACGCACTGGCCAGATCATGGATCACCGACGAAAAGGCCAGTTGCGGCATGGGTCGGCGGTAGTGATCGATCAGGGCGGCCAACCGCTCGGGGGCCAGCTTCAGACCGCCGCGCGCCGCCTGAAGGCCGAGGTAGCCGTCACCGATCTGGCCGGTGACGAACACAAGATGGCCGGGCCTGGCACCGTTACGGCCCACCACACGCCCCTTCGCCACCCAGCCCAGCATCGTCAGCGAGAACGAGGCCGGCCCAGGCGTGACCACGGTGTCTCCGCCCAGCAGGGCCACACCGAACGCCTTCTGATCCCGCGCCAGTCCTTCTGCGAAAGCGACCCGTTCGGGCCAGCCGCAGCGTTCGGACCAGTGGCAGGCCAGCAGATAGCCGAAAGGCTCGGCACCCTTGGCCGCCAGATCCGACAGGTTCACGCGAAGCAGCTTCTGCGCCACCGTGTCCAATGGATCCTCGGCGAGGAAATGGACGCCCTCGACGATGGCATCCTTGGTCAGGACGAGGTCGTAGCCGGACCGCGACGGAAGGACGGCGACGTCGTCCTTCAGCCCCCGGCCCCACTCCGGATGGGCCAGCGGGGCCAGCAGTCGGGTGATGGTCTCGAACTCGCCGGCGACATCGACCGCGGCCATGGCAGTCTAGGCCTTCGGGCGGACGTCGCGGGCCACACCGTCGAGGGCGGCATTGACGAACTTGGCCTCGGCCTCGTCGAAGAAGGCCTTGGCCAGCTCGACATACTCATCCAGCACGATCTCGCGGGGTACGTCCGGCTTGTGCGCCAGTTCCCAGGCCCCCGACCGCAGCAGAGCCCGCAGCGTCGCGTCCAGACGCTCCAGCCGCCAGTTGGAGGCCAGACGCGCCTTGATGGCGGCATCGATGTCGCGCTGGTTCGCGATGACGCCGCGCACGATCCCGGCGAACCAGTCCTCATCAGCCTCGGCCAGAGGCTCGCCTTCGATGTCGGCATCGAAGCGGTGGTTGGAGAACTCGGAGATGACGGTCTCGACGCCCTCCCCCGCCAGTTCCATCTGGTAAAGGGCCTGAACAGCGGCCAGCCGGGCGACGGTACGGGCCCGGCGCTGGCGCGAGGACAGCTGGGGCTCTGCCCGGGCCTTTTCGGCCTCGGCCAGTTGTTGCAGGACGGCCTGGATGGAGTTGGGTTCGGTCATCCGCCGAGCCCTACGCGCAACCGCTTGCGCAGCGCAATCAGGTCCATACAGGCGCGAGCGGCCCCACCGCCCTTGTCGCCTTCGCTGATCCGGGCGCGGGCCCAGGCCTGATCCTCGTCCTCGGTGGTCAGGATGCCGTTGCCGATGGCCAGACCCTTCAGGCCCAGTTGCATCAGGCCGGCCGCAGACTGATCCGAGACGATCTCGAAATGATAGGTCTCGCCGCGGATGATGCAGCCCAAGGCGACGAAGCCGTCATAGCGCGGCGCCGTCGGATAGCGACCGGCCTCATTGGCCATGGCGATGGCCGTCGGAACCTCCAGCGCGCCGGGCACGGTGACGACATCGAAATCGACGCCTTGCGCACGCAGGGCATCCTTCGCCCCGTCCAGCAGGGCATCGGCCAGATCATCGTAATAGCGCGCCTCGACGATGAGGACGCGGGGGGGATCGATCAGGATTGGTCTTCTCCGTTCATGCCGCGCCAGCCGACGATACGCAGGCCGTAACCTTCAAGCGCCGTCGGTTCCGGGCGGGTCGAGCTCATCACGATCATGTCGCGTACCCCGAGATCCAGCAGTATCTGGGCCCCCAGGCCATAGACCTTGATGGCGC
>NZ_JBIIAY010000172.1:0-4415 GCF_044239655.1 Brevundimonas sp.
ATGAAGGCCAGGGCCTCGGTGATCTTGTCGGCCAGTTCGCGGTACTGGGCGCCCGCGCCGTTGTCGGCAAACCCAAGCGTCCAGCGGTGGATGTTGTACAGGTCCGCATAGCCGCCGCTGGCGAAGGCCCGCAGCAGGTTCAGCGTCGAGGCCGACTGGTTGTAGGCCTTGATCAGCCGTTGCGGATCGGGGATCCGTTCCTCGGGCGTGAAGGCCGAGCCATTGATGTTGTCGCCGCGATAGGACGGCAGCTCGACGCCGCCGATCTCCTCGACGGGAGACGACCGGGGCTTGGCGAACTGACCGGCGATCCGGCCGACCTTCACCACCGGCTTGCGTCCCGCGAACGTCAGGACGACCGCCATCTGCAGGATCAGGCGGAAGGTGTCGCGGATGTTGTCGGTCGAGAACTCCTTGAAGCTCTCGGCGCAGTCGCCGCCTTGCAGCAGGAAGGCCTCGCCGGCCTCGACCTGGGCCAGCTTGGCCGTCAGGGTGCGCGCCTCTCCGGCGAACACCAGTGGCGGCAGGGCGCGAAGCTCGTCCTCGACGGCGACGAGGGCGGCGTGATCCGGATAGTCCATCGGCATATGCACGACGGGCTTTTGTCTCCAGCTATCGGGGGTCCAGCGACTGTTCATGGCGGGCTCCATACTCCTGACGCCCGTTTGGGACAATAAAACTCCGCAGGCCATCGCTTGCAGCGGCGCTGTCAGCGATCAGCCCGCCGAGGTGTCCTGGGACTGCTTCTCCTTCAGGGTCACCAGTTCCTCGGCCATCGTGGGGTGGACGGCGCAGGTGGCGTCCCACTGGGCCTTCGTCAGGCCGGCCTTCACGGCGATGGCGGCGAGCTGGATCATCTCGGGCGCCTCCGGCCCGACGATGTGGACGCCGACAACCTTCTGGGAGGCCGCATCGACGACCAGCTTCATCAGCACCCGCTCGTCCGAGCCGGTGAAGGCGTACTTCATCGGCCGGAACCGGGTCACATAGACGTCCACCCCCGCCGAACAGGTGTGGCGCGCCTCGCTCTCCGACAGGCCCACGACGCCGACCGGCGGCTGCGAGAACACCGCCGTCGCCACGGCCTCGTAATCGAAGTGGGACGGGTTGTTCCGATAGACCGTCTCGTGGAAGGCCACCGCCTCGCGGATCGCCACGGGCGTCAGGTTCATCCGGTCGGTCACGTCGCCGATGGCCCAGATGTTGTCGGCTGATGTCTTCGACAGCGTATCGACCTCGATCGCCCCCTTGTCGTTCAGGGACACCCCGGCCTTCTCGAGCCCAAGGTCCTTCACGTGCGGTACCCGGCCGGTGGCGAACATGATGACGTCATGCTCCAGCACCATGCCGTTCTCGAGATGGCTGACCAGGCCCGTCTCCGTCTTCTCGATCTTCTGGTGCTGGCAGCCCAGGATGACCTTGATGCCGCGCTTCTCGATCTCGCCGGCCAGATGGGCCCGGACGTCGTCGTCGAAGCCGCGCAGGATGTTGGGGCCGCGATAGATCAGGGTCGTCTCCACGCCCAGGCCGGCGAAGATGCCCGCGAACTCCACGGCGATATAGCCGCCGCCCGCGATCATGATCCGCTTGGGCAGTTCGGGCAGGTGGAAGGCCTCCTCGGACGAGATACAGTGTTCGATCCCTTCCAGCCCCTCCGGCATCCAGGGGCGGCCGCCGGTGGCGATCAGGATCTTCTCGGCGGTGATGGTGCGGGTCTCGCCCGTGCCGTCGCGGTGGGTCACCTCGACGGTGTGGGCGTCCTTGAACACCGCCCGGCCGTTGACCAGATCGACGCCCGCCTTGCCCAGGTTGGCGGCGTAGATGCCCGAAAGGCGGGCGATCTCGACGTCCTTGGCCTGGAGGAACTTCGGCCAGTCGAAGCTCGCCTCGACCGTCCAGCCATAGCCTTCCGCCGTGTGGAACTGGTGGGCGAAGTCCGAGGCCATGACCATGAACTTCTTGGGCACGCAGCCCCGGATCACGCAGGTGCCGCCGACGCGGTACTCCTCGGCGATGGCGACCTTCTTGCCGCCCAGGGCCGTCAGCCGCGCCGCCCTGACCCCGCCGGAGCCCGCCCCGATGACGAAGAGGTCGTAGTCGTAGCTGTCGGTCATCGTGGGCTCCGTCCAGACCAAAACAGGGTCTGAATAGTCTGAAAGGTCTGGATCCGGTCGTCGCTCGGACCGAAACCGGGTCCCAATGGTCTGAATGGTCTGAACTGCGCGCCGCCGGGCCTTCAGGCCCGCTGAAACGCCCCGGATATGTGGGCATCCCGGAGCCGGAACTCAAGCCGTCGCGCCCGATTTCAGGTGGGCGTCGGCGTCCCGTCACGCGGCATGCGGAACCGGAAGGTCGTCTCCGTCGTGTCCGAGACCACTTCCAGCAGTCCGCCGTGGGCCTGGGCGATCTGGGAGGCGATATAGAGGCCCAGCCCCAGGCCGTCGCGATTTCCGGTCGACCGTTTGCCGCGATGGAAGGGCTGGAACAGGCCCGGCATCAACTCCTGCGGGATGGGTTCGCCAGCGTTGGAGACGGAGAGCTCGAACAGCCCGTCCCCGACGAAGGCGGCGACGCGGATTTCCCCGTCCGGCGCCCCGTGGGTCAGGGCGTTGCCGACCAGGTTGGACAACAGCTGGCCCAGCCGGTCGCGGTCCACGGCGACCTCCTCGGCGATGACCAGGTCGCTGGCGATGGCCCGATGGGGATGGGCCGACCGCATTTCCTGAACCACCTGCTCGAGCGTCTCGCCGAGATCCGACAGGGGCCGGGGCGCGACGGACACCCCGCCGCCCAGGCGGCCGCGCGCGAAATCCAGCACGTCCTCGATGAGCCGGCCCATCCGGGTATGGCTGGCGCGGATGGCGGACAGGATCGACTGGGCCTTCTCGGGCAGGTCCATGCGCTGGAGCAGAAGCGCGCCCGCGTCGGCGCCCGCCAGCGGATTGCGGAGGTCGTGGCCCAGGACGGCGATGAACTGATCCTGCAGCTCGACGGCGGCCACCTGATCCAGCAGGGCGGTCTCGGAGGCGGCCAGACGTTCCTCGGCGTCCAGCTGGGACGCGATCAGCTGGGCGAACAGTTTGAAGGTCTGGACCGTCTCGGGCTTGGAGACATGATGCGGCTGGGGGTCGATGGCGCAGAGGGTGCCGAAGAAGGAGCCGTCGGCCCGAATGATCGGCGTCGAGATATAGCTCTGCAGGCCATAGATGCGCCGGGTGTGGTGATCGGCGAACAGAGGGTCTTCGGCGGCGTGATCGAAGACGATGGTCCGGGTTTCGGACCGGACCTCGTCGCACAGGGTGGTCTTGACCTCCAGCTGACCGCCGACGCCCAGGCCGAAGGCGATCTCGTCGCGCACGGCGCAGGCCGTCCACTCGTCTTCGGTGACGCGCGCGACGGCGGCGAACCCCATGCCGGTCACGCGGCAGCAGACCTCGAGGATCGACGGCACGGCGTCGATTCGGCCAATGGCCTCGATGGCGGACTGGGTAGGCACGACTGACCCCCCACAATAACGGTCGCGAAGAACCTAGACCCTCAGCAGAGGTAATGGCAAAGCCTTATCGTCTTGTCCCGGCAGAACAAAAACGTGTGTTTCCGGTCAGGGCAGCAGAATCTCGACCCCGTCGTCCCTGCCGACGATCGCCTCGTCGGCCAGATCGAGGAACAGGCCGTGTTCGACCACGCCGGTGATCAGCTTCAGGTCGTCGGCCAGCCGCACCGGGTCGTGGATCGCCTTGCACGCCGCATCGTAGATCAGATTGCCGCCGTCAGTCCGCACCAGGGCCCGGTCGGCCTGACGCAGGCGGGCCGGCATGCCGATCTCGTGGTCCAGCAGGACATCGGCGATCCGGTTTGCCGTGGTCTTGTGCCCGAAGGCGACGACCTCGATCGGCAGGTGGAACGCGCCCAGCACCGGCACGACCTTGGCCGCGTCGGCGATGACGATGCAGGACCGCGACGCCTCCCAGACCAGTTTCTCGCGCAGCAGGGCCGCCCCGCCGCCCTTGATCAGCGCCAGCCCCGGCCCGATCTCGTCGGCGCCGTCCACGGTCAGGTCGATCTTGGGCGTATCGTCCAGGGTCGAAAGCGTCAGGCCCAGTTCGCGCGCCAGATCGGCCGTCTTCTCCGACGTGGGCACGCAGCGCAGATGCTTGAGGTTGCGCGCCGCCAGCGCCTTGACGAACCACGCCGCCGTCGAGCCGGTGCCGAGGCCCACGACCATCCCGGCCTCGACGCGGAGGGCGGCGGCCTCGCCGGCGATGCGTTTTTGCTGATCACTCATCTCATTCTCCGTTCCCTCTCCCGGCGGGAGAGGGCTTGAGCGCCCGAGAGCGCCAGCGATCGGCCTTGCGCGAAAGGGTGAGGGGCTGGCGCCTGTCGGTGTCTCACTGGACAGGCCACACCCCTCATCC
>NZ_JBIIAY010000173.1:0-4406 GCF_044239655.1 Brevundimonas sp.
GCGAAGGCCGCGCATGAAAAAAAGGCCCCGCTGTTTCCAGCGGGGCCTTCGTCATTTCAGCGATGATGCCGAGTCCTAGTCGCGGCGCGGACGACGACCACGGTCGCCGCCGCCGCCTTCACGCTTCTTGCCGCCGCCGCCGGTGTCTTCGGTCAGGGGGGCCTCGCCGCGTTCGGCGCGCTCGGCGTTGATCTTGTCCGTCAGGTCTTCACCCGTGGCCTGATCGACGACCTTCATGGACAGCTTGGTCTTGCCGCGATCGTCGAAGCCCAGGAACTTGACCTTGACCTCTTGACCCTCGGACAGGACGTCGGCCGGGTTGGCGACGCGTTCCAGAGCGATCTGGGAGACGTGGACCAGACCGTCCTTGGCGCCGAAGAAGTTCACGAAGGCGCCGAAGTCGACGACCTTCACGACCTTGCCGGAGTAGATCATGCCGGGCTCGGGCTCGGACACGATCGACGAGATCCAGTTCTTGGCGGCGTCGATCTTTTCCTGGTCCGAAGCGGCGATCTTGACGGTGCCGTCGTCCTCGATGTTGACCTTGGCTCCGGTCTTTTCGACGATCTCGCGGATGATCTTGCCACCAGTGCCGATGATGTCGCGGATCTTGTCGACCGGGACCTTGATCGACTCGATCTTGGGCGCGAACTCACCCAGCTCGGTGCGGGCGCCGTCGATGGCCTTGTCCATCTCGTCGAGGATGTGCAGACGGCCGGCCGAGGCCTGGGCGATCGCCTTGCGCATGATCTCTTCGGTGATGCCCGTGACCTTGATGTCCATCTGCAGGGACGTGATGCCCTCGCGCGTGCCGGCCACCTTGAAGTCCATGTCGCCCAGGTGATCTTCGTCACCCAGGATGTCGGACAGGATGGCGAACTCGCCGGACGGCTCCAGGATCAGGCCCATGGCGATGCCCGAGACCGGACGTGTCAGCGGCACGCCCGCGTCCATCAGCGCCAGCGAGGCGCCGCAGACCGAAGCCATCGAGGACGAGCCGTTGGACTCGGTGATCTCCGACACGATGCGGATCGTGTAGGGGAAGTCTTCCGCCTTGGGCAGCATCGGACGGATGGCGCGCCAGGCCAGCTTGCCGTGACCGATTTCGCGACGGCCCGCGCCGCCCATACGGCCGGTCTCGCCGACCGAATAGGGAGGGAAGTTGTAGTGGAGAAGGAACTTCTCCTTGTAGGTCCCGGCCAGCGAGTCGACGTACTGCTCGTCTTCGCCGGTGCCCAGGGTGGCGACGACGATGGCCTGGGTTTCACCGCGAGTGAACAGGGCCGAACCGTGGGTGCGCGGGAAGACGCCGACTTCCGAGACGATGTCGCGGACCTTGTCGAGGGCACGGCCATCGACGCGGTGGCCGTTGTCGATGATGTCGCGACGCAGGACGTGGGCTTCGCATTCCTTGAAGGCCGTGCCGAACTTGGCGGAATCGACGCCGTCGGGATTTTCGTCGGTCTTCACCAGGGCGGCCGAGGCCTTCTTCTTGGCGGCGCCGACGGCCTCATGACGAGCATGCTTGCCGACGTGGGTATAGGCGGCCTTGATGTCCTCGCCGACCAGCGACTGGATGGCGGTGACGACGTCGGAGTGATCCTCGGCCTGGAAGTCGAAGGGCTCCTTGGCGGCGTGTTCGGCCAGTTCGATGATCGCGTCGATCACCGGCTGCATGCCGCGATGCGCGAACATCAGGGCGTTCAGCATGACCTCTTCCGACAGCTCCTTGGCTTCGGATTCGACCATCATCAGGGCGTCCTGGGTGCCGGCGACGACGAGGTCGAGCTGCGACTCAGGCAGTTGGTCCAGCGTCGGGTTCAGCACGAATTCGCCGTCGATATAGCCGACGCGCGCGGCACCGATCGGGCCCTGGAACGGGACGCCCGAGATGGTCAGGGCAGCCGAGGTGGCGACCATGCCGACGATGTCGGGATCGTTCTCCAGATCGTGCTGCAGCACGGTGATGACGACCTGGGTTTCGTTCTTGAAGCCCTTGACGAACAGGGGGCGGATCGGACGGTCGATCAGGCGGGAAACCAGGGTTTCCTTCTCGGTCGGACGGCCTTCACGCTTGAAATAGCCACCCGGGATCTTGCCGGCGGCGAAGGTCTTTTCCTGGTAGTTGACGGTCAGCGGGAAGAAATCCAGGCCCGGCTTGGGCGCGCGACCGTAGACGACGGTGGCGAGGACGACGGTCTCGCCATAGGTGGCCAGAACGGCGCCGTCGGCCTGGCGGGCGATGCGGCCCGTTTCCAGGGTCAGCGGGCGGCCGGCCCAGTCGATCGTCTTGCGTTTGATATCGAACATGTTTCGTCTTTCGTGTTCCGGCGGGCGTATTCCCGGCGGAGTCCCATCAGTGGGTGCGGATGCGTCGGGCGTTCAGTCCTTCGATCCAATGGACCGGCCGCCCCATGGCGATCGATCCGGGAGTGGAGAGGACTGTTCTCAAGCCCTCGCGTCTGCGCCGTACGTCCGGCGGCGCGCCGGTCTCTAGGTACGGAAAGAGGCGCGGACATGGCCCGCGCCTCGAAACCGGTAGTGCCAGATGCGCCTAGCGGCGCAGGCCCAGCTTGGTGATCAGAGCGGTGTAACGCTCCTTGTCGACCTTGGTCAGGTGATCCAGAAGACGACGACGCTGCGAAACCATCTTGAGCAGGCCGCGGCGCGAGTGGTTGTCCTTCTTGTGGGTCTTGAAGTGTTCGGTGAGGTTGGCGATGCGTTCCGACAGGATCGCGACCTGGACCTCGGCGGAGCCGGTGTCGCCGGCGGAGCGGGCGTTCTCGGCGATGACTTCGTTCTTGCGTTCAGCAGTAATCGACATCGGTGGCTTCCTTTCTGGGGGGCTAACGCTCGGGACGCGGTCCCTCGCTGCTTGAGCCCCGGAAGTGTCCCTTCGGTCTCCGAAGAGAGCGCGTCAGGACAGGTTAAAAACGCGGTCGGGTTCTAGCCGGCCGGCCCGCAACTGACCGAGAGCGACGAGGGTCTGTCCGTGAAAGGCGGAAACGGTACGAGAGCCATCCCGAAGGTGGCTCTTGAGCGTTTCGACCTGTCGGGGGAGCAGAACGATCGGTCGTCCCTGACGAAGCGAGAAGGCGTCCTGGTCCGTAATGGCCAGCTCCGGGATGTCGTCCAGGGCGGTCGCTACGGGCAGCAGGCCTTCAAAGGCGGCGTCCCTATGCACCAGATCGGTCAGGAAATCCAGAGTGACCGCGTTCTCGATGGAAAACGGACCCACGCGCTCGCGGCGCAGCGCCGAAACATGCCCCTCGGCACCCAGCATGACCGCCAGATCGCGCGCCAGCGACCGCACATAGACGCCCTTGCCGGTGCGGATGGTCAGCTCGACGTGGTCCGCATCGGGCGCATCGGTGACCTCGGCCTCGTGGATGGTGACCTTGCGGCTGGCCAGTTCGAACTCGACGCCGTCGCGGGCCAGGTCATAGGCGCGCTGGCCGTCCACCTTGATGGCGCTGAACTGCGGCGGGGTCTGGTCGATCTCGCCGACGAAGGCGGGCAGGGCGGCGCGCACCGCTTCGACGCTCGGCCGGACGTCGGACCGGCCGATGATCTCGCCCTCGCGGTCGACGCTGGCGGTCGAGATGCCCCAGTGGATAGTGAAGCGATAGACCTTCTGCGCCTCCATCATGAAGGGCACGGTCTTGGTCGCCTCGCCCAGGGCGATGGGCAGGATGCCAGACGCCAGCGGGTCGAGCGTGCCTGCGTGCCCCGCCTTCTGGGCGTTGAACAGGCGGCGGACCTTGGACACGGCGTCGGTGGAGCCCAGCTCGAACGGCTTGTCGAGACAGACCCAGCCGTTGACCGGATCGCCCTTCTTGCGACGGCCCATCAGGCGTCGTCTTCCTCGACCGGCGGCACGAACACGTCCGCGCGCACGCGGGGGTCGTCCAGCAAGCGGTTCAGCCGCTCGGCGGCCTCGAAGCTTTCATCGTGGCGGAAGCGCAGGTCGGGGGTGAAACGCATGTCGATGTGACGGCCGAGGGCCCCGCGCAGGAATTTGGTGTGGGCGTTCAGCGCCTTGAGAATCTCGTCGATATGGCCGGCGGTGTCGGAGGTCTCGACGCCGGCACCCAGCGGCTCGACGAAACAGGTGGCGTGTTTGAGGTCGGGCGACAGCCGGACCTCGCTGACCGTGATCGAGACGCCGACCAGGGCCGGATCGCGGATCTCGTTCTCGCGCATGACCTCAACCAGGGCGTGGCGGATCATTTCGGAGGCGCGCAGCTGGCGCTGGCTGACCAGGCCGGCGGTGGCCTTGGTCTTGGGTTTGCGGTTGCTCATGAGGTGGTCTCCGGCGCTTGCCGGGGATCGGACCCGGCGCAGGGCTGAAATAGAGGGGGCTGAACTGGAAAAGGGAGGCGGTCTAGGCCTGTGGGGCCGCCCTG
>NZ_JBIIAY010000174.1:0-4397 GCF_044239655.1 Brevundimonas sp.
GGCCACGAAGACCTTGACCATCTTCATCACGCCGGGGGGCAGTTCGTCGCCGCGTTGCAGCTTCTCGACCTTGTCCTCGAAGCGACGGTCCAGTGCCTTGCGGGCATTCTCGAACTGGGCCTTCATGGCTTCCAGCTCGCCCATGGCCTTCTCGTCGTCGAGGGCAATCTGCCACCACAGGCCGCGCGAAACCTCGCCCAGCTTGTCTTCGGTGACCTCGCCACGACCCATGCCCTTCGGACCGGCGGTGGCGTTCTTGCCCAGCACCAGCGGCTTCAGGCGGCCGTAGACGTTGCGCTCCAGGATCGCGAGTTCGTCGTCGCGGTCCTTGCCCAGGCGTTCGATTTCCGAACGCTCGATCGACATGGCGCGTTCGTCCTTGTCGACGCCGTGGCGGTTGAACACGCGTACGTCGACGACCGTGCCGGCGACGCCGGGCGGCAGGCGGAGCGAGGTGTCACGGACGTCCGAAGCCTTCTCGCCGAAGATGGCGCGCAGCAGCTTCTCTTCCGGCGTCATCGGGCTCTCGCCCTTGGGCGTGACCTTGCCGCACAGGATGTCGCCCGGCTGGACCTCGGCACCGATGGCCACGATGCCCGCCTCGTCGAGGTTGCGCAGGGCTTCTTCGCCGACGTTGGGGATGTCGCGGGTAATTTCCTCAGGCCCCAGCTTGGTGTCGCGGGCCATCACCTCGAACTCGTCGATGTGGATCGAGGTGAAGACGTCGTCGCGCACGATGCGCTCGGAGATCAGGATCGAGTCCTCGAAGTTGTAGCCGTTCCAGGGCATGAAGGCGACGAGAGCGTTCCGGCCCAGGGCCAGGTCGCCCAGATCCGTCGACGGGCCGTCGGCGATGACGTCGCCGAACTTGACCTCATCGCCCACGCGCACGATCGGGCGCTGGTTGATGCAGGTCGACTGGTTGGAGCGCTGGAACTTGGACAGGCGATAGATGTCGACGCCCGAGCGGGCGGCGTCCAGTTCGCCGGTGGCGCGCACCACGATCCGGGTGCCGTCGATCTGTTCGACGACGCCGTCACGACGGGCGATGACCACAGCACCCGAGTCACGGGCCACGACCGCTTCCATGCCGGTGCCGACCAGCGGCGCGTCGGACTGCACCAGAGGCACGGCCTGACGCTGCATGTTCGCGCCCATCAGGGCCCGGTTGGCGTCGTCGTTTTCCAGGAAGGGGATCAGGGCGGCGGCGACCGAAACGACCTGTTTCGGCGACACGTCCATCATGTCGACGTCGGCCTTGTTGAGCAGCTGGGATTCACCGTTGATCCGGCCGGGGACCAGATCCTCGACGATCTCGCCGTCCTTGAGGGCGATGTTCGCCTGGGCGATCGTGTATTTCGACTCCTCCATGGCCGAGATGTAGACCACCTCGTTCTGGGCGATGCCGTCCTTCACGCGCCGGTACGGGCTTTCGATGAAGCCGTATTTGTTGACCCGCGCGTGGGTCGCCAGCGAGTTGATCAGGCCGATGTTCGGGCCTTCCGGCGTTTCGATCGGGCAGATGCGGCCGTAGTGGGTCGGGTGAACGTCGCGGACTTCAAAGCCCGCACGCTCGCGCGTCAGACCGCCGGGGCCAAGCGCTGAAAGGCGGCGCTTGTGGGTGATCTCGGACAGAGGGTTGGTCTGGTCCATGAACTGCGACAGCTGCGACGAACCGAAGAACTCACGCACCGAGGCGGCGGCCGGCTTGGCGTTGATCAGGTCGTGCGGCATGACCGTGTCGATATCGACCGAGGACATCCGCTCCTTGATGGCGCGTTCCATGCGCAGCAGGCCGACGCGGTACTGGTTCTCCAGCAGCTCGCCCACCGAACGGACCCGGCGGTTGCCCAGGTTGTCGATGTCGTCGATCTCGCCACGGCCGTCCTTCAGGCCGACCAGGATCTGCAGGACCTTCAGCACGTCGTCCTTGCGCAGGACGCGGATCTCGTCGGAAACCTCGGGGGTTTCCAGACGCATGTTCATCTTCACGCGGCCCACGGCCGACAGGTCATAGCGTTCGGCGTCGAAGAACAGCGAGTTGAACATCGCCTCGGCCGCTTCCGGGGTCGGGGGCTCGCCGGGACGCATCACGCGATAGATGTCGAACAGCGCATCCTCGCGACCGGCCGACTTATCGACCCGCAGGGTGTTGCGCATATAGGCGCCGACCGTGACATGGTCGATGTCCAGCACGTCGATGGTGGTGAAGCCGCGCTCTTCCAGCAGCTCGATCGTCGGCGCATCCAGCTCGTCGCCGGCCTCGGCATAGATCTCGCCGGTCTCGTAGTTGACGGCGTCGGCAGCCAGGTAGCGGGTCACCAGCGCGTCGGCGGCCAGCGACAGCGCCTTGGTGGTGTCACCCAGCTTCTTGGCGGCACGGGCGCTGATCTTCTGACCGGCCTGGGCGATCACTTCGCCGGTGTCGGCATCGACCAGGTCGAACTCGGGCTTCACGCCCCTCCAGCGTTCGGGCTTGTAGGGGGTGACCCAGCCTTCGCCGCGCTTCTCGTACGGAACGGTCTCGTAGAAGGTGCGCAGGATTTCCTCGCCGTCCATGCCCAGGGCATAGAGGAAGGTGGTCGCCGGAAGCTTGCGGCGACGGTCGATACGAACGAACACCACGTCCTTGGCGTCGAACTCGAAGTCGAGCCACGAACCGCGGTACGGGATCACGCGGGCGGCGAACAGCAGCTTGCCCGACGAGTGGGTCTTGCCCTTGTCGTGGTCGAAGAACACGCCCGGCGAACGGTGCATCTGCGAGACGATCACGCGCTCGGTGCCGTTGACGATGAACGTGCCCTTGTCCGTCATCAGGGGGATGTCCCCCATGTAGACGTCCTGTTCCTTGATGTCCTTGACCGAGCGGGCGCCGGTTTCCTCGTCCGCCTCGAACACGATCAGGCGCAGCTTGACCTTCAGCGGCGCGGCATAGGTCATGTCGCGCTGGATGCATTCCTCGACGTCGTACTTGGGATCCTCGAACTCATACGAGACGTATTCCAGCACGGCGCGTTCGTTGAAGTCCTTGATCGGGAACACCGACTTGAAGACCGCTTCGATGCCCTGGTCCTTGCGGACGCCCGGACGCACTTCGCGTTGCAGGAACTGTTCGTAGGAGGCGCGCTGAACCTCGATCAGGTTCGGCATTTCCACGGCTTCGGGGATGCGGCCGAAGCTCTTGCGGATGCGCTTCTTGCCGGTGAAGGTCGTGGCGGAAGCGATCTGACCGTTGATGGCGAGACCGTTCAGGACGTCAGTCATTCAATGTTTCCCAATCGACGCGGCGTGACCCGCGCGAGAAATGCAGTGGCGCGACGCGCCTATCGGCGGCCGTTCCAAATCGGTTTCGGCTCCCACCCTCGGAACCTTTCGGTCCCAGGAAGCCTGAAATCTGTGAGCTCCCTGGGTAAGGAGCCACGCCTTCGCTCGGTCGGAGGGCGACGGACCGGGCCTCGGCGCTTTCGCGCGGAATCATGAGAGTGATTGCGGAACGCGGACATATACTCGCTTTGGCGGCGAAATAAAGACCGATCCACAGGGAAATGTCAGGATTCCGAATCGACGGCTTGACCCGCCCGTCGTTCGCGACAAGCCGGCTTCGCAGCGCCCGAAACCGCTGCTAGCTTCGCGGCCATGAAACGCATCGCTCTCGCCGTCGCCCTGACCCTGTCCGCCGCCGCCCTGTCCGCCTGCGCCTCGGGGCCGCCGGAACTGCTGCTGGCCGCCGCACCGACCGACGCGGCGTCCTGGGTTCCGGCCCAGCGGGGCTATCTGGCCTGGAACTCGACCCAGCGCGGCTGGACCATCGCCCCCTCGGGCCTGCAGTACAAACGCGTGGGTCGCGCCCGGCCCAAGGCGCCGATGCCCACGGTCTCGGACCGGGTCCGCGTCCACTATCGCGGCACGCTGATCAACGGCGTGGAGTTCGACAGCTCCTATGCCCGGAAGGAACCCGCCGACTTCCCGCTGGGCCGGGTCATCCGGGGCTGGACCGAGGGCGTCGCCCTGATGCACGTCGGCGAGACCTATGACTTCGTGATCCCCGCCGACCTCGCCTATGGCCAGCGCGCGATGGGTTCCGACATCCCGGCCAACTCGACCCTGGTGTTCCGGGTCCAGCTGCTGGCCATCAATCCGACGACGCCGGCGGGATGACGGCCCGCGCTGGCGCTCTCCACGGCGTCAGCCGCAGTCCACGGCCTTGATGATCCCGCTCGCCTCGTCGAACCGGACGTTCAGTCGGTCGACGCGATAGTCCCGCGTCGTCGCACAGGTCGTGCACACGATCCTGACATTGGCGCCCGGCGCGAAATCGACGGCGCCGACGTGAGATCCGATCAGCGACTGGGCCGCCTTCGCATCGCACTGCTTGGGCCCCTCCGGCTGCGGGGTCG
>NZ_JBIIAY010000069.1:0-16418 GCF_044239655.1 Brevundimonas sp.
GCACCCGCGCTCCGTGCAGCCGCCTTGTCGGAGCGTTTCATGATGTCCCCCCGCCGCCTTCTGCTTGCCTGCGTCTCGGGCGCTGTCCTGTTGTCGGCGACCGCCGCCCCGACCCTGGTCCTGGCCCAGGCCGCCACGGCCTCGGCCGCACAGGCCGCCGCCTGGCCCCAGGCGTCCAGCGACCTGCCCGCCGACCCGGCCGTCCGCTTCGGCAGCCTGCCCAACGGCATGCGCTATGCGATCATGAGGAATGCCACCCCCCCGCGTCAGGCCGCGCTTCGCCTGCGCATCGACGCAGGCTCGCTGTCGGAAAACGACGACCAGAAGGGTCTGGCCCACTTCCTGGAGCACATGGCCTTCAACGGCTCGACCAACATTCCCGAAGGCGAGATGACGAAGAATCTCGAACGCCTCGGCCTGTCGTTCGGCGGCGACACCAACGCCTTCACCTCCTTTGACCAGACCGCCTACACCCTGAACCTGCCCAACACCTCGGACGAGGTCGTGGACGCCAGCCTGTTCGCCCTGCGCGAGGTCGCCGGCGAGCTCCTGTTCACGCCGGAGTCGGTCGACCGCGAACGCGGCGTCATCGTCGGCGAGGAACGGACCCGCGATACGCCGTCCTTCCGCGCCACCAAGGCCATGCTGCCCTTCCTGGCCCCGGGTCAGCGTCTGGCCGACCGCCTGCCGATCGGCGATCTGGACATCATCCGCACCGCGCCGCGCGACCGGTTCGTCGACTTCTACCGCGCCTACTACCGGCCCGAACGCGCCACCCTGATCGCGGTCGGCGACTTCGACGTCGATGCGATGGAGGCCAAGATCCGCGAGAAATTCGCCGACTGGACCAACCCGGCCCCCAACGGTGCCGACCCCGACCTGGGCCAGTTGCAGCCGCGTGAGGCCGAGACCCGCATCCATGTCGAGCCGGGCACCCAGTCCACCGCCCAGATCTACTGGACCAAGGTCCATGACGCGGCCCCCGACTCGGTTGCGACGCGCCGCAAGGACCTGGTGCGCGGCCTGGCCCTGGCCGTGCTGAATCGCCGGATGTCCGAGATCTCTCGCTCGGCCAACCCGCCCTTCCTGGGCGGCGGCGCGGGCTATCAGTCGCTGTTCAACGCCGTCGATGCCGCCACCCTGGTCGTCGCCTTCAACCCCGGCGGCTGGCAGCGCGCCATCGAGACGGCCGAACAGGAACAGCGCCGTCTGGTCCAGTACGGCGTCGGTCAGGACGAGCTGGATCGCGAGATCACCGAATACCGCACAGCCCTGACGGCCTCGGTCGCCGGTGCGGCGACGCGCCAGACGACGGGTCTTGCCGGATCCCTGCTGAACACCGTCAATGACGATGAGGTCTTCACCGCCCCGGCCGAAGACCTGAAACTGTTCGAGGCCGCCGTCGCCGGCCTGACCCTGGCCGAGGTCAATGCCGCCGCCGCCGAGACCTTCGCCGGCAACGGCCCCCTGGCCTTCGTGACCACCCCCGTCGCCATCGAGGGTGGCGAGGCCGCCGTCACCGCAGCGATCGAGGCCTCGCGTCAGGTCGCGGTCACCGCCCCCGCCGTCGCCGCCGCCGTCGAATGGCCCTATGGCAATTTCGGAACGCCCGGCCAGGTCACGGCCCGGACCGAGGTCGCCGACCTGGGCACCACCTTCGTCACCTTCGCCAACGGGGTGAAGCTGACGGTCAAGCCCACGACCTTCGACGACGACCAGATCCTGGTCTCGGTCCGCGCCGGCAACGGCACCCTGGACCTGCCCAGTGATCGCGCCGTGCCGATGTGGGCCGCCGGGTCCGAAGTCACCGAAGGCGGTCTGGGCAAGCTGACCAAGACCCAGCTGGACCGCGTCACGGCGTCGAACGTCGTGGGTGCCGGCTTCGGGGCTGACCCCGACGCCTTCCAGTTCTCGGGCGGCACTCGCCCCGAAGACCTGGCGTTGCAGATGCAGCTGCTGGCCGCCTATTTCACCGACGCCGGCTGGCGGCCCGAACCCTTCGATCAGGTCAAGGGCCAGATCGGCACCCAGCTGGACCAGATCAGCGCCACCCCCGGCGGAGCCTTCGGCCGCTATGGCGTGCCCATGCTCTACAGCGGCGACAAGCGGTTCGGCCTGCCGACCCCCGCTGACATCGCAGCGGCGCAACTGAGTGACCTGCGTCAGGTGATCACCGACTCGATCGCGCGCGGCCCGGTCGAGGTCATCGTCATCGGCGACGTGACGGCGGAGGACGCCATCGCCCAGACGGCCGCCACCTTCGGTGCCCTGCCGACACGTCCCGTGGCCATGACGCCGTCGGACGCCGCCGCCCGCGTTCGCTTCCCGGCCCCGACCGCCGAGCCGGTCACGATCCATCACACGGGCGCCGCAGCCCAGGCCCTGGGCTATGTCGCCTGGCCGACCCTGGACGCCATCGGCGACCGCAAGCCGTCGCGCACCGTCAGCCTGCTGGCGCGCGTGCTGCAACTGCGCGTCACCGACGAACTGCGCGAGAAACAGGGCGTGGCCTATTCGCCGGGTGCCTCGGCGACCGCCTCGACCGTCTTCCCGGACTACGGCTACGCCTTCGTCCAGGCCGAGACCCCGCCCGATGCCCTGCCCGGCTTCTTCAAGAGCGTCGATGATGTCGCCACGGCGCTGCGGGATACGCCCGTGACCGAGGACGAACTGAACCGCGCCCGCCTGTCGGCCGTCGAGTCCATCCGTCGCAGCCAGGCCACCAACGGCTACTGGCTCGGTGCGCTGGAGAACGTCCAGGACGACGCGACCCAGCTGGCGGCCATCCGCACCTCGATCTCGGACCTGGAGGCCATCACCCCCGCCGACATCCAGAAGGCGGCCCAGGCCTATCTGCTGCCCGACCGCGCCTGGCGCGCCCAGGTCACCGCGCAAGCGACGGCCCAGTAAGAAAAAAGGCCCCGGCGTTCGCACGCCGGGGCCAGTTTCTTTCAGGATCGGCGATGACCGACGCTGAACAATCTAGAGGGTCCCGCCTGTCGCCAGGCTGAACGGGTCCGTTCGAGCGGGTTCAGAACACCCGGCCGCCGACGCCGCCGTCCAGGGTCAGGCTGTAGCCCACCGACATCGACGACGAGGCCTGGACGACCTGTTCCTCGTACTCGGTATAGATCTCCTCGCGCCACAGGGTCAGTATCTTGATCCCGGCGCCGTAGCGACGCAGCAGCGAGCGCTCGTTGCAGTCCCGCTCGTTGATCTGGGGCCGGCATTCGACGATGCCGCCCCCGACCGGTCCACCCGGTCCCGGCTGGCCGCCGTATTGAGCGGCATAGGCCGCTGCATACTGGGACGCATAGGCGGACGCGCTGCCCGCCGCGGCACCTTCGGAATACCACAGGCTCTCGCCCTTCTGGCACATGACGCTCTCGCCGTGGTCGAAGCTGATCTGCTCGGCGAACTGGGCGATCGTGTACTGAAGTCGCGATCCGGCGATGCAGCGATAGATCTCGCCGTTGTAGCCCGCCGCGATGTCGCGACCCGGCTGCACCTGGGACGCCGGGTGGGGAATGTTGCGGTCGTCGATGCACAGGGCCTGGATCACGACCCGCGTCGCGGCCCAGCGCGAGCGTTGCACCGCCTGCTGGATCACCTGAGCGGCCGCGCCGCCCTCGACGTTCAGCCCCTGGATAACCGTCGGATAGGGCTGGTCGACCGTGAAATAGGCCCCGCCCCCGCCGCTGACATAGACGTCGCCGGCGCCCCGCGCGCGGATCAGGTTGTCGCTGGAGTTGCTGTTGGAGTTGGAGTTCGAATTGGCGTTGGCGTTGATGTTCACATTGACGTTGAAATTGCCGTTGATGTTGCCACCCGGATAGTTGGGCGGCGGCGGCATCTCGCAGCAACTGTTGGGCGGCGACGGCGGGCTGGGCGGCGGCGGCGGGCTCTCGCAGCACGACGGCGTCGGCGGCGCAGTGCAGCACGGCGGGGGCGCGGGCGTGCAGCCCGAGGTGCACTGGGCCGCCGCTTCGCCTCCGATCGCCCCGAGGACGAACGCTCCGAAGGCCGCGAGCAGCCAGGTCTTGATCCTCACCCGCATGGGCTGGGCTCCCGAAAAACAGTCAACTCAAAGCCATCCGTGCAAGGCGCGCGGACGGGTCCAAAGCGTATCTGCGGGCAAAACCCTTGCGTTTCCGTTGCGATTTTAACGCTGTTGCCGATCGGCGCAGGCCTTGCGGCGAGGTCTGCGAAGGACCCGTCCATGTTCCATTCCGGCACGCAGACCCTGATCGACCATTGGCTGGCCTTGCCGCAGGCCGCCCGCATTCCCGCGCGCGCCGCCTTCGATCCGATGGCGCTGGTCGGCCTGATGCCGCAGTTGTTCACGGCCAACCGCACCGATCCGGGCGCGCGGCTCCGCCTCGCCGGGGGCTGGATCGAGCGCGCCCATGGCGGGTCCATGGGCGTGGTCGATTGGCTGACCCTGTGGCGCGAGGACGGCCGCCCCATGGTCGCGGCCGCCATCGTCCAGACCTTCCGCGAGGCCCGTCCCGTCGTCCTGGTCGCCGAGGCCGAGGGGCTGAACGGACCGCTCGAGATCGTCATCGCTCCCCTGCGCAGTGCCTCCGGCGAAGCCGACCGCATCCTGGGCCTGTATCAGCCGACCCACGCCGCGGATCGTCAGGCCGACGGCGTCGGCACCCTGTCGGCCCGGCTGTCGATCGGCGTCGGCCCCGTCGCCCGCGCCCCCCTGACCCTCGCCGCCATCGACGGCCGCCGCATCGCCTAGAGTTGGTGCAGGTTGGCGGCGAACCGCTTCCAGTTCTGCACATAGTGGGCCGCGCTCATCGTGATGCCTGCGATCTGAGCTTCCGTCAGTTCCCGGACGACCTTGCCGGGCTGGCCCATGACCAGCGACCCGTCGGGAATCACCTTGCCCTCGGGGATCAGACTGTTCGCCCCGATCAGGCAGTTCTTCCCGATCACTGCCCCGTTCAGCACCACCGCCCCGATTCCGATCAGCGAGTTGTCGCCGACCGTGCAGCCGTGCAGCATCGCCTTGTGCCCCACGGTGACGTCGCGCCCGATCAGCAACGGCACACCTTCGTCCGCATGAAGAATGCTTCCGTCCTGGATGTTGCTGTTCTCACCCACGCTCAGCGTATCGGTGTCTCCGCGCAGCACCGCATTGAACCAGATACTGGCACCGGATTCGAGGATGACATCCCCCAGCACCACGGCATTCGGCGCGATCCAGTATTCGCCTTGCGGTGGCAGCTTCGGCTTCTTGTCACCCAGCGTATACACAGTCATCACGACACCGTCATATCTGAACGAAATGCGCCCTTTAACACTTCATGAACCACGATAGGCTCAAGGTGTTGAAGTGATTCGGGGCCTGTCTTTCGACCCCTTATCCGAAGCCGGATCAAGCCCGGTCCGGTCGTATGCGGGGGCGAGTGCGTGGTGCGTTCGGTTCGGCGGCGAGACATCTCGCCGGAAGTTGGCCCTTCTTCCGACCCCGGATGCCCTGTCGGCGTCGCCCAAATCCTACCCGTCTTCGTCCGAGGCGATGCTTTTGCAGCATCGCCTTTTTTCATGCCCCGCGCCGAGCGGCTCTCCCCGCCGGCTTCCCAAGGAATGAGGCAACCATGACCAAGCGTGCAGCCATGAAGCGCCAGACCCGTGAAGGGGTCTTCGATTCGCGCCAGTTCTCGGAGGATTCGAAAGTCCGCCGCCTGCCGACGCCGCACACGACCTCTGCCTGGTCGCCCCATCCCTCCAATGACGACCGGGACCAGAGCTATCTGAAGACGCTGAAGCCCAAGTCCGAGGGTCAGGCCGAGCTGCTGAACGCGATCGACACCCACAATCTGTGCGTGGCGCTCGGGCCCGCAGGCACAGGCAAGACCTATCTGGCCGTCGCCAAGGCGGTCGAGGCGCTTGAGGCCGGCAAGGTCGGACGCATCGTCCTATCGCGCCCCGCCGTAGAAGCCGGGGAATCGATCGGCTTCCTGCCCGGTGCCATGGAGGACAAGCTGGCTCCGTATCTGCGGCCCCTCTACGACGCCTTGTCGGATCGGCTGACCATGAAACGGGTCGGCGCCCTGATGGCCGAGGGTCTGATCGAGATCGCGCCGGTCGGATACATGCGTGGCCGCACCCTGAACAACGCCTTCATCGTCATCGACGAGGCCCAGAACTGCACCTACGTCCAGCTCAAGATGCTGCTGACCCGGTTGGGCTGGCACTCGACCATGGTGGTCACCGGCGACCCCGGCCAGACCGACCTGCTGCCCTCCCTCTCGGGTCTGGCCGATGTCGCGAACCGGCTGGAAGCGGTGCCGGAGATCGCCGTCGTCCGCCTGGCCGAACAGGACATCGTCCGCCATCCGCTGGTGGCGAGCATGATCGGGGTGCTGTGACCCGATCTCGTCAAGGCTGATATCGGGGGGCGCGCCGGCAACGGCGCGCCCTTTGCTTTGCGGAGGCTGCTTCCCATGCTATGTATCGCCATTGTCGATACAGGAGCCGTCATGCGCGCGCAGGTCAAGAAGTGGGGCAACAGCGCCTCGGTGCGCATTCCCGCTGCGGTGATGGAGGCGGCAGCCCTCTACATCGATCAGGCCGTGGACATCCGCGAGGAAGGCGGGCGGGTTGTGATCGAGCCGGTGACCGAACCCGTCTACACGCTTGAGGAACTGGTGGCGCAAATCACGCCCGACAACCTGCATGAAGAGATCGATTGGGGCCCGCCCGTCGGCAAGGAAGTCTGGTGACCAAGGGATACGTCCCGGATGTCGGAGACATCGTCTGGCTGAGTTTCGATCCTCAGGCCGGACATGAGCAGGCGGGTCATCGCCCCGGGCTGGTTTTGACATCGGCGGGCTACAACGCCGCGACCAGTCTGATGATCGTGTGTCCGATGACCTCCCGGATCAAAGGCAATCCCTTTGAGGTGGTCGTTTCGCGAGAGCCGCCCAGCGCCGTGCTGGCGGACCATGCCAAGAGCCTGGACTGGCGGGCTCGACGGGCCTCCTTCAAGGGCAAGGCTTCACCGGAAGTGGTCGGTGAGGTTCAGGCCAGGCTGAAGGTCCTGCTGGGCGTCTGAACCGACACTCAAGCCGTCGCCGGGTTCGGTTTCTTCGCCTCCGCCGCCGTCTCGACCGCCAGAGCCCTGGCCCCCGGCGATCCGGACTTGGGTCGCCCGCCCAGTCGGTCCGTCAGCTTGAAGACGAACGGATTGAGCGAGATCGACAGCAGGGCGGCGGCCAGGATCAGGTCATGGGTCTGGGACGTCAGGGCCCCCAGAGATACGCCCAGCGCGGCCAGGATGAAGCTGAACTCGCCAATCTGGGCCAGGGACGCCGCGATGGTCAGGCTGGTCGCGCGATCCAGCTTGAAGGCGAAGGTGATGGCGAGCGCCGCCAGCGCCTTGCCCAGGATGACGATGCCCAGAATGCCCAGCACCGTCAGCGGCTTCTCGACCAGGATCATCGGATCGAACAGCATCCCCACCGAGACGAAGAACAACACGGCGAAGGCGTCGCGCAACGGCAGTGACCGCTCCGCCGCATTGTGCCCTAGCGGCGAGGAGTTCAGCACCAGCCCGGCCAGGAAGGCCCCCAGGGCGAACGAGTGGAACATCGCATAGGCCACCCAGGCGATGCCGAGCGCGATGGCCAGAACCCCCAGGGTGAACAGTTCGCGCGACCGGGTATGGGCGATCTTGACCAGAACCCAGGGCAGGACCCGCGGCCCGATGAACAGCATGGCCCCCACGAAGACCGCGACCTTGCCGAGGGTCCACGCGATCGACTTCGCCAGTTCGGGCCCGCTCAGGGTCTCGCCCGGCTGAACGATCAGCAGTGGCAGCAGCACCAGGGCGATGACGATGACCAGATCCTCGACGATCAGCCAGCCGACGGCGACGGACCCGATCTCGCCCTTGACCTGTTTGCGCTCCTCGAGCGCCCGTAACAGAACCACGGTCGAGGCGACGGAGAGGGCAAACCCCATCAGCGCCGCCTCCAGATCGCCCATGCCGAGCAGCCGGCCGAGACCCCACCCCAGGACGGTCGCCGCCAGGATCTGGAAGATCGCGCCCGGAACGGCGACCTTGCGCACCTTCATCAGGTCGGCGGGCGAGAAATGCAGGCCGACGCCGAACATCAGCAGGATCACCCCGATCTCGGCCAACTGCGGTGCCAGTTCGGTATCGGCGACGAAACCCGCCGTATGCGGCCCGACGAGAACGCCCGCCACCAGATAGCCGACCAGGGGCGACAGCTTCAGCCGGTTGGCCAACATGCCGAACACGAAGGCGAGGACGAAACCTCCGACCAGGGTGAGGATCAGGCTGTCGGCGTGCGGCATCGGCGCTCCTGTGCGGGCGGGGTGTCTCTCAATGAGGTGAACGCTCCAAATGGGGGTCTGGAGCCCCTACGGCAAGGCTTTCTCGCTTCCCAGACCGGGTGATTCAACATCTAGAAGTCTGTGGACGACTGATTCGCACATCTTGCGTCTCTTAACGTTCCGTTTACGATTAGTGGTAGGCGAAACGGCGTTAGGGCTGATGTCGGCGCCATATGTTGAATCCAATACCCCGGAGGGTGCCATGACCGCAGGCTGGACCGAAGACCGCGTAGGCGCTCTCAAGAAGCTCTGGCTTGAGGGGCAGTCCGCCTCCCAGATCGCCAAACAGCTGGGCGGGGGCGTCACCCGCAACGCCGTTATCGGCAAGGTCCATCGGCTGGGTCTGTCGGGCCGCGCCACCCCGTCGCAACCGGCCCGCGCCGCCACTACCTTCCGCCCGGCCAAGACCCGCACCACCCCGCCGGTCCAGCCCACGGCCCCCCGTCGTGTTGAAAACGGCCGCGTCGAGGCCGGCCGCATCGAAGCGGTCGCCCCGCGTCCGAACGTCCCGGTCGCTCCGACGCCCCTGGCCGTCGTCGCCGAACTGCCCGGCACCGCCACCGTCCTGACCCTGGGCGCCCACATGTGCAAATGGCCGATCGGTGATCCGTCCTCGCGCGAATTCAGCTTCTGCGGCCGTCGCGCTTCCGAGGGCGTCTACTGCGGCGAACACGCCCGCGTCGCCTACCAGCCCCAGATCAAGAAGAACGGTGCCACCGAACTGGCCCGCTCGCTGCGCAGGTATGTCTAGGGCGCTAGCGCTCGCGACGCGGTCGCTCGCTGCTTGAGCGCGAAGGGTCCCTTCACCAGAAGGGCCGCCGCCAGATCATCGGCGCTCGACAGCGTCTAAAAGCCACCCCGCACCGGCTCCCCAGTCGGCGGGACACGGGGCGGGGCTGCGGTTATCCGGGTTGACGCAGCCCCAGCCACGCATCTTTTTTGCGCTATCGCTCGCCGCGCGGCGGCTCGCTGCTTGAGCGCAGGATTTTGCGCTACCGCTCCCCGCGCGGCGGCTCCGCTGTTTGAGCGCGAAGGCGCAGGCGTCGTCAGTTCAGAACCCGCTTCTGACCCGGCACATCCAGGCTGAACGCCGGGATCGCGGCCTCGAACACCCGGCCTGCGCCGTCCGTCATCGCATAGGTGCCGACCATGGAGCCTGACGGCGTCGGCAGCGGACAGCCGGACGCATAGGAATAGCTGTCACCCGGCGCGATCACCGGCTGGTCGCCGACCACGCCGGGCCCGCGCACCTCCTCGACCCGGCCGTGGGCGTCGGTGATGATCCAGTGGCGCGAGATCAACTGCACGGGCACCGCACCGAGGTTCACGATCTCGATCTGATAGGCCCAGACCCAGCGCCCGGCCTCCGGATCGGACTGGCCCGCCAGATAGCTGGGCCGGACCTTGACCAGGACGCCTTGGGTTTCGGCGGTATAGGCGGGCGTGTCATGCATTCTTTTTGGCCTATCGCGCGGTCGCGCTACTTGAGGCCATCATCGGGCCCGTCTCGTCGCGCTTCTTGTGCCCCGGTGTCGCGCTGTCTCGTCTTCGCTTCAACCCTCTTCCTTTGCGGCGTTGACGTGTATTGGCTGGTGACATGAGCTCCATCGACCTTTCCCGCCCGGGCATCCTGCCCTGCCAATCCATCGAGGCCCTGATCGCCACGGGCGCGATCAGCAGCCAGACACCCTTCGACGCCGATCAGGTCCAGCCGGCCAGCCTGGACCTGCGCCTGTCCGACAAGGCGTGGCGCGTCCGCGCCTCCTTCCTGCCGGGCCAGAGGCTGGTCGCCGACCGGATCGCCGACGTCTCCATGCATTCGATCGACCTGTCGGGCGGCGTCGTGCTGGAAAAGGGCTGCGTCTATATCGCCGAGCTTCAGGAGCGGCTCAGCCTGCCCAGGGGTCTGATCGCCCGCGCCAACCCGAAATCCTCGACCGGCCGGATCGACGTCTTCGTGCGCCTGTTGACCGACCGGGGTGCCAGCTTCGACGACGTGGCCGAGGGTTATGACGGCCCCCTGTATCTCGAGATCGCGCCCCAGACCTTCTCCATCCTGGTCCGCCCCGGCACCCGGCTGAACCAGCTGCGCCTCAAGGCTGGCGAGCCGCCCAAGCTGGAGACTCGCAGCGTCGGCGTCGATCTTCAGGGCGGCGATGTCGTCGGCTTCCGCGGCCGTCGCCACGCCGGTGTCGTCGATCTGGACCGCATCGACGGCCACGACCCGCGCGACTTCTGGGAGCCCCTGACCCTGCGGCGCGGCGAACTGCTGCTGGATCCCGGCGAGTTCTACATCCTGGCGTCGAACGAGGCGGTCGAGATCCCGGTGCTCCAGGCCGCCGAGATGACCCCGATCGACCCCAGCGTGGGCGAGTTCCGCGTCCACTACGCCGGCTTCTTCGACCCCGGCTTCGGCACTGATGAGGCGCACGGCGCGGGGTCAAAGGGCGTGCTGGAGGTCCGCACCCACGACACCCCCTTCCTGCTGGAACACGGCCAGATCGTCGCCCGGCTGGTCTACGAACCCCTGACCGAAAAGCCGACCCGCCTCTATGGCGAGGGCGGCAGCCACTACCAGCGCCAGGGCCTGAAGCTGTCGAAACATTTCAGCCCCTGGGCCTGACCGGGTGGGCGGCCTGAAGCGCACCCTCGCCCGGCTGACCCGGCGGTTCCGACCGTCGACGTCCCCGGTCGCGGCCGACCATTACGAGCCGCTCGGCCCCGATCTGGGTCGGGTGCGGCTGGCGGGCGGGCTTTCGATCTATGTCGACCCGCAGGACGGCGACATCAGCGGCAGTCTGATCCGGCGCGGCTATTGGGAGCGGTGGACCACCCTGTCGGTCCTCTCCCTGATCCGGCCCGGCGACCGCATCGTCGAGGTGGGGGCCAACCTCGGCTACTACACCGTGCTGATGGCCGACGCCGTCGGGCCGACCGGCTCGGTGCTGGCGCTGGAGGCCAATCCCCGGCTGGCCGACCTGGCCCAGCGGTCGCTGGCGCTGAACGGGCTGGACAATCGCGCCCAGGTCCTGGCCCAGGCGGCGCTGGACCGGACGGGGACGGTGTCCTTCGTCACCTCGCGCACCGTCTCCGGCGGCGGCCACGTCGCGGTGCTGGACCAGCCGCCGTTCGCCGATTCCGAAGTCATCGAGGCCCCGGCCGCTCGACTGGACGACCTGATCCAGGGCCGGGTCCACCTGATCCGCATGGACGCCGAGGGCTCCGAGCCCTTCGTCATGACCGGCGCCGAACGCATCCTAAGCGACAATCCCGACATCGTCGTCTGCATGGAATGGAGCCCCATCCAGATCGTGTCGCGCACCGACCCGGCCGCCTTCGTCGACCGGATGGCCGGCGACGGCTTCCGCTTCTGGAAAATGGAGCGGGATGCCAGGCTGACGCCCCTGTCCGCCGACGCCCTCAAGGCCGCAGACCACACCGACATCGTCGCCTGCCGCCGCGATCCGCGACGCCGCTAACTGTCTTCTCCGCTCATCCCGGCGAAAGCCGGGACCCAGTGCTTTGGGCTATGGACGACGACCGTGGGGTCAGCCCTCCATCCCGGACACTGCGCCTCACTTAAGAACTGGGCCCCGGCTTTCGCTGGGTGAGCGGAAATGTGTTTTCAGCCCGTCGCCACGCCGACGGCCCCGCCGGACGCGCCGCCGGGCACCGGCGCGACGTTCAGAAGCTTGATCCGGAACACCATGACCGAGTTCGGCGGGATGTCGCCCTTGTCCTGATCGCCGTATCCGAGCGCAGGCGGCACATAGAGCACCCACTCATCGCCCGCCTTCATGCGTTGGAGCGCCTCGGTCCAGCCGGGCACCACCTCATCGACGTGGGTGGCGTAGGGCACGCCCTTCTGGAACGAGGAATCGAACACCGTCCCGTCGGTCAGGGCCCCTTCATAGTCCACCATCACGAGGTCGTTGCGATCCGGCGTCGGCGCTCCGGCCGGTCCCGACTGCACGACCTTGTACTGCAGGCCACTGGGCAGGGTCTGCACCCCTGCCGTCTTGGCGTTGGTCGCCATCCACGCCGCCGCGACCTCCGCGTTCTTCGCCGGATCGGCGCTGGGTGCCCCCTCGGGAGCACGACCACAGGCCGCCACGGCCAGAATTGCTGCGGCCGTCGCCGCTCTAACCCATCCGAAGCGCATAACCCTTGTCCTTCAGTGCGGCTCCGATCTCGTCCGCATGGGCGCTATCGCGTGTTTCGACCATGATGTCGAACTCGGCCCCCTTGGCCGGGACGTCGAGCGCCAGACGGTTGTGGACGACGTCGATGATGTTGCCGCCCAGCCCCCCGATCACCGCCGCCATGGCCGACAGCATCCCCGGTCGATCGTCCCCCAGGATGCGATAGACGATCAACCTCCGTTCACGGACCATCTCGCGATTCAGCACCACGGCCAGCATCCGCGCGTCGATATTGCCGCCGCAAAGCACCAGCCCGACCTTCATGCCGGCAAACTTGTCCGGATAGCGCAACAGGGCCGCCAGCCCCCCCGCGCCGGCCCCCTCGGCCACCGTCTTCTCATAGGTCGCATAGAAGGCGACGGCCTTTTCGAAGTCCTCTTCGGCACAGACCAGAACGTCCTCGACCAGGGGATTGGCGATGGCAAAGGGGATATCGCCCACGTCCTTGACCGCGATCCCCTCGGCGATGGTCGCCCCGCCGCATTTCGAGTCCACGCCCGCCCGCCGCGCCGCGAACGACGGATACATCTCGGCCTCGACGCCAAAGATGCGGATGTCCGGCTTCATCGCCCTGGCCGCCACCGCGCATCCGGCGATAAGACCGCCGCCCCCGATCGGAATGATCAGGACGTCCAGTTCGGGCGCATCCTCCAGGAACTCGATCGCGCAGACCCCCTGGCCCGCCACGATGCCTTCGTCGTCAAAGGCCGAGATGAAGACCAGCCCCTCCTCGTCTCGGAACCGGTGCGCCTCGGTGGTCGAGCCGGTGAAGTCCGAGCCCTTGATGACCACGGTCGCGCCGTGGCTGCGGGTGCCGTCCACCTTGGTGAAGGGCGTACCCTCGGGCATCACGATGGTCACAGGCACGCCCAGCCGTCCGCCGTGATAGGCCAGGGCCTGGGCATGGTTGCCGGCGGATGCCGCCACCACGCCGCGCCGCCTCTCATCCCCGGTCAGGGACAGCAGACGGTTCAGCGCGCCGCGCTCTTTAAAACTGCCGGTGAAGTGCAGGTTGTCGTACTTCACCCAGACCTCGGCTCCGGTCAGTTGCGACAGACGGCGAGAGTGACGCACGGGGGTCCGGTCCACCTGGCCGGCGATCCGCCCCTGGGCGGCCTGGATATCGGCGAAGACGACGCTCATGGGACCACACTCCGACACCGGGCCTCGTTCTCGCCCGACCCGACTTGTGGCGCGCGTCATCGGTCCTCGCAACCTTGACCTTGGGCCCCGCGTTTGGCGTATGTCGCCCAAGGTCCGGTCACGCAGAATCGGACGGGTTTAGGGAACCGCACCATGACCACGCGTTTGCGCCCACCGCCGGCAGTCCGGCCGCTGACCGTTCTGTCGCTCACCGCCATGGCCGTGCTGGGTGCCGCCTGCGCCCCGACCACGATGAGCGGCCCGATGGCACCGCCGCTTCCCCCCTCGACGGCCTTCAGCACCGAAGCCTTCGCCTGGTCCACCGCAGGCGGGCGTAACGGAATCGAGGGCCGGGTCAGCTTCCAGCGCGAGGGCACGGCCTATGCCTGCACCGGCTCGGTCGCCCTGACGCCCGACACCCCCTATACGCGCCAGCGGTTTTCGACCCTGTACGGCTCGACCAGCCAGGCGGCGGTGCCCGAAGCCGTGGTCCGCGCCCGCACCGTCGCCGATCCAAACGCCGACTATCGTTCCTTCGTGCGCTCCACGACCTGCACCGAGGGCCGGTTCACCTTTGCAGGCCTGCCGGACGGTGGCTGGTTCATCATCACCCCGGTCAGCGCCGGCGGAGAGCGGGTGATCCTGATGCGCCGGGTGGTGACCCGGGGCGGCCGCGTCTTGACCGTCACCCTGTAACGCTGTTCCATGGTTAACGGAGCCAGAAGGGCTCCGCCTGGTCTGAGGCGTTCACCATGATTTCGCGTATCATCGTCGCCACCGCGGCCCTCGCCCTGGGGGCGGCCTCGACCGTCCAGGCGCAGGTCCATGTCAGTCAGAGCTATGGGGGCCAGGGCTATGCGGGCCAGTCCTACGGGACCCAGTCCTATGCCGGGCAGTCCTACGGCTATTCCAGCCAGATCTACTCCAGCCAGGGCTACGGCTATGGCCAGGGTCATGCCTCGTCCTATGACCGGTCCTGCGGTTCGTCCTGCGACCGCCGCCATGATCGAGGGCCGCGCCGACCCTATGCCTTCAACGGCCAGCAGGATGTTCCCGGCGACTTCCGCTGCGACGCCTACTGGGATCGGGGCCGCACCGACTGCGACGCCCGCTGGCGGGACCAGAGACAATATCGCGGCACGCCGAGACGCTCCTATTCGACCAGCCGCCCCAGCTATGGCGGGCCCGCGATCTATCCCGGCGAGTACGGCCGCCCCGACGTCGTCTATTCGGGGGGCTACAGCCATGGCCAGACCTATGCCGACCCGCACGGGCACAACCACACAGCCTACGCCCAGTACGGCCGCGATCCTCAGCGCATAAATTGGTGCTGCGCCGAGTACCGATCCTACGATCCGGCGACCGGCTATTACACGGCCTATAGCGGCCAGCGGATCTTCTGCGGCTGATCCGTCCACGGAAAGGTGACCGATCGAGCGCCGTTCGCCTTTGTTTGGCCTTTCGGTGCGTCCCTGACTGAACCCTCAGTTCAGTGGGGAGCGCGTCCATGTCCCAGCATAATATCAGCGGATCCGAAGCCTTCGACCGCACGCCCAAGGTCTATATCCGAAACGTCCGCACCGGCGGGATGCGTCGCCGACGCACCCGCACTGCCATCGCCTTCGTGGCGGGGGCCGCCGCCGCCATCGTCGGCGGTGTCGTCGGCGCGATCGTCCTGTTCGGACCGGGTCTGGCGGGCGGCTGAGCCGCCACGGCAATGACGCATCACGCTCTGGACAACACCGTTCGACCATGATCGTCTAGGGTCCTACTCGGGGGTCTGGACATGATCGCAGCGGTTGAACCACGCGTTTCCGCCAGGCCGCGATTGCCTCGCGACCGGATATTCTTCACCACCATGGCCATCATCGTGCTGATCAGCACGATCGTGGGCTTCGCGCCGAGCTACTATCTGCGGGGAACCCTCCCCCCGGCCCACCCTTATGAGCCGCTGAATCTGCTGGTCCATCTGCATGGACTGGTCTTCTCCCTCTGGATCCTGCTCTTCGCGGTTCAGGCGGGGCTGGTCGCCGGCGGCAAGGTCGCTGTCCACAGGCGGTTAGGCGTCGCAGGCCTGGTCTTGGTCACATTGATGATTCCGCTGGCGATCCTGGTGGCGCTGCACGGCGTCGACCGGCCGCTCACGGCACCACCCGGAATTCCGCCGCTGTCTTGGCTCGCGGTGCCGCTGCTCGACATCCCCGTCTTCTGCGGACTGATCGTGGCGGCCTTGGCCTTCCGTAGGACACCGGCGACGCACAAGCGGCTGATGATGCTGGCGATGTTCGACATGCTCCAGCCCTCGCTCGGGCGCATGGCCCTGCCGATCGATCAGCCGTTCAAGGGGCTATTGCCCCTGCTGTTCGTCGCCGCCCTGATCCTGTGGGACCTCTACACCCTCAGGCGCGTCCACCCCGCGACCCTGATCGGCGGCCTGATCGTCGCCGTGGTCATGATTGCGACCCCGATGGTGTGGATGACGCCGGGCTGGCTCGCCTTTGCGGGATGGGCGGCCGGCCTCGTCGGCTGACCGCCCACCTGGACCTCAGGCCAGCCAGACCATCATCCGCGTATCGGTAGGTTCGCCCCGTGCGCGGCTGAACTGACGCCGGGTCTCGCCGGTGTACAGGAACCCCGCCTTTTCCAGCACGCGGCCAGACGCCGGGTTGTCCGAGAAATGGCCGGCCATCAACGCCCGCC
>NZ_JBIIAY010000175.1:0-4332 GCF_044239655.1 Brevundimonas sp.
CTCGGCCACATAGGTCGCGGCCCCGCCGTACTCGCCGCCCAGCGCCAGACCCTGCACCAGTCGCATGGCCACCAGAATGATCGGTGCCGCGATGCCGATGGCCGCATAGGGCGGCAGCAGGCCGACGACGAAGGTCGACAGGCCCATGAGCAGCATCGTCACCAGGAAGGTGTTCTTACGCCCCCACAGGTCACCCAGGCGTCCGAAAACGATGGCACCGAACGGCCGGACCGCGAAGCCGGCGGCAAAGGCCATCAGTGCAAAGATATAGCCGGTCGTCTCGTTCACGCCCGAGAAGAACTGGGTCGTGATGATCGCGGCCAGCGACCCGTACAGATAGAAGTCGTACCATTCAATCACGGTGCCGACGGACGAGGCGAGGATGACAAGGCGGGATCGCTTGTCGAGAGCCTTCTGGTCCATTTCGGGCGCACCCACGGCGCTGTCGGTCATTCGTTAGCCTCCCAAATCTCGCCGTTCATCGGCTGTTCTGTCGCCACTGAACGGGCGTCAAATCGATCTGTGACAGCCATCGGCTTCAAGCGGCAGATCGACTTTGGTCGAACACGGTCTGGGGCTGAGGCGGTGGGGTGTTACAGGTTACTGTAGGGTAGTTGCCGTTAGATGCACGGAGTGGCCAACCACGGTTGGCTTTCAGATAGGCACCTTCGATCGCTTAGATCTTTTCGCAGGTTTGCTACGAGCTGTGCCAAAGGCTGCAACGTTTCAGAGCGCCGTTCGGGGACAGCCAGGCCGGAGAAGAATGAAGTTTCGCTGGCTTAATTCCTGTTACGAAAATCGGCGGGCCGAAGGCCATGGCGTTGCAGCTTGTCGTAGAGGGTTTTTCGGGGAAGTTTCAGAGTCCTTGCGACGGCGACGACGTCGCCGCCACAGGACTCGAGGGATTCGATAATCAGCTGGCTTTCGTAACGTGCCAGACTCTCGGCCAGGCCGTCGCTAGTTGGCGACGGGGTAGCAGATTGCGGCGCTTCCAGGCCTGCCAGGACGCGTTCGGCAAAGTGGGCCAGCTCCCGAACATTGCCGGGCCAGTCATGGTCCAGCAGGCGACGGCGGACGGTGACTGACATTGGAGGGGCCACGCGACCCTCGCGCGTCGCGGCGCGTCGCAGGAAGTGCCCGAACAGCAGGGGAATGTCATCGCGCCGTTCGCGCAAGGGGGCCACCCGGAGTTTGATGACGTTCAGACGATAATAGAGATCGTTGCGAAAGACCCCCGCCCGTACGGCCTCTTCCAGGTCGACTTTGGAGGACGCGAGAATACGCAGGTCGATGGGACGGGGCTGGGTCGCGCCGATGGGCTGGACCTCCCGCTCTTCTATGACGCGCAGGAGCTTGATCTGGACGGCCATGGGCATGCTTTCGATCTCGTCCAGGAACAAGGTGCCGCGATGACTGTGTTCGATATGGCCGACACGACGGCGCACGGCGCCGGGGAAGGCACCGGCCTCGTGACCGAACAGCTCGCTCTCGATCAGGCCGTCGGGAAGCGCGCCGCAATTCACGGCGACAAACGGATGGATGCGACGACGGCCGCCGTTGTGGAGGGCGCGCGCGACGACCTCCTTGCCGACACCGGTCTCCCCCTCGATCAGCACATCCAGACGGGCGTCGGCGAGTTGGGCAATGGTGTCGCGCAGTCGCACCATGGTCTCGGACGCGCCGATCAGAGGCAGTTCGAGCCCGGCGTCGGCTGCGGCCGCGGTGAGGCGACGGTTGTCAAGCACAAGGGCGCGCTTCTCCAATGCGCGCTTGAGACTGCCGAGCAGGCGATCGAAGGCAAAGGGTTTTGCCACGAAATCATAGGCACCGTGACGCAGAGCCTCGACCGCATCCTCGATATCGCCGTGGCCCGTCATCATGATCACCGGCAGGGCGTCGTCGATGGCCTGAAGGCGGCTCAGCAGCTGGCGGCCGTCGAGCCCGGGCATGCGCAGGTCGCTGACGACCACACCGGGGAAGCCGGGGTCGAGAGCCTTGAGCGCGGCCTCGGCTGATGAATGTGCCGTTACGTCAAACCCCTCGATCTCCAGACGTTCGGCGAGCGCCGCGCGGAAATCGCCATCGTCATCGACCAGGGCGACGGCAGAAGGTCTCGCGAAATCCATCAATGAGACGCCTTCAGTGAAATGACGAAGCTCGCCCCGGCTCCGGACGGGCTGAGGATCAACTCACCGCCGAAGCCCGCGACGATGTCGCGACAGATCACCAGGCCCAGACCCAGGCCGTTGGGCTTGGTCGTGACGAACGGGGTGAACAGGGCCTGGGCGACGGCCGGGTCAAGGCCGGGGCCATTGTCGGCGATGACGATCTCGACGTGATCGCGGTCAGACCGTACCTTGATCGAGAGGCGAGGCGCGGCAGGACGGGCCTCCTCCAGCGCCTCGATGGCATTCTGGACCAGGTTCACGATAACCTGTTCCAACCGCACTCTTTCCGCCAGCGCGAGGCAAGGGGCTGTCGTGCTCATACGATCGAGGGTTATGCGGCTCTCGCGCAGACGTCCCGATAGAAGAATCAGGGCTCCGTCGATGGCGGCTTCGGGATCGACGAGCGATGGGGTGGACGCGGTCTTGCGTGCAAAGGCTCGCAATTCGTCGGTGATCGAACCGATGCGCCCCGTAAGGTCGGCGATGCGGGTGAGGTTGCGTTGGACACCCGACCTATCCCCACGATCCAGATAGGCCGAGGCGCTGTCAGCATGTGTGCGAATGGCAGCGACCGGCTGGTTGATCTCGTGCGCCACGCCGGCTGCGATCTGGCCCAGGGTCGCCAGCTTGTTGGCCTGAACCAGTTCGTCGCGCAGTAGTTCGCGACTGGCCTCGGCCTGGCGGCGTTCGTCGATCTGGCGGTTGAGTTCGTTGTTGGCGACGCGAAGTTCGACCGTACGTTCATCGATACGATGCTCGAGCTCGGCGCGGGCGGCGATCTGGGCCAGGGCCTGGGCCTGCGTCAGCTGGCGGCGTCGGATCAGGACGGCGACGACGACCATCAACAGGGTGACGATCAGGGCCGCGACGGCGCGGGCGTTGGTCACCGCCACCAGGATGGCGTTCCCGGCCGGGGACAGCAGATGCAGGGTCCAGCCCGGCGTGCTGGTCGGGGCCTGGGCGGAAATCCAGGGCTGGTCCGAGCCATTGACCGGCGCAGAGACCAGCCGGGGCGTGCTGGTCGTCGTCTGGAAGGGCAGGGGGGCCAGGGCGTCGTGGCCCAGAGTCTGACCGGCCAGCACCAGACGACGTTGCTCAGGCGTCATCTGTGCGACCGTGCGGAATCGCCAGTTGGGAACGGAGGTTATCAGGACTACGCCGCTCTGGTCCGAGACATAGGCAGGCTCGCCCGAGCCGCGCCATTCCTGTTCCAGGGCATCGAACTCGACCTTGACCACAACGACGCCGAGCAGCCGGCCGGAACCATCGGAGAGCCGGCGCGCGAGATACAGTCCCGGTCGGCCGCTGACGGTGCCCAGGGCAAAGAACTCTGCGGATCCTCGCGCGATCGCGCGGGTGAAGTAGGGCCTGAAACTGTAGTTTGAGCCGACGAAACTGGTCGGGAGCCGCCAGTTGGAAGCGGCGCGTGCAACGCCGTTGGTGTCCAGCAGATAGATGGCGGCGGCCCGGGTCTGGTCCGCAAGCAGCTCCAGCTTGCGATTCACAAGTTCGGCCCGTGCCGGGGTCGCATCGCTCAGCAGCATGACTGCCTCTGGGTCCTGAACCAGGACCAGGGGCAGGGACCGGTGCTTCTCGAGCTCGCTGCGCAGGACTGCGGCATGCAGGGCGGCGGCAGCCTGTGCCTGGCGGCCGATGTCCCGTTCGGCCTGACGGCGGGCGACCTCGCCCGCAGCGACTGCGGCTGTGATCGTCAGGATCAGCCAGGCGACGATGACGAACGGCCAGGGCCCCTTCGACGCCTGCCTGGCGAGGCCACCAATGAAATTCCTCAGAACAGCCATGTCGCCAGTGTGCGATTTTCCGCACGCTCTAGCCATAGTCATTGGCGGAATTTCGCACTACTCGCCTGAAAAATTGGCCAGGAATGGAGAATTATTCAAGGAAAACAGTCCATACACCGAGCGAGAAGAAGGATTTCGAATCCGGCGAAAGCGCGGCGAACATCGGTCCAGCGAAGGCGACGCAAGATCGCATCGAGGAAACAGCGGACTTGGTCCGTCGAGAGGAAGCGGTCTTGAACCCCAGTACGCCTGCCATACCGATGCCGGTCAAACACCCCTTCTATCGCCACCTGTATTTCCAGGTGCTGATCGCCATCGCGCTGGGGGCGCTGATCGGGCATTTCTGGCCGAGCACGACGGGG
>NZ_JBIIAY010000070.1:0-16331 GCF_044239655.1 Brevundimonas sp.
GATTTCCACGCCACCAACCGGGTGTTGTCGCTGGAAGAGGTCTATCTGCACTCGTCCAACATCGGCACGACGCAGCTGGCCATCGGCATGGGCGGCGACGTGATGCGGGACTATTTCACCCGCTTCGGCCTTCTGGCCAAGGCGCCGATAGAGTTGCGCGAATCGGCCCGTCCGATCCGCCCGCGCGAGTGGTCCGACACCACCCTGGCGTCCCTGTCGTTCGGCTACGGCATCTCGATCACTCCGGCCCAGATGTCGGCGGCCATGGGGGCCCTGACCAACGGCGGCCGCTATGTCCCGCTGAGCCTGAGAAAAGGGGGCGCGCCCAATGTCGAGCCGCGCCGGGTGATCTCGGAACAGACCTCCCTGACCATGCTGGACCTGATGCGGCGGAACGTCGTCAACGGCTCGGGCACCCGGGCCGATGCGCCGGGCCTGAGGGTCGGAGGCAAGACCGGCTCGGCCAACAAGCTGGTGAACGGGCGCTATCAGGCCAGCCACGCGGTCGGCACCTTCGCCGCCGTCTTCCCGACCGACGGGCCGATCAACACGCGGCGCTATTCGATCCTGATCCTGATGGACGAGCCCCAGACCTATCCGCGCACCGGCGGCTTCGTCGCGGCGCCTGCCGTGGGCCGGATTGCCGCCCGGATCGCGCCCTTCCTGGGCGTCCAGCGCGGTGCCGACGCCTGGCGCGACGCGCTGGGCGAGAAGGTCCCGGCGTTTGAAGACGTGGAGGGTGACGGACGATGACCGCCGCCACGCCACCCAGGATTCACCTGTCCGACCTGCTGCGCCGCGACGTGTCCTCCGACCCGATCATCACGGGCGTGACGGCCGACAGCCGCAAGGTCGCGCCGGGCTCGCTGTTCGTCGCCCTGCCGGGCAGCGCCGCCGACGGCCGGGCCTTCATCCCCCAGGCCCTGGCGCTGGGTGCCGCCGCCGTACTGGCCCCCGCCGATACGCCGGAAGGTGCCGCGCCCGTGCTGGTCACTTCGGGCGATGTGCGCCGGGCCTATGCGCTGGCGGCGCGCAGCTTCTATGGGGCCCAGCCGGCCAACTGCGTCGCCGTCACCGGCACCAACGGCAAGACCTCGGTCGCCACCTTCTGTCGCCAGATCTGGGCGTCGCTGGGGCTCAAGTCCGCCAGCATGGGCACCCTGGGCGTCGTCGGCCAGAAGGGCGACAAGACCTACACATTGACGGGCGCAGGCCTGACCAGCCCCGATGCCGCCGACGCGGCCCGGCTGATGGCCGAACTGGCCCGGAAGGGGGTCACGCACCTGGCGCTGGAGGCGTCGTCGCACGGCGTCGATCAGCGGCGGCTGGACGGGGTGTCGCTGAAGGCCGCGGGCTTTACCAACCTGAGCCAGGACCACCTAGACTATCACGGTACGATGGAGTCCTATCGCAACGCCAAGCTGCGGCTGTTCGAGACCCTGCTGGCGCGCGGCCGGACCGCCGTACTCAACGCGGACTCGGATCACTATTCCAGCTTCGCCTCGGCCAGCATCATGTCCGGTCTCGGCATCATGGGCGTGGGCCAGCGCGGTCGCGACCTGGCCCTGATCGGCCGGACGGCGACGCCCGAAGGGCAGCGCCTGTCGATCGATGTGCGCGGCCAGGTCCACGACATCCTGTTGCCGCTCGCCGGCGCGTTTCAGGCCTCGAACGCTCTGGTCGCGGCGGGGCTGTGCATCGCGGCGGGCGAAAGCGCCGACCGGGTTCTGGGTGCGCTCGAGGGACTGACGGGCGCGGCCGGGCGGTTGCAGCGGGTGGCCGGGGGCGACCGGGGCGGCGAGGTCTATGTCGACTATGCCCACACGCCCGACGGGCTGGAGACCGTGCTGACGGCACTGCGGCCCCATGCGACGGGACGGCTGATCGTGGTGTTCGGCGCGGGCGGGGATCGGGACCGGGGCAAGCGACCCCTGATGGGTGCCATCGCCGGGCGGCTGGCCGACATCGCCATCGTCACCGACGACAACCCTCGCTCGGAGAAGGCCTCGGCGATCCGGGCGGATGTCCGGAAGGGCTGCCCCGATGCGCTGGAGATCGGCGACCGCCGCGAGGCCATCCGCCACGCGATTTCGACGATGCGCGACGGAGATGTGGTGGTCATCGCCGGAAAAGGGCATGAGCAGGGTCAGATCGTCGCCGGGGTGACCCACCCCTTCGACGACGCCACCGAAGCCGCCGAAGCCCTGAGCATTCATGCCTGACACGACCCCGCCGCTGTGGACTGCGGCCGAGATCGCCGACGCCACCGGCGGCCGCCTCAAAGGCGGCGACTTCGACGTCCATGGCATCACCTACAACAGCCGCGAGATCGCCCCCGGAGACCTGTTCCTGGCGCTGAAGGGCGCGCGGGACGGGCACGAGTTCGCGGCCTCCGCCTTCACCGCAGGGGCTGCCGGGGCTTTGGTCGAACACGCCATCGAGGGCGGGCCGCACGTGATCGTTCCAGACACGCTGAGAGGGCTGGAGGCACTGGGTGCCGCCGCCCGTGATCGCGCCCCCCAGGTGCGGCGTGGCGCCGTGACCGGCAGCGTCGGCAAGACCAGCGTGACCCAGGCGATCAAGGCGGGCCTGGATCTGGCCGGGCCCGCCCACGCCTCGATCAAGAGCTACAACAACCATATCGGCGTGCCCCTGACGCTCGCCCGGATGCCGCGTGACACCGAGCGGGCGGTGTTCGAGATCGGCATGAATGCGCCGGGCGAGATCGCACCCCTGTCGAAGATGGTCCTGCCCCACGCCGCCTGTGTCACCACGGTCGGCCCGGTCCATATCGAGGGCTTCTCCGACGGCGAGACCGGGGTGGCGCGCGAGAAGGCGGCGATCTTTCAGGGGCTGGGCCCCGGCGGCGTCGCGGTGATCAACGGCGACAATCCCTGGGTCGACATGCTGCGCGAGAGCGCCCTGCGTCAGGGCGCGCGGATCGCCCAGTTCGGGTCCGGACCTGAACAGGATGCGCGGCTGCTAGACTTCGTGCCCGGTCCGGAAGGGGCTCGGGTCACCGCCGACATCCAGGGGCGGACCCATGTGTTCACGCTCAAGCAATCGGGCTTCCACTGGGGCCTGAACTCCCTGGCCGTCATCCTGATGCTGGAGGCGCTGGACGTGCCGGTCGAGACGGCGTTCGAGGCCCTGGCGACCTTCCAGCCCCTGGCCGGGCGCGGCGAAATCCGCTCGGTAAACGGGCCGCATGGGACCTTCACCCTGATCGACGAAAGCTACAACGCCAATCCCCTGTCGATGCGGGCGGGGTTCCTGAGCCTCGGCGCACGGCCGGTGCGGACGGGCGGGCGGCGGATCGTGGTCCTGACCGACATGCTGGAGCTGGGCGATCAGTCGGTGAACCTGCACGCCGGGCTGGCCGAGACCATAGATGCCGCCGGGCTCGATCTGGCCCACGCGGCGGGCCCGCAGATGCGCCATCTGTACGACGCCCTGCCGGAAAGCCGCCGCGGCGTCTGGACCGAGACTGCCGCCGAACTGGCACAGCAGGCCGCCGATCTGGCCGCCTACGGCGACATCGTCATGGTCAAGGGATCGAACGGGTCGAAAGCGTCGCTGGTCGCGAAGGCCTTGGCCGCGCTGGATACGACGCGCTAGGGGATATCCATGTTCTATCTGCTCTATCTCCAGTTCGCCGACGTCGCGAAGGACTATCCGCTCCTTCACCTGATCCAGTACCAGACGGTGCGGGTGGCGCTGGCCATGGCGACGGCGATGATCGTGGCGGTGGCCATGGGGTCGCGCTTCATCAACTGGATCCGCGCCAAACAGGGCAAGGGCCAGCCGATCCGCGAGGACGGCCCCGTCAGCCACCTGTCCAAGGTCGGCACACCCACCATGGGCGGGCTGATGATCCTGGCCGGCATCGGCGTCGCGGTCTTCCTGTGGGGCGACCTGACCAACCCCTATATCTGGATCGTCAGCTTCGTGACGGCGGCCTTCGGGGTGCTGGGCTTCGTCGACGACTATGCCAAGGTCACGAAACAGACCTCGGCCGGGCTGACGTCGAAACAGAAGCTGCTGGCCCAGGTCGTCATCGCGGTGATCGCGGGCGTCCTGACCGTGCTGTGGATGACCCAGTCGCCGACCTCGCCGGGGCTGGAGACCTCGATCGCCTTCCCGTTCTTCAAGGACGTGCTGCTGAACGTGGGCTGGTTCTACGTGGCCTTCGCGGCCTTCACGATCGTCGGTTTCTCCAACGCGGTGAACCTGACCGACGGGCTGGACGGGCTGGCGATCGTGCCGGTGATGATGGCGGCGGCGGCGTTCGGGATCATCACCTATCTGGTCGGCAACTTCATCTTCTCGGACTATCTGGGCGTCCACCATGTGCCGGGCGCGGGCGAGCTGGCGATCTTCTGCGCGGCCATCATCGGCGGGGGCGTGGGCTTCCTGTGGTATAACGCCCCGCCGGCCAAGATCTTCATGGGCGACACCGGTTCGCTGGCGCTCGGCGGGGCTCTGGGATCGATGGCGGTGGCCACCAAGCACGAACTGGTGCTGGGCATCGTCGGCGGCCTGTTCGTCATCGAGGCGGCCTCGGTCATGATCCAGGTCGGCTATTTCAAGCTGACCAAGCGGCGCATCTTCCTGATGGCGCCGATCCACCACCATTTCGAGAAGCTGGGCTGGCCGGAATCGACGGTCGTGATCCGCTTCTGGATCGTCGCCGCCATGCTGGCCCTGCTCGGGCTGGCGACCCTGAAGCTCCGCTGACGCGATGATCGCCGTTCCCGGATTCCAGGGTCGCCGCGTCGCCGTCTTCGGCCTGGGCCGATCCGGGATCACGGCGGCGCGGGCGCTTCAGGCCGGCGGGGCGACGCCCATCCTGTGGGACGACGGGGTCTCGGGCCGCATGCAGGCCGAGGCCGAAGGGTTCGCGGTCGAGGACCTGACCACCGCCGACTGGTCCGCCTTCGCGGCGCTGGTGCTGTCGCCGGGCGCGCCCCTGACCCATCCCAAGCCGCACTGGACGGTCGAGAAGGCCAGGGCGGCGGGCGTGCCTGTCATCGGCGACATCGAACTGTTCGCCCGCGCCATCGACACGGTCCCGGCGTCGCTCCGGCCTCGTGTCGTCGCCATCACCGGCACCAACGGCAAGTCGACGACCACGGCCCTGATCGGCTGGGTGCTGAAACAGGCGGGGCTCAAGGTCGCGATCGGCGGCAACATCGGCATCGGCGTCCTGGCCCTTCCGGCCCCCGCCGAGGTCGAGGTCTATGTGGTCGAGACCTCGTCGTACCAGCTGGATCTGACCACCAGTTTCGCGCCGGACGTGGCGATCCTGACCAACGTCTCGCCCGACCATCTGGACCGGCACGGCGGCATGGAGGGCTATGTCGCGGCCAAGCGGCGGCTATTCCAGGTCATGACGCCGGACAAGGTCGCCCTGATCGGGGTGGACGACGACTGGGGCTGGAAGACCGTCAACGCCCTGAACGACCGGCGTCTCCGGGTCTCGACCATCACGACCCGCACCCCGCCCGAGTTCGTCGATCCCACCGGCGGCGTCCCTGTGGCAAAAATCGCCGCTCGCCTGCCGGACCAGCAGCCCGCCTTCGACGCCGGTCGGTTCATCATCGTCGATGCCACCGGCGGCAAGCTCGTCGCCGACGGCGTCGCCATCGCCGACCTCGCCCCAGCGCGCTCGCTCCCCGGCCGTCACAACGCCCAGAACGCCGCCTTCGCCTACGCCGCCGCCCGCGCGCTCGGCGTCCCGCATGACGCCGCCGTCGAGGGCCTGATGACCTTCCCCGGTCTCGCCCACCGCATGGAGACCGTCGCCCAGCTCGGGGCCGTCCGCTTCGTCAACGACTCCAAGGCCACCAATGCCGATGCGGCGAGACAGGCCCTGTCGTCCTATCCGTCCGTCTTCTGGATCGCCGGGGGGGTGCCCAAGGACGGCGGCATCGACGACCTGTCCGATCTGTTTCCGCGCGTGACCAGGGCCTATCTGATCGGCCAGTCCGCCGAGGAGTTCGCCGCGACTCTGGGCGACACGCCGCACGTCATCACCGGCACCATGGAAGCCGCCGTGACCGCCGCCGCCGCCGATGCCCAGGCGGCCGGGGGCGATCAGATCGTGCTGTTGTCCCCGGCCTGCGCGAGTTTCGACCAGTATCCCGACTTCGAGGCGCGCGGAGAGGCATTCCGGGCGGCGGTTCTTAACCAAGGCGCTACCCCTTTGCGTTCATGAATGGGAAACCATGACCGCAGAGCCCTATCGCCCGGCCTATAACCCGGCCTTTTCGCGCAACGACCAGAGCCCGATCGCCCAGTGGTTCTGGACGGTGGATCGCGGCCTGCTGGGTGCGGCCCTGACTTTGATGGCGTTCGGGGTGGCGCTGAGCTTTGCGTCCTCGCCCGCCGCCATCCTGGCCGACGAGTCGATCTCGGATCCCTTCCACTATTCCTGGCGGATGATCGTCTGGGCGACCGGCGGTGCGGGGGCCATGCTGACCATGTCGCTGCTGTCGCCGCGCGGGGTCAGGCGGATCGCCGTCCTGAGCCTGCTGGGGGCCATCGTCGTCATGGCGGCGCTGCCCTTCATCGGCGACGAGGTGAAGGGGGCTGCGCGCTGGATCAACCTGGGGCCCTTCAGCCTGCAACCCAGTGAGTTCGCCAAGCCCAGTTTGATCGTCTTCGCCGCCTGGATGTTCGCCGAAGGCCAGAAGGGGGAGGGGGTGCCCGGGGTCAGCATCGCCTTCGGCTTCTGGGCCCTGACGGTCGGTCTGCTGCTGATCCAGCCGGACATCGGCCAGACCCTGCTGATCACCACCACCTTCATGTGCGTCTTCTTCATGGCCGGGGTGCCGCTGAAGTGGATGGCGGTACTCGCCGCCGCCGCCGCCGGAGGCGTGGTGTCGCTGTATTTCATGTTCGGCCACATGCGCGACCGCCTCAGCCGCTTCACCAACCCCGAGACCACCGACACCCACCAGATCGACCGTGCCAGCGAGGCCATCAGCGCCGGCGGTCTGGTCGGGCGCGGGGTGGGGGAGGGCGTCATGAAGCGCCACGTGCCCGATCTGCACACCGACTTCATCTATTCGGTCGGGGCCGAGGAGTTCGGCCTGATGCTGAGCCTGGCCATGATCGGTCTGTATGCCTTCATCGTGGTGCGCGGGATGCGCCGGGCCATGAAGCTGAACGACCCCTTCGAGCAGACGGCGGCGGCGGGGCTGTTCGTCCTTATCGGGCTACAGGCCTCGATCAATGTGGCGGTGAACTTGAACCTGATCCCGACCAAGGGGATGACCCTGCCCTTCATCAGCTACGGCGGGTCGTCGATGCTGGCCATGGGGTTGACGATGGGGCTGGCGCTCGCCCTGACCCGGCGGAGGCCGGGGGCCTATGAGCCGGGGGTGACCTTGCAGGACCGCCGCCGGATTTTGCCGTAGAAATCCTTCTCCCCTTGCGGGAGAAGGTGGCAGGCGAAGCCTGACGGATGAGGGGTCACGCCGGCTTCTGAGTGAGGGCTCGGCAAGCAGACGGACGGTTCCGTGAGACCCCTCATCCGTCTCGCTCCGCGAGCCACCTTCTCCCGCAAGGGGAGAAGGAAGATGAGAGAGCGTCCATGCCGTCCAAAGTCTGCATCGTCGCCGGCGGGGGTACCGGGGGTCATATGTTTCCCGCCGAGGCCCTGGCCCGAGAGATGGCGTCGCGCGGCTGGCGCGTGGTCCTGGCCACCGACCATCGGGGCGAACAGTATGCCGCGAACTTTCCGGCCGAGGAGAAACTGTATCTCGACACCGCCACCGGCTCGGGCCCTGTCGCCCTGCTGAAGGCCGGGATCGCCATCGCGCGGGGGGTGGTTCAGGCGAGGAAGGCCTTCAGGCGGCTGGATGCCGGCGTGGTCGTCGGCTTCGGCGGCTATCCGTCCGCGCCCGCCCTGATCGCTGCGATCAGCCGGGGCACGCCGACCGTCATCCATGAACAGAACGCGGTGCTGGGCCGCACCAACCGGCTGCTGGCCGGGCGTGTCGGCCGGATCGCCTCGTCCTTTCCGACCCTGAAGCGGGCACCCGAAGGCATGCAGGCCGAGGTGGTCGGCAGTCCCGTCCGGGCCGAGATCGGCGCCCTGTTCGACCGTGCCTATTTGCCGCCGACCGCCGACGGGCCGATCCATGTGCTGGTCACGGGCGGCAGTCAGGGGGCCCGCATCCTGTCGGAGACGACGCCCCGGGCGCTGGCCGCCCTGCCAGAAGCCTTGCGCGTCCGCCTGCGTGTCCAGCAGCAGTCCCGGCCCGAGACGCTGGAGACCGCACAGCAGATCTATCTGGAGGCCGGCATCCAGGCCGAGGTCGCGCCCTTCTTCCGCGACATGGCCGGGCGGCTGTCGCAGGCGCATCTGGTCGTCGGTCGTGCCGGGGCCTCGACCTGCGCCGAACTGGCCGTCGCCGCCCTGCCGTCCGTCCTGATCCCGCTCAAGATCGCCACCGACGACCACCAGACCCTGAATGCGAAGGCTCTGACCGATGTCGGCGCGGCGGTGGTGATTGCAGAGGATGACGTGACGGTGGAAAGTCTGACGGCGGCGCTGCTGCCGCTATTGTCCGACCCGGCGCGGCTGGCGACGATGAGCGCGGCGGCCCGATCGGTGGCCATCCCCGATGCGGCGCGCAGGCTGGCGGATATGGTGGAAGTAACTGCTATTGGTCTCGCATGACGCAGTAACGGTGGGCACATTCACTCCGCCGAGATGTTTGCTATCGAAACTCGAATCGTCTAAGCTTGAATCGCTGCATCCTGAAGCAGTCTTTCGTCACAGTGTAAATACTGCCAGTCGAAGACCCCGCGGATCGTCAAGCAGCGGTGAGATGGTACCTTTGCTGCGTCCTGATGCAGTCTTTCTTCACAGCATAGTCGCTGCCAGTTGAAGACTTAGCGGATCGTCAAGCAGCGGGTATCTGGCCCTTGAGGGCCTGAGATATTGAATCTGGCCTTGAGGCCGGACTGTAATCAATCACATCGTTGGAGATGCGTTATGGCTAGGCACCATTTTCGTCCTCGCGACGTCCGCTCGCTCGTGGTCGGCCCAGCAATCGGGTTTGGCTTCCATGTGATGCTGGAAATCGTGAAGTACGCTTTCGATAAACTACAGTAGTTGGGGGAGCGACGTGCCGATCTTGGCGCGTCGCTTGCCTACCTCACCGGTGCCAGATACCGAGTCTGCGAACAACCTTGGCCGTGGTGCGTTACCCTACCCATGCCCCCCTTCATTTCCGACCTGACGGCCGAGACCACCCGCCTGTGGCGGCAGTTCGACTGGCTGCCCGAATGGGCGGTGATTGTGCTGGTGCTGGCGGCCTTCGTCGGCGTGGGCTGGATCACCCATGCCCTGGTCTTCGCGATCCTGCGGCGCGTGGTCCGGAACCGGGACGTCTTCTGGCGCGGGGTGGTCGAGCGGGCGCGGGCCAAGCTGAGGGTGCTGGTCATCATCATCGGCATCGGCATCGGGGTCAGCGTCTCGCCGCTGGATCCCGCCCCGTCGCAACAGGTCCGCAGCGTCCTCCTGTTCGCCTGGATCCTGGCGCTGGGCTGGCTGGCGTCCGGTGTCCTCGACATGTGGACCGCAGTGCATCTGAAGAAGTTCAACATGGCGGTCGAGGACAACCTGATCGCGCGCAAGCATCTGACCCAGAGCCGTATCCTGCAAAGGGTGGCCAAGGTGCTGCTGTTCATCGTCACGGTCGGCCTGGCCCTGATGACCATTTCCGGTTTCCGCCAGTGGGGGGTCAGCCTGCTGGCCTCGGCGGGGGTGGTGGGGATCATCGCCGGTCTGGCCCTGCAACCGATCCTGACGAACATGGTCGCCGGCATCCAGATCGCCCTGACCCAGCCCATCCGCATCGACGACGCCATCATCGTCGAGGGGGAGTGGGGCAATGTGGAGGAGATCACCTCCACCTATGTGGTGGTCAAGTTGTGGGACTGGCGCCGGATGGTCCTGCCCCTGTCCTATTTCATCGCCAAGCCGTTCCAGAACTGGACACGGGAGAACGCCCGGCTGATCGGCACGGCCATGTTCTACGTCGACTACGAGGCGCCGATCGACCGGCTGCGCGAGGCGTTCGAGCGGATCGTGCGGGCCTCGGTCCTGTGGGACGGCGACGTGCAGGTGATGCAGGTCACCGACATCACCGAACGCGTCATGCAGGTCCGCTGCCTGGCCAGCGCCCGGTCGGCGCCGGTGGCCTTCGATCTGCGCTGCGAGATCCGCGAGAAGCTGATGGCCTTCATGCGCGACGAATGCCCGGAGGCCCTGCCCAGGGATCGGTTGGACCTCGATCGCCTCAGCGCGGCTGATCCAGTTCGCCCGCCAGAGCCGCCCGTCCCAGCGTGACCGCCTCTTCCAGCGTGAAGACATCTGGCGACCGGGCGTCGGTCGAACAGGCCACGGCCAGGAGTTCGGCCGCGTCTCCACCGGGGTCGGCATGATAGGCCGGGGCGGTGTCCGGCGTGGTCGGGCCCTCGACGCCGCCCTCGCGCACCGAGGCGAAGTCCAGTCGGTCGGCGGTCATGCCGACACAGTCGAACCGCCACTTCGACCAGCCGCCCCAATAGGTATGCCCCCCGGCGGTGAAGCCCGGCTCGGTGACCTGAAACGCCCGCATCGTGACGGTGTCGCCGTCACGGACGATGGTCATCTGGTCGGCCAGAATCGCGAACCGGCCGGCCCCGGTCAGGACGAAGCCGTGCTCGGGGGCGGGCGAGGGCTCAGCAGTCCGGGCGGCGACGGGCAGTGACAGTCCCACGGCCGCGACGAAGGCCAGACCCGTAAGGGTCCGCATCAGTTCGGGCGGAACAGGCCGGCGGGGCTGGCGGAGAAGATCTCGACCCCGTCCTCGGTGACGCCGACGGTGTGCTCGCACTGGGCCGACAGGGACTTGTCGCGCGTGACGGCGGTCCAGCCGTCGGACAGCACCTTCACATGGGGCTTGCCCAGATTGACCATGGGCTCGACGGTGAAACACATGCCGGGCTTCAGCACCGCGCCCTCGTTCTTCCTGCCATAGTGCAGGACGTTGGGGCTGTCGTGGAAGATGCGGCCGATGCCGTGGCCGCAGAAGTCGCGCACGACGCTCATCCGCGCCGCCTCGACGTGGCGCTGGATGGCGAAGCCGATGTCGCCGAAGGTGGCGCCGGGCTTCACCTGGGCCAGGCCCAGGGCGATGGACTCATAGGTGACGTCGATCAGCTTCTTCGCACGCGGATTGATGTCGCCCACCGCATACATCCGGCTGGAGTCGCCATGCCAGCCGTCGACGATGACGGTGTGGTCGATGTTGACGATGTCGCCGTCCTTCAGCACCCGGTCGCCCGGGATGCCGTGACAGACCACGTGGTTGATCGAGGTGCAGACCGTCTTCGCATAGCCCTTGTAGCCCAGGCAGGCGGGCAGCCCGCCCCGGTCCAGGGTGTATTCGCGGATCCGGTCGTCCAGCTCGCCCGTGGTCACGCCCGGCACGACGTAGGGCACGATCATGTCCAGCGCCTCGGCGACCAGCCGCCCTGCGATCCGCATGCCCTCGAAATCGTCCGCATTATAGATGCGGATCGCGCTCGACCGGGTGAAGGTCTCGATATCCTGGTCGGGCGTTTCGTACATGAGGGGCTCTGGCGGGCAGTTTCGTCAGGTCAGATGGCGACCATAGCATGAAACCTCAAGGATGTCCGGCGTGAGGCAATCAGGCCGTTGCGGCGATCCAGCGCGCAATCAGTCCGGTCAGTTCGGGCGTCCCGGCCTCGATCGCAGCCTGATCGGCCAGACGGACGACACCCCGGTCCGGCGAAGGCCAGACGGCCAGCCGGCCCGGATCGTCGAAGCGAAAGCCGGCGACATCCCGGGTCGCGGCTCCCCGGTGCAGCACGATCCTGTATCCCCCCTTCGCCTCGATCCCCAGGGTGACCCGGTCGCGCCCGCCGTGGGCATAGCTGGGCGCGTTCCACTTGATTTCTTCCGTCAGGCCGGGATCGGCGGCGCGGACGACGGCGCGCAGGGTGTCGATGCCCGCGCGGGTCGGGACGTCGAGGGCGTTCAGCCAGTCGTCGACGGTGGAGGCGGGTCTGGCCATGCTTGGTCCTTTCCAATGGGAAGGCTATCAATATCCAGCCGGAATGAGGAGCGCCGCCATGGTCCAGGTCACCGCCTTCAAATGGGTGCCGCCGTTTGCGCAGGGGTCGGTGCGCGATCTGCGGGTCCGCTGGGCTCTGGAGGAGGCGGGCATCGCCTATGACGCCGACCTGATCGGGTTCGAGGATCAGGCCTCGCCCGACTATCGCGCGAAACAGCCGTTCGGCCAGGTGCCCGCCTATCGCGACGGCGAGGTGGCCATCTTTGAAAGCTGCGCCATCGTGCTGCATATCGCGGGCAAGTCGCAGGCCCTGATGCCGACCGACGAGGCGGGCCGGGCTGAGGTGACCTGCTGGCTGTTCGCCGCCTCCAACACCATCGAGCCCTGGGTCGGCCAACTGGCCACCATCGACCTGTTCGCCGCCGACAGCGCGTGGGGCCAGGAACGCCGCCCCGAGGTCGAGACCTTCCTGCGCAAGCGGCTGGCCGAACTCCAGACCGCGCTCGGCGACCAGGACTGGTTCGCCGCCGACCGCTTCAGCGCCGCCGACATCATCATGACCCACGTCCTGCGCGACCTGCGCCACACCGACATTCTCGCCGACTATCCGAAACTGGCCGCCTATGTCGCGCGGGCCGAGGCGAGACCGGCCTTCCAGCGGGCCCTGGAGGCCCAGATGGCGGCGTTCCGGGAGGCGGAGACGGCGATGGATCAGGGATGATCCGGCCGCTTATGGCGCTGCGCAGTATCGGTTTTGTAGATTTGTAGTATCTATAACTTCGGATTTTCCGATGGATCAGTCGGCGCTATCTTCGCGGCCAGATAAGAACTGGGGCGGAAGCGGACGATGTTTCTCTACAACGCCTGGTACGTTGCGGGCTGGTCTGCCGATCTGGCCGTGAGCGCGAGCCAGGCGCGGACCTTTCTCGACCAGCCCGTCGTCCTGTTCAGGACGGAGACGGGACAGGCCGTCGCTCTGGAGGATCGCTGCGCGCACCGCTCGGTGCCTTTGTCGGCGGGACAGGTCGCGGGCGAGGCGATCCGCTGCGCCTACCACGGTCTGGAGTTCGCGGCCGACGGAACCTGCATCAAAGTGCCGTGCCAGGACCTGATCCCGCCGAAGGCCCGCGTCCGCAGCTATCCGGTCGTCGAACAGGATGCGGCGATCTGGATCTGGATGGGCGATGTCGAAAAGGCCGATCCGGCCGCCATTCCCCGGCATCCCTGGCACAGCGATCCGGCATGGGCCTGGCGCAGCGCCCACTACGAGGTGAACGGCAACTGGCAGCTGCTGATCGACAACCTCATGGACCTGTCGCACCTGCCCTACATCCACCCCCATACGATCGGCGGCGATCCCGACACCCATTTCCGCGCCGAGATGGAGACCCGGCGGACGGCGGCCGGGGTCTTCGTTCAGCGGCGGATGCCGAACTCGCCGCCGCCACCGACCTATGTCGCCGCCCGGGGCTTCACGGGACGGATCGATCGCTGGCAGGAGATCGAGTTCATGCCGGTCATGCTGCGCATCCACACCGGCGGCTGCGACGTCGGAACCGGTGCCTACGACGGGCATCGCGATCACGGCTTCTCGATGATGGGGTTCCACGGCATCACGCCGGAGACGGAAGCGACGACCCACTATTTCTGGTCGATCGGGACGAACGTCCTGACCGAGGGTGTCGCTGACCTTGTGTTCGAACAGACGGCGGCGACCTTCCGGGAGGACCAGGTGGTGCTGGAACTGCAGCAGCGGAGGCTGCTTCAGAGCCCCGACCGCCCGCGCGTGGATATTCTCAGCGATGCGGGCGGCAACATGGCGCGCCGCCGGCTGGCGGACCTCATGAAGGCGGAAGCCCCGAGGGACGTCGCTACCGCCTGATCGCCCGGACCGTGTCGAGGATCAGCGTCCGGGTGATGCGTTGAGGTCAGGGCGTTGCGTCGGCTCGGGCCGAAACCAGGGCGGCGGCGAAGTCCGGGGCCGTGGACGGGTCATGTCCCATGAACAGGTCCGCGATGACACCGCGCAGCCAGACTCCCCGGGGATCGGCATGGAAGCGGCGATGCCAGAACTGCTTGAGCGCGATCGGCGGCACGGTGACCGGCGGAGGGAGCATCTTCAGATTGGCGCGGCCGATCCAGGCCGTCGCCACGGCCTTGGGAACCGTCACGATCAGGTCGCTGGTCGCGATGAGCAGGGGCATGCCCATGAAGTGGGGGGTGCTGAGCGCGATGCGGCGATGGATGCCCCGGGCCTGCATCTCGTTCTCGAAGATCTCCTGGCTGCGTCCTTCGGCATTGACCACGGCATGCTCCGCCTGGATGAATTCCTCCAGGCTGAGGGTCGATCCGATGGTGGGATGATCGCCCCGCACCAGGCAGGCGAACGAATGCTCGAACAGGCCCTGCTGATAGATGCCGCCGGCGAGGTCGGGGAAATAGCCGAGGGCGAGATCGACCTGCCCCCCCGCCAGGGCCTCGGCCAGGCGTTGCGGTCCCATGGTGACCGACCGCACCGTCATCTGCGGCGCGATCGCCCGAAGGTGCCGTAGAAGTTTCGGCAGAAAGACCAGTTCGCCGACATCGGAGGTGCTGACCGTTACCGGAATGTCCGATGTGGCGGGGTCGAAGGTTCGCGCGGACAGGAGCTGATCTTCGACGGTGGCCAGGACACTGCGAACCGCGTCCCTCATCTCCAGGGCCCTGGGTGTCGGCTCCATCCCCTTGGCCGTGCGGATGAACAGGGGGTCGCCAAGGATGTCGCGCAGCTTCTGGAGCGAGAAGCTGACCGTCGGCTGGCTGGTCTTCAACCGCCGCGCCGCGCCCGTCACGCTGCGCTCGTCGAGCAAGGCGTCCAGGACGACAATCAGATTGAGATCAAAATGTCTGAAATCCATCCGACGGATAGTACCGGCGAGCGTATTCCACGCAACCTATCGTGCCGACCGAGGCGAGGGTCGAACCCTGCCGGAGTCCGAACCGGACGGATTCAGTGGCTTCAGTTTGCCGGTGCCCGGACTGTCCACTGGCTGATGTATTCGGGATCGGTGACGGTCTCTCCGGTTGATCGAAGTCGATAGTCGCCCGGCGGCGCCCGTTCGAACGATTGGAGATCGGGGGGCAGGCGGTAGGTTTCGCCTTCGCGCGCGCCGCTGAGAATAATCTCGAACCCGTCGATCTCATCGACGCTGTCGATGACCCCGTACATCTGCTCTCGCGTATCGGCTTCCGGATGGACGTACGTAACTCCGATCAAGACGACCGCACCGATCATGGCGTCGGCAATCGTCTGATCCCATTCCGGCTGCTCGTCGTCACCCATCACGCCACCAGCGTCTCGGCCTGTTTCAGGTCCACGCTGACCAGCTGCGATACGCCCCGTTCCGGCATGGTCACGCCGTACAGCCGGTCCATGCGGCTCATGGTGACCGGGTTGTGGGTGATGACGATGAAGCGGGTGTCGGTGCGGTTGCGCATCTCGTTCAGCATCCGGCAGAACCGGTCGACGTTGGCGTCGTCCAGCGGGGCATCGACCTCGTCCAGCACACAGACCGGCGCCGGATTGGCCAGGAAGACGGCAAAGATCAGCGCCGCCGCAGTCAGGGCCTGTTCGCCGCCGCTCATCAGCGACATGACCGACAGCCGCTTGCCCGGCGGGCAGGCGAAGATCTCGAGCCCGGCCTCCAGCGGATCGTCGGATTCGACCAGTTTCAGCTCGGCCTGACCGCCGCCGAACAGGGCCTCGAACAGGCTCTTGAAGTTGTCATTGATGATATCGAAGGCGGCGACCAGCCGTTCGCGACCCTCGGCGTTCAGCTCATCGATACCGTCTCTCAGCCGGGCGATGGCGGTGGTGAGGTCCGACCGCTCGATCCGCATGGTGTTGAGCCGTTCGGAATATTCGTCGGCCTCCTCTTCGGCGCGCAGGTTGACGGCGCCCAGCTGTTCGCGCTCGCGCTCCAGCCCGTACAACAGGCTCTCGGCCCCGGCGGCGTCGGGCGGACGGGCGACGGCGTCGTCGATCAGCTTCTGGCCCAGCGCCTCGGGCTCCATCTGCGCCGTCTCGCGCACGGTCTCGGCGGCGATGGTCAGTCGCTCGGTCGCGGCCTCGGCGCGGGCGGCCAGACCGGCGCGGGCCTCTCGCGCCGATGCGGCGGCGGCGTCGGCGGCGCGGCTCGCTCGGTCTGCGTCACCGGCCTCGGTCTCGGCGGTAGCCAGGGCGTCGGCGGAGGC
>NZ_JBIIAY010000176.1:0-4318 GCF_044239655.1 Brevundimonas sp.
ATCATCTCAACGCCTTCCTTCAGGTGAACGATGCCGGTCACGTCCGTGGTGCGGAAGTAGAACTGCGGGCGATAGTTCGTGAAGAACGGCGTGTGACGGCCGCCTTCTTCCTTGGTCAGGATGTAGGCTTCGGCCAGGAACTTGGTGTGCGGGGTGATCGAGCCCGGCTTGCACAGGACCTGACCGCGCTCGACGTCTTCACGCTTGGTGCCGCGCAGCAGCACGCCGACGTTGTCGCCCGCCTGACCCTGGTCCAGCAGCTTGCGGAACATTTCCACGCCCGTGCAGGTCGTCTTCTGGACCGGACGGATGCCGACGATCTCGACTTCCTCACCGACCTTGACGATGCCGCGCTCGACGCGACCCGTGACCACGGTGCCGCGGCCCGAGATCGAGAACACATCCTCGACCGGCATCAGGAAGGGCAGGTCGACCGGGCGTTCCGGTTGCGGGATGTAGGCGTCGACGGTTTCCATCAGCTTGAGAACCTGGTTCTCGCCGATTTCCGGGTTCACGCCGTCGGTCGCGGCCTTGGCCGAGCCCATGGTGATCGGAATGTCGTCGCCCGGGAACTGGTAGGACGAAAGCAGCTCGCGCACTTCCATCTCGACGAGTTCCAGCAGCTCGGCGTCGTCGACCAGATCGACCTTGTTCATGAACACCACCAGGGCGGGCACGCCGACCTGACGGGCCAGCAGGATGTGCTCGCGGGTCTGGGGCATGGGGCCGTCGGCGGCCGACACCACCAGGATCGCGCCGTCCATCTGGGCGGCGCCGGTGATCATGTTCTTCACATAGTCGGCGTGGCCGGGGCAGTCGACGTGGGCATAGTGACGGTTGGCCGTCTCATATTCCACGTGCGCGGTGTTGATCGTGATGCCGCGGGCCTTTTCTTCCGGCGCAGCGTCGATGTCGGCATAGGCCATGGCCTTGGCACCACCGGCCTTGGCCAGCGTCATCGTGATCGCCGCCGTCAGCGTCGTCTTGCCGTGGTCAACGTGACCGATCGTGCCGATGTTGCAATGCGGCTTGTTACGTTCGAACTTTTCCTTGGCCATTCTCTTCTCTCCGTCCCCTGAACAGGGGGCATATCCTAGATTTTTCAGGGGTCCGGCGGGCGACGCCCGCCGGGATTGGTTTGGGTTAGGCGCTGTACTTCTTGATGACTTCGTCGGCGACGTGTTGCGGCACCGGCTCGTAGTGGTCGTACTGCATGGTGAAGGCCGCGCGGCCCTGCGACATGCCGCGAAGCGTGTTCACATAGCCGAACATGTTGGCCAGCGGCACGAAGGCGTTCACGACGGTGGCGTTGCCGCGCATGTCCTGACCCTGGATCATGCCGCGACGGCCGTTCAGGTCGCCGATGACCGAACCCAGGTAATCCTCGGGGGTCACGACCTCGACGGCCATGATCGGCTCGAGCAGCTTGGGCGCGCCCTTGTCCTTCAGTTCGCGGAAGGCGGCGCGGGCCGCGATTTCGAACGCCAGCACGCTGGAGTCGACGTCGTGGTATTTGCCGTCCGTCAGGGTCGCCTTGAAGTCGATCAGCGGGAAGCCGGCCAGCAGGCCATTGTCCTTGGAGTTGTTCAGACCCTTTTCGACGCCCGGGATATATTCCTTGGGCACCGCGCCGCCGACGATCGAGTTCTCGAACACGAAGCCCGAGCCGGGTTCGCCGGGCTCGAAGGTGATCATGACGCGGGCGAACTGGCCCGTACCACCGGTCTGCTTCTTGTGGGTGTAGTCGATGTCGACCTTGCGGCCGAGCGATTCACGATAGGCGACCTGCGGCGCGCCGATGGTGGCCTCGACCTTGTAGGTGCGCTTCAGGATATCGATCTTGATGTCGAGGTGAAGCTCACCCATCCCCTTCAGGATGGTCTGTCCCGACTCGTGGTCGGTCGAGACGGTGAAGGACGGATCCTCCGACGCCAGCTTGGCCAGGGCGACGCCCAGCTTTTCCTGGTCGGCCTTGGTCTTGGGCTCGACCGAGATCTCGATCACCGGCGCCGGGAACTCCATCTTTTCAAGGATGACCGGCGACTTCATGGGATCGCACAGGGTGTCGCCTGTGCGGGTGTCCTTGAGGCCGGCCAGGGCGACGATGTCGCCGGCATAGGCTTCCTTGACGTCCTCGCGGTTGTTGGAGTGCATCTGCAGCATCCGGCCGACGCGCTCACGCTTGTCGCGCGACGAGTTCAGCAGGTTCTGGCCGGTTTCCATCTTGCCCGAATACAGGCGGCAGAAGGTCAGCGAGCCGACGAAGGGGTCGTCCATGATCTTGAAGGCCAGGATCGACAGTGGCTCGTCGTCCGAGGCGCGACGCACGACGGGCTCTTCGGTCTTGAAGTCGATGCCCGGCGTCGGCGGGATGTCGAGCGGCGACGGCAGGTAGTCGACCACGGCGTCGAGCAGGGTCTGGACGCCCTTGTTCTTGAACGCCGAGCCGCACAGGATCGGATAGAAGGCACCGGTCAGCACGGCCTTGCGGATGCATTTCTTGAGCACTTCGATCGAGGGCTCGGTGCCTTCGAGGTAGGCTTCCATGGCTTCGTCGTCGAGTTCGACTGCGTTGTCGATCAGGTATTGACGGGCCTCGACGGCCTTGGCCATCAGATCGTCAGGGATCGGGCCGACGGTGAAGTTGGCGCCCAGGGCGTCGTTGTCCCAGACCACCGAGTTCATGGCGACGATGTCGACCAGGCCGGACAGCGAGGACTCGGAGCCGATCGGGAACTGGATCGGGACGGCCTTGGCGCCCAGGCGGTCGCGGATCGACTGGACCGAGGCATCGAAGTCGGCGCCGATCTTGTCCATCTTGTTGACGAACACGATCCGGGGAACGTTGTACTTGTCGGCCTGACGCCAGACGGTTTCGGTCTGCGGCTCGACGCCGGCGTTGCCGTCCAGCACCGTCACGGCGCCGTCGAGGACGCGCAGCGAACGCTCGACTTCGATGGTGAAGTCCACGTGGCCGGGGGTGTCGATGATGTTCAGGCGCTTGCCCTGCCAGAAGGCCGTGGTCGCAGCCGAGGTGATCGTGATCCCCCGCTCCTGCTCCTGGTCCATCCAGTCCATGGTCGCGGCGCCGTCGTGGACTTCGCCGATCTTGTGGTTCTTGCCGGTGTAATACAGGATCCGCTCGGTCGTCGTCGTCTTGCCCGCATCGATGTGGGCCATGATGCCGAAGTTGCGGTAGTCCTCGAGCTTGTGCGTGCGGGCCATGAAAGCGTGCCTTGAATGGTATGTTCAGGACGCCGGTAGCGCCCTCGGGAAGATCGAACGGTTTCGGATAAGCGGGCGCGGGCGATTTAGCTCAAACCGCCCGCGCCGCAAACCCTTAGATAGTCATCGCAGGTGACGCTTTGAAGGCGTCCCCCGCAGGCATTACCAGCGGTAGTGGCTGAAGGCGCGGTTGGCTTCGGCCATCTTGTGGGTGTCTTCGCGCTTCTTGACCGCGGTGCCGCGGTTGTTCGAGGCGTCCAGAAGTTCGGCGGCCAGCTTTTCGGTCATGGTGTTCTCACCACGCTTGCGCGCGGCGTTCACCAGCCAGCGGATGGCCAGGGCGCGGCGACGATCGGGGCGAACCTCGACCGGCACTTGGTACGTTGCACCGCCGACGCGACGCGAGCGGACTTCGACCGACGGCTGGACGTTTTCCAGGGCGGTGTGGAAGGTCTGGACCGGCTCGAAGTCCTTCTTCTTGTCGGCCAGGATGTCGAAGGCGCCATAGACGATGTTCTCGGCGACGGCCTTCTTGCCCTCGTACATGACGTAATTCATGAACTTGGTGACGGTCAGATCCTTGTATTTGGGATCCGGCAGGACTTCGCGTTTCTGGGCGCGGTGACGACGTGACATGAGTTGGGCCTTCTAAATCGTTCTTGGGAAGCCAGATGGAACCGGCTGAATCTGAAAGTGCGGTTCGGCTTACTTCGGACGCTTGGTGCCGTAGTGCGAACGGCGCTGCTTGCGGTCCTTGACGCCTTGCGTATCGAGAACGCCGCGCAGGATGTGGTAGCGAACGCCGGGAAGGTCCTTCACGCGGCCCCCGCGGATCAGAACAACCGAGTGTTCTTGCAGGTTGTGACCCTCGCCGGGGATGTAGCACACGGCTTCGTAGCCGGACTTGGCCAGACGAACCTTGGCGACCTTACGCAGAGCCGAGTTCGGCTTCTTGGGGGTCGTGGTATAGACGCGGGTGCAGACGCCGCGGCGCTGGGGCGAGCCTTCCAGGGCCGGCACCTTGTTGCGCACGGGCTTGGGCTTGCGGGGCTTGCGGATAAGCTGGTTGATCGTAGGCATTTAGGGTCTCGTC
>NZ_JBIIAY010000254.1:0-4247 GCF_044239655.1 Brevundimonas sp.
GACGCAGTGTCGGACGGCGAAGGCTATATTTCCCACTTTTTCGTGCCCGCAGGCAAGGAGGCTGCCCAATGAGCAACGATATCTATCTCGTCGGGACCGACATGATCCGTTTCGGACGGTTTGAAGATGCCACTCCGCCAAAGCTAGCCGCCCAGGCCGCTCTCATGGCGCTGGCCGACTGCGGCCTGTCGATGAAGGACGTCCAGGCACTCTACAGCGGCAATTGCTCCGAAACCATGGTCGGCCAGCGTACGCTGCAGCTGATCGGGCAGACGGGAATACCCGTGGTCAACGTGACCAACGCTTGCGCCACCGGTGCCACCGCTTTTCGCGAGGCATGGATCGCGATAAAGGCCGGCCTCTATGACGTGGTCCTTGCCGTCGGCGCCGAGAAGATGGGCAAGGGGATGCTCGTGCCCAAGAACAGCCGCGGCACCCCGATCCTGACCGAAGGCCTGATGGGATCGAGCACCATGCCTGCTGTCTTTGCCCAGATGGGCATGGAACACACCCGCAAATACGGCACGACGCTTCGCCAATTCGCAAAGGTGTCGGAAAAGAACCACCACCACAGCACGCTCAACCCCAAGGCAATGTACCAGCGGGAAACCCCGCTGGACGAGGTGATGAGCTCCGAGATGATCGCCTATCCGATCACCAAGCTGATGTGTTCGGTCAACGTCGATGGATCGGCTGCAGCCGTGCTATGTTCGGAACGTAAGGCGCGCGAGCTTGGCCTGATGGACCGGGCCGTACGGGTGCGCGGTTCGGCCCTCGCCAGCGATCCGTTCACTGAGCGCAATCTGGTGCAGGCCGATGTCAACACGGTGACTCGCTTGGCCGCACAGACCGCCTATGAAATGGCTGGGGTCGGGCCCGAAGACGTCGATCTGGTTGAACTGCATGATTGCTTCGCCACTGCAGAACTCTGCCACTACGAAAACCTAGGACTGTGTGGCGAGGGTGAGGCCGGTGCCTTCCTCGACAGTGGAGCGACGACGCTGGGCGGCAAGGTGCCGGTCAACATGTCGGGCGGCCTGCTCTCCAAAGGACATCCGCTGGGCGCAACCGGAATTGCGAACATCTACGAAATCGCAACCCACCTGCGCGGTGAGGCGGGAGCTCGCCAGGTTGAGGGCGCGCGGATCGGTCTCACCCATGTGGTGGGCTTGGGCAGTGCATGCGCGGTCCACATCCTAGAAAAGGTTTGAGCGATAAAGCCGATTGGCAATATCTAAAAGGGGCTGCGACCGTCCGGTCGCAGCCCCCTTTCGTTTCAAGTCCCAGATTTTAATCCGGGCGAAAGTGGCTGGTTCAGGTGTAAAACTTGATGGGAAGGGAATCCCAGCTGTTGCGAATAATGTGGTGGACGCGCTTGGGCGCCCCTGCCAGCTCGAGCCGCGTGAACCTGTCCAGCATGGCGTTGAGCATCAGGGCGCCTTCCATCCGGGCGAGGCGTGCACCCAGACAAATGTGCGGTCCGGCGCCGAAAGTAATGTGCCGCGAGGCGTCCTTGCGGGTGATGTCGAACTGATCCGGGTTCACAAATGCTTCCGGATCCCGATTGCCGGCCATGTACATCTGATAGACATATTGCCCAGCCTTCATTTCCTGGCCGTTCACCACGGTGTCCTTCTTGATGAATCGTGCGAAGGCGCGGGCCGGGGTCACCCAACGCAGCACTTCCTCGATCGCGTTTTTCACCAACGAACGGTCCTTGCGCAACAGCTCCCACTGCTCCGGATGCTCGGCAAACTGGTGGGCAATGCCGAGTAGGAGCGCGCGCGTGGTGTCGCTGCCCGCCGCCATCGCGGTCATTGCATAAGTTATGACCGTGGCCATAGAGACCCGGCCACCATCAAGTTCGGCGTCCAGCAGAACGGAGATAAGATCAGTGCCGCTTGGACCACCGGCGGCGCGCTCCGCCTTGCAACGGTGCACATTGTCGGTGATGTATTGCTGGAGGCTGGCAAAATCGGCGACGGCCGCCTGAAGTTCCTCGAGCGACACGTCGGCACCAAGCTTTTCGAGCTCATCACTCCAGTGCTGCACTTTGGCGCGGTCGGTGGCCGGTAGGCCGATCAGGTTGCACGCCGCTTCGATCGGGACGGCTGCCGCCAGGTCCCACCATTCGACCGTCTGGCCATCAACAATGCCGCCCAGAAGCTTGTCGATATGGGCACGGATGGGCCCTTCGACTGCAGCCAGTGCGTCGACCGAAAATGCCGGAGTCGCGACGCGACGAAGCTCGCCGTGCCGGGGGGGATCAACGTAGCCGAGCAATTCGCCGTCCTTTGGCCAGAACCCTTCGGAGGGGTTAGCATCGCCCGCCTGTTCGCGAAACTTGATTTCGCTGGGGAAAATGCCGCGCTCGTTGCTGAAGATATCCGCCTGGACCGCAATCTCGCGAATGTCACGATGCCGCGTGATGCAATACATGTTGAGCGGTTCGTAAAAATAGAACGGCTTCTCCTGCTGCATCCACGCAAAGGTGGACCAAGGATTGTTCACGTAGAAATCCGGATCCTCGATCGGAACTTCACGTTCGGCAATTGCGGCGTCAGCCATTTCCATGCTCTCCAAATCGCCCCCACATTACACAGGTGACCTTTCGTCAGTTTATCAATTGAGCTGAAGCTTTGCAAACACTGACGCAGCGTTTGGACGTCCCTGAGCAGCCGCGTAGAAGCAATTCAGCGGGCGAAATTGCGCAAAGGACATTGTATCCCCCCGTTTTTCTGCATCCCCCACCGTTTATTGATGACTCTTCCTCCTAAGCTTGGCGAGATTGCCTATGTCGCGAGCATGACCAAAGCCGACGATTTCATCAGCTATGTTCTCACGGGCCACGACTTCGTGTATGTGACAGCCGAGTTCCACTCTCGGCATCGTTTCAAATCAAGCACAGCAACAGACGACAAGGCCCGCATGGGGCAAACCGTGTAGGCCTTTTCATAAGGCCCCGACGTAGGCCTGATTTGAAAATTGCTCAGCCGATGACCAGCCGTTCCATCTCTCGACGCTCGCCCTGATAGTCGTTCACAGCGAAGTGCCAGGTCTGAAGATTGTCCCAGATGACAATCGAACCTGGCTGCCAGCTGAAGCGGCACTGATACTCTGGCTGCAGACAGTGGGTGTAAAGCGCGTCGAGCAGGCCCGCGGACAACTTGGCAGTCCAGCCATCGAACTTCACGACATAGCCCGGGTTGAGAAACAGCACCTCTTCGCCGGTATCGGGCAGGCGGGTGACAGCGGGATGGATTGCCGTCTTGTTTTGCGCTTCGCCGGACGCCCGGGGCGGACGCTCTTTGAAGAACTGCGCAGCATAGCGACCGTCTCGGATGAGATAAGACCGCGAATGGAGGGCGCGGAGCGATCGCAGGGTATCCTTCGTCCCTTCTGGCAGGCTGGCGAAGGCAGCCTTGGCGCTGAGGAACAGGGTATCTCCGCCCCACTTCGGAACCTCGATCGCCCGCAGCATCGTGTAGCGCACTGGCGCTGCCAGATAGGTATGGTCCACATGCCACATGTCGCCGATGCTGGTAACGTGCCCGGCTTCCTTGACCAAACGGCCAACCTGTGGATAGCCATCGACGTGATTGAGGGTATCGTTATCTTCCAAGGTGCCGAACTGTTCGCCCAGCGCGACATATTGGTTGACGGTCAGGTCCTGATCGCGGAAGATTAGGATGCCGTGCACGCCCAGCGCAGTTCGCAGAGCCGCGTAGGTTTCCGGAGACTGCGGCAGTGAAAGGTCGATATTGTCGACAGCTGCGCCGACAAAACCACCCATCGGCGTGATTGTGTGCGTGACGGTCGAGGTGAGAAGGCATGATTGCGGCACGTCGAGCTCCTTCTTGTCAGGAACGGTTCCTACCCCATCACGATGCTTGGTTTTAGTTCGGATACTGCCCTCACTGATGTCATTTCGACACCAATGAGATCCCCTTCAGTGGCCAAGAAATACAGGATCGCGTTTTTCGCGGAACGCGGCGGCCGCTTCCTTGACGTCCTTCGTTCGCACGCAGCGTGCAGCGTTGTAAGCCTCGCGCTCGCAGATTTGTTCCAGCGTGCCAGTCTCGGCCGCAGCGAGGTTCTGCTTTATGTAGCGAAGCGCCACCGATGGCCCGTGCGCAAGCCGCGAGGCCATTTCCAGACCTTCCGTCTCGAATTGGTCACGCGCGATGACGCGATTGGCCAACCCCAGCCGCTCAGCCGTGGCGGCGTCAACCTTTTCATTGAGCATG